>NZ_JARANW010000001.1:0-320470 GCF_029889825.1 Halomonas sp. 11-S5
AAATTTCCCTTTATGGTGCTGGGTGTCCCCCCCCCCCCCCCCACCCGCTTAATTCATACTTGGTAAAGATTGTTAATATGAAAAAGAAAAATGCTATTATAGTTTGTAGGACTTTTTCTAAAACTGGCAAGAAGCCCTGGTTGTTTGATGATTTGTCATATGGTCTTATAAGCAATGGGTTGAGTGTTCTGGTTTTATTGTTTGATATTTCTGGGGAATGGGGTAAGGGAGTTCACCAGATTAATAAAGATTTGAAAGTTGTTGCGTTTCCAGTTAAAAGTACTACTAATTTAGGAAAAGTTTTTTTCCATGCTGTTGCTTCTTTTTGGTTATACTTTTCCGCTTTAAAAGCATGTGGTGGAAAGAAAGTTGATGTTATGTTCACTTCTTCTGTTTTTTCTCTTAAGTGTATCTTTTATGCCCTCGATAAAATCAAGCCATTGTCTGGATATAATGTTGGGTTTTTGTGGGATTTCTTCCCTATTCATCATGAGCAGATTGGATTTTTAAGCGCTAGAGCACTGGCTTTTAAAGGTCTTTTAAAAAACATCGAAAGATTTGTTATAAGTTGCCAAGATTGTATGTGCTTTATGAGCGATGCGAACCTTAAGTATTTTTTGAGATATCATATAGGATATGCTGGTAAAAAATCGATTGTGTATTTGTGGTCAAAAAATCGCGATGCAAGAACGGGGAGTAAAAATTTGTGCGAAAGTGACTATTTGCATGCGGTTTTTGGTGGTCAGTTAACTTCAGGGCGTGGTGTTGAAGACATATTAAAAGCTGGTAAGATATTAAATGAAAATAAGCTAAAAATTAAGATTCATGTATATGGGGCAGGTGATCTAGCAAACTTGGTGGAAGCCGAATCTTTGGTGAATGAGAATGTTGTGTACCATGGTGTGAAAGATAGAAAAGATTATCTATCAGATTTGAAGTGGTATGATATTGGCTTGGTTGTTACAGTTCCTGATGTTAATGTTCCTACATTCCCCTCAAAAGTTTTGGATTATTTTATATCCGCTATTCCTGTGGTGGCTAGTGTAGAGCAGAGTTCTGATTTTGGTGATTTTGTTCAGTATACGGCAAAAGCCGGTATTCGCTGCGATGTTGGCTCCCCTGTGTCTCTCGTAGATGCCCTTTTGAAAATGAAGGTAAATAAGGAAAGAAACTATACTGTGGAGATGGGAAGGAGAGGTAGGATTTTTTTCGATAACAATATGGAAGTTGCTGGCGTCGTAAATAAAATTTTAGAGGATACCCTGTGAGTACATGGCAGAATTATGACTAATGTTCTTATAACCGGTGGCACTGGTTCCTTCGGCAAGACCATGGCCAACTACCTGCTTGACCGCGGCTGCAAAGAGGTCCGCATCCTTAGCCGCGACGAGGCGAAGCAGGACGAGATGCGTATTGCCTATGGGCGCCCCGAGCTGAAGTTCTATATCGGTGACGTGCGCGACCGGCACTCCGTCGACAAGGCCATGCGCGGGGTGGATCTGGTGTTCCACGCTGCGGCGCTCAAGCAGGTGCCGTCGTGTGAGTTCTTCCCGCTGGAGGCGGTGAAGACCAATATCCTGGGTAGCCAGAATGTGATCGATTCCGCGGTCGAGGCCGGCGCGAAGAGCGTGGTCTGCCTGAGCACTGACAAGGCGGTGATGCCGGTCAATGCCATGGGCATGACCAAGGCGCTGATGGAGAAGACGGCTCAGGCGGCAAGCCGCCAGTTGGGGGAGGGGGAGACCACGGTTTCCTGTGTGCGCTATGGCAACGTGATGTGTTCCCGAGGCTCGGTCATTCCGCTGTTCATCAAGCAGATCAAGGAAGGCAAGCCGCTGACCATCACCGAGGCCAGCATGACGCGCTTCATGCTCTCGCTGCCGGATGCCATCGAGCTGGTCAACTTTGCCTTCGAGAATGCGCATCAGGGTGACATCTTCATCAAGAAGGCGCCGGCCTGTACGGTCAAACTGCTGGCCGAGACTCTGCTGGAGATGTTCGACGCCGATAACGAGTTGCGCGTCATCGGCATGCGCCACGGCGAGAAGCTCTACGAGACCCTGGCCAGCCGTGAAGAGCTACGCCGCTCCGAGGACATGGGCGATTACTATCGTGTGAGCTTCGACGACCGTGACCTCAACTACGGCAAGTACTTCACCGAGGGTGACGTGGAAGAGGCCGCTGCCGAGGATTACCACTCCCACAACACCTATCAGCTCAACAAGCCGGAGCTCAAGGAGCTGCTGCTGACGCTGCCCGAAGTTCGAGACGCGCTCGAGGCTTGATTCTGCCCGCCAACCTATCTGGAGACTCAATGAAGATCGTCATCACCGGAGCCAACGGACTGCTGGGCCGGCATATTCATCTACATCTGCGCGCTCGAGAAGCCTATCGGGACGAGTTGGTGCTGCTGGATCGGCATGCTTTCAATGATGATGCGACGCTGGCCGATGCCTTGAGAGATGTCGAGTGGGTGATTCATTGTGCCGGCATCAACCGCGACAGCGACGAGAGGGTAGAGTACGGGAATCGTGAGCTGGCCGAGCGGTTGATGCAAGCCTTGCAGGGCGTTGCCGCCTCGCCGCATCTGTTCTATGCCAACAGCGTCCAGCGCAACCGTGATGTGCCCTATGGGCGTGGCAAGCTGGCAGCCCACCAAGTGTTTGCCGATTGGTCTGAACGTGCGGGTGGCCGTTATACCGAGCTGGTGCTGCCCCATGTGTTCGGCGAGGGGGGGCGCCCCCACTACAACTCGGCGATTCATACCTTCTGCCATCAGCTTGCCCAAGGCGAGGATCTGGCCATCAACGGTTCCGGCCAGTTGGAGGTGCTGCACGCCCAGGATATCGCTACAGCGATCGTGGCCGCCTTCGAGCGTGGCCAGAGCGGTGAGCTGCGCTTGCAGGGGCGCTCGATGAGCGTTGCCGCGGCGGCGGGCAAGCTGGTCGACATGCATCGCAGCTATACCGGTGACGTGATCCCGGATCTGCGTGATGCTTTCGACCTGCAGCTGTTCAATACGCTGCGCTCCTTCCTGTACCCCGGCTACTACCCCAAGGCGCTGAAGCTTCACAGCGACGACCGCGGGGCCTTGTTCGAGGGTGTCAAGAACCGCAACGGTGGCCAGGCGTTTCTCTCCACCACCAGGCCGGGCATCACCCGCGGCAACCACTACCACTTCAACAAGGTCGAACGCTTCCTGGTGGTCAAGGGCCAGGCAGTAATCCGTATCCGGCGCCTGCTGGATGACCATGTCCAGGAGTTCCACGTCAGCGGCGATGCGCCTTCCTACGTCGACATGCCGACCCTGCACACCCACAGCATCACCAACACCGGTGACGAAGAGCTGCTGACAATGTTCTGGAGCCACGAGATCTTCGACCCAGAAAATCCGGACACCTACTTCGAGCCGGTGCTGAACCCTGATGCCTCCGACTGAGCGAGCCTCTTGATGAAAGTCATGACCATTCTGGGCACTCGCCCGGAGATCATTCGCCTCTCACGCGTTATGGCCGCTCTCGATCAGGTGGTGGACCACAAGATCGTGCACACCGGGCAGAATTACGACTATGAGCTCAACGATGTCTTCTTCGAGGAACTGGGGGTGCGCCGCCCGGATCACTTCCTCGAGGTCGACACTTCGTCGCTAGGACGCAGCCTGGGCGAGATCCTGATCAAGACCGAGGCGGTGCTGCTGGAAGAGCGCCCTGATGCGGTACTGGTGCTGGGTGACACCAACAGCGCCATCGCCACGCTGATGGCCAAGCGGATGAAGATTCCCACCTATCACATGGAGGCCGGCAACCGTTGCTTCGATGCCAACGTGCCGGAAGAGATCAACCGCAAGATGGTCGACCACCTGGCCGACTTCAACCTGGTCTACACCGAGCACGCCCGGCGGCACCTGATCAGTGAAGGCCTCTCCCATCGCTTCATCTACCTGACCGGCTCGCCCATGCGCGAGGTGCTGGAGCACATGCTGCCCCGAATCGAGCAGTCCACGGTTCTTGAAACGCTGGGCCTGGAGCGCGGCAAGTATTTCATCGTGAGCGTGCATCGCGAGGAGAACGTCGACAGCCGCGACAACCTGCGCGAGGTGGTCGCCGCGCTGCAGGCGCTGCACGATGTTTATGGCTTTCCGGTGGTGGTCTCGACCCATCCGCGCACGCGCAACCGCCTGGAGAAGCT
Source organism: Halomonas sp. 11-S5 (assembly GCF_029889825.1). Taxonomy (NCBI): domain Bacteria; kingdom Pseudomonadati; phylum Pseudomonadota; class Gammaproteobacteria; order Oceanospirillales; family Halomonadaceae; genus Halomonas; species Halomonas sp. 11-S5. The sequence goes on from NZ_JARANW010000001.1 coordinate 4,189, forward strand.
CGGGCTCGCGGAGGACAGCGACGCTATCCGCTTCCTCAAGCCATTCGGCTTCCTGGATTACAACCACCTGCAGATGCACGCCCACTGCGCCATCTCCGATAGCGGCACCATCAGCGAGGAGGCCTCGATCCTGGGTTTCCCGGCGGTGACCATGCGTCGCTCCATCGAGCGCCCCGAAGCGCTGGATACCGGCGCCATCGCCCTGACTGGCCTTGGCAAGGAAGGGCTTCTTGACGGTGTACGCATCGCCACTGCCTCGCGAGACGTGTTCTCGGGGACGCAGCGCGAAATCCCGGAAGAGTACAAGGTGCGCAATACCTCGGAGCGGGTGGTGCGCCTGATCACCGGCACGGCCAAGCTGGCCAACCGCTGGCGGAACATGGATGAGTTCAGTCGTTATGACTGGAGCTGAATCGAACCCACAGTCACTGACTGATTCCACGGCATTGGGCAGGCCACTCAGGGTGCTGGCCGTGCACCGCTACTACTGGCCGGACACGCCGCCCTATGCCGCCATGTTGCGACGTATCGTGGCGAGCTGGCGTGATGCAGGCCACCATGTGGAAGTGCTCTCTTCCCAGCCCTCCTACAAGGGGGAGTTGGACATCGCCAAGCGACCCCGCCGCGATGACGTCGATGGCGTCAGCGTCACCCGCCTGTCCCTGCCTGGCGAGGCGGGCCGCCCCCTGACGAGGGTGGTGAACGCCATCCGCCTGGGGGGGGCCGTGATCTGGCGCGCCATGACGCGCCGTCCCGATGTGATCATGATCTCCACGGCACCGCCGGTACTGGGTGGCGCTGCAGCTGCTCTCGCCGCGAAGCTGACCGGGGCGCGCTTCATCTATCACTGCATGGACATTCACCCCGAGGTGGGCAAGGTATCGGGCGAGTTCGCACATCCTGTGGTCTACGGTGTGCTGGGCAGGCTCGATAACTGGAGCTGCCGTCGAGCCGATCCGGTTGTCGTCCTGTCCCGCGACATGGAGAAGACGTTGAGACAGCGGCGAGGTGGCGAGCGATTGTCCATCGAGGTGCTCAACAACTTCAGCCTGCCCGCGGAAAAAGCGCTGCCCGACGAACTTCCGTTCGAGTGGTCCGGCGAGACCTTCCGGGTATTGTTCGCCGGAAACATCGGGCGCTTCCAGGGGCTCGATAGCGTGGTGGAAGCCATGGGGCTGCTCAAGGACCGGGATGACATCGAGTTCGTGCTGATGGGTGAGGGGGGCGCCAAGGGGGCGCTGCAACGTAAAGCCTCCGAGCTCGGGGCTCGTGTACGCTTCCTTGGCCATCAGCCCGTGGAAATTGCCAAGGCAGCCATGCAACGGGCCGATGCGGGGTTTGTCAGCCTGACGCCAGGAGTCTATCGCTACGCCTACCCCAGCAAGACCATGACCTATCTGGAGCAGGGGTGCCCATTGATCGTGGCCGTGGAGCCCGAGAGTGAACTGGCGTCTGATGTGGTCGCGGGTGGATATGGCCACATTGTGCCTGTCGATGACAGTAAAGCGCTGGCGGAGCTGATGCTGCGCCTGGCCGATGACCGTTCTGAAGTGACTGGCATGCGTGGCCGGGCCAGCGAAAAGGCAAAAAATACCTTTTCCGAGGATGTGGTACTCAAGCAGTGGGTCGAATTGCTGCAAGCAAGCGAGGTGGAAACGGAGTGACACCCAATAACGTGATCATCATCGGTGCCCCACGGAGCGGCACCAACATGCTGCGCGACGTGCTCTGCGAATTCGAGGGCGTGGCCACTTGGCCGTGTGACGAGATCAATTACCTGTGGCGCCACGGCAACGTGCGTCATCCCTCCGACGAGATCCCTGCCGAGCGCGCCACGCCTGCCGTGCAGAGCTATATGCGCAAGCAGTTCGAGTGGGTGGCGCAGCGATACAACGCGCATACGGTGGTCGAGAAGACCTGTGCCAACAGCCTTCGCGTGCCCTTTGTCGATCGCGCTGTGCCGGATGCCCGCTATGTCTACATCTACCGCGATGGTCTCGACACCACCGGCTCGGCCAAGCTGCGCTGGCAGGCGACGCTGGACATTCCGTACCTGCTGGAAAAGGTGCGATTCGTTCCCTTGACGGACCTGCCGTATTACGGCACGCGCTACCTCTGGAGCCGCGTCTATCGGCTGTTTTCCCGGGAGAAGCGCCTGGCGTTCTGGGGGCCGGCCCTCGACGGCATGCCAGAGATTCTGGAGCGCCACAGCCTGAATGAGGTCTGTGCGCTACAGTGGCTACGCTGCGTCGAGAATGCCGAGGCCGCTTTCACTGACATGCCGCCCGATCGGGTGATCCGCGTGCGCTACGAGGATTTCGTGCGCGACCCCGAGGCGCAGCTGAAGCGGCTGCTGGCGTTTCTCGAGCTTGAGGTGCCCGAGGAGGAGCTGCGCCGCGCCGTTGCCGGTGTCTCCAGCAAGAGCATCGGCAAGGGGCGTGCCTCCCTGGAAGAGGGCGAGGTGAAACGCCTGGAATCCCTGATCGGTGAGGCACTGGAGCGTTATGGCTATCGCGGTTAATCTTCATGGCTGGGACGTGGGCCAACCCAGCTGCACTATAATTTTCACTATCGCAGCGCGAAAGGGCCGGGCAAGTTAAGGAACCGGTTATGTGAGTCGTGGCACAAGCAGGCTGCGATGAGGAGGCAAGATGGCACAGGTGATCAATATCCCCTCGCTAGAGGCATTGCAAGACCAACTAGAACGATTGGAGCGGCCGGATTGGGTGCAGGGTATCGAGCTGACTGAAGAGCTCGATGCAGATGGTGACATGGCGCTTTGGGCATGGATTGTTCTCGAACCGGAATTTCCCCCGCAGGAAGAGTTGCAGCCCGCTCTTACAGAGTTACGACATCGCATACGGAAACTGCTCTCGAAAGAGGTGCCGGGCCTCTGGGCCTACGTCAGAGTACGTGAATCGGAAGCAGGTGACGTCTGAAGGAGAGCGGTCGTGTCCTTGCACAAGGATTTGCTTAATCAAGCGAGGCAGCTTGCGACTCACGAACCGAGACGCCCCCGGCAAGCCAGTCTGAGGCGAGCAGTTTCTTCAGCGTACTACGCGCTGTTTCATTTGCTGGTGGATGCGGCAAGTCGCGAGGTAGTTTCAGGGCAAGGGCTGGACACGCTGCGCCAGCAGGTGGGCCGGGCGCTTGGCCATACGGACATGAAGAAGGCCTGTCAGGCTTGGGTGCGATGGAATCCTGGCTCTCCAGTTCAACCACTGGGGAGGCTTCTTCCCGAGGGCCCAGAGGAGCGTGTTGTGATAGTCTCGAATGCGTTCGTCGATCTCCAGCAGGCACGGCATGAGGCGGACTATGACCTTTCTCGCCGCTTCTCTCGTTCTGATGTACTGGCACTCGTTGGACTAGCCCAAGAAGCATTCCAGGTCTTTGACGACATGCCCAAGCGTTGCGAGCAAAAACGGATCTTTCTACTTTCTCTGGTGTTCTATGGTCGCTGGAAACGTTGAAGCCAACCTTTCAAAAGGTCTCTCTCCCAGCCAGGCCGTGCTCAAGCGCGGCTTCGACGTTATGGGGGCAGCTGTTGGCCTCGCCTTGACGTTCTGGCTCATTGTTCCTGCTTGGCTGGCAGCCAGCCTGGATGCGCGCAGCAATGGCTTCTTCACCCAACGCCGGGTCGGCAAGGATGGTCGCCTCTTCACCGTGGTCAAGATCAAGACCATGCGCCCCAGCCGCGAGCTGACCACGACGGTGACCCGCTCGGGTGATCCACGCATCACGCCGCTGGGGCGCTTCTTCCGCCGCACCAAGATCGACGAACTGCCGCAGCTGTGGAACGTGCTGTCCGGCGACATGAGCTTCGTCGGGCCCCGACCGGATGTGCCGGGTTTTGCCGATGCCCTACAAGGTGCAGAGCGGGTCATGCTATCTATCCGGCCGGGCATTACTGGACCCGCCACGCTTAAGTATCGCAATGAAGAAGAGTTGCTGGCGGTCCAGACTGACCCTGAGGCTTATAATCGGGAAGTGATCTGGCCGGATAAGGTCCAGATGAATCTCGAGTATATTCGCTACTGGTCGCTTGGACGTGATATTCGATATATCCTGGATACGGTGTTTCATTAATGCTGAACGGTCCCTTCTCCCCCTGGCCCTCTTTCACCCAAGAGGAAGCCGATGCGGTGCAGCGTGTGCTGCTCTCCAACAAGGTGAATTACTGGACTGGTCAGGAAGGCCGCGAGTTCGAGCGTGAGTTCGCCCGCTTTGCCGGTACCGAGCATGCTATCGCCGTGGCCAACGGCACCGTGGCGCTAGACCTGGCTCTGAAGGGCTTGGGAGTCGGCACCCATGATGGCGTTCAGGACGAGGTAATCGTTACCTCGCGTACCTTTCTGGCGTCTGCCTCCTCCGTAGTGACAGCGGGAGCGGTTCCCGTTTTCGCCGATGTAGACCGAAACTCCCAAAACATCTGGCGCGGTGATGTGGAGCGCAGGATCACCCCACGCACCCGGGCGATCATCGCCGTGCATCTGGCCGGTTGGCCCTGCGAGATGGACGAGCTGATGGAGGTGTCCGAGCGCCACGGCATCTATGTGATCGAGGATTGCGCCCAGGCACATGGTGCCACCTACAAGGGGCGTAGCGTCGGCAGCATCGGCCATGTGGGGGCCTGGTCCTTCTGCCAGGACAAGATCATGACCACCGGCGGGGAAGGCGGCATGGTAACCACCAGCGATGAGTCGCTGTGGCGCAGGATGTGGGCTTTCAAGGACCATGGCAAGAGCTGGGAAGCGGTCTACGAGCGCGAGCACCCGCCGGGGTTTCGCTGGCTGCACGAGAGCTTCGGCACCAACTGGCGTCTGACCGAGATGCAGGCGGCGATCGGGCGGATCCAGTTGAGTCGCATGCCTGAATGGAAGGCTGCGCGTCAGGCCAATGCCGGCAAAATCTGGCAGGCCGCCAGTGAATGCCCTGGTTTGCGGGTGCCAGAGGTTCCCGATCATATCGAACATGCGGCTTACAAATGCTATTTGTTCACGGAGCCCGAGAAGTTGAACGATGGATGGGATCGTGACCGTATCATCGGCGAGATGGTCAAGCGTGGTGTGCCGTGTTTCTCCGGTTCCTGTTCCGAGGTCTATCGTGAGAAGGCCTTCGCCGGCACCGGCTGGCGGCCCCAGCGGCCTCTGCCCGTGGTACGCGAGCTGAACGATACCAGCTTGATGTTCCTGTGCCACCCTACGCTGACTGCGGTTGAGGTTGACAAGACCTGCCACGTATTGCGTGGGGTCATGCATCTCGCTGCATCGAGTTGAATAGCATGCCTCTGAAAAGGAAGTTGCTGACCCGCCTCAAGGGAGAGATGGTATTAACTCTGGCCAGGACCTTCGTAGCCCGTGGCATCGCGGCACTGGGGGCATTATTTTTGGTGATGGTACTTGGCCGCACCTTCGGCCCCACCGGGGTCGGTATTTATGCTCTGGCACATAGCATCATCCTGGGTATCGGCCTGTTGTCCCGATACGGTATGGATAACGCCTTGATGCGGTACGTGGGTCAGGATATCCGCTCTCCACATGCCATGACTTACCTGTTTTGGGCTTGCCGCAGGGCGGTGCTTTTAAGCCTAATGGCCTCAGTTCTCATGTTCTTGATGAGAAGTGTGCTAGTAGAAGTATTCGAGGCTGGGGGGCTGGGTGATGTGCTGGTGGGAATGGCCGTGGCCGCTCCAGCATTTACCTTGGGATTCCTGTTGTCGGGGTTTTTCAAGGGGGTTCGCATGCCGGCAACTGCATGCCTGCTGGAGAATGGCTCGGTCGCACTAATGGCTGCAGTATTGCTCTGGGGGTGGAGGGAACTGGTAAGCGAGCCCCAGATGGCTGCTATCGGCTGGGCCTATGCGGCAGCGGCTTGGGGAGTGCTGCTGCAAGGTTGTTGGCAGCTGTGGCGCTGGCACCGGCAACGACGCAGAAGCGGGGAATGGTCTGACGCAGTGATGGTTGATCGATACCAGTTTACCGCAACCTCACAGGCTTTTTTCGTGATGAGCCTGGCGAGCTTCATGCAGACGGTGCTCGGAATAATGGTGGCGGGCTGGTTATTAAGTAGCGCAGAGCTGGGCCACTTCAAGACGGCTCAGCAGGCCGCCATGTTGATCAGCTTTATTCTCATAGTGCTCAATGCGGTAATTCCTCCACGCTTCGCGAGCCTCTATCGTGAGGGTAAAGATATTGAAATGGGCCGCTTGGCGCGACAGGGCGCTCTCTTGGGTGTGGTAGTAGCGTCTCCGTTACTGTTTATTTGTCTGGTTGTGCCGGAGTGGGTGTTATCGCTTTTTGGGGCAGAGTTCTCCGAAGCGGTGACTTTGTTGCGCGTGATCGCCTTGGCTCAGCTCATCAATGTGGGCACAGGCTCTGTGGGCTTCTTGCTCAACATGACGGGGCATGAAACTTTGATGCGCAATGTTGCATTGATTTGTAATGCGGTAGGGCTTGGCCTGTTCCTCGTGTTGATACCGGCTTTGGGGCCCATGGGGGCAGCACTGGCGCTTGCGTTTGTACTGGTGGTACAGAACCTCGTTGCGCTGTTCTTCGTTTGGCGACGTCTTGGCATCTGGATGCTGCCAACGCCCAACGTGTTGCGACTTGCTGGTATCCAGCCGCTTTCTCGATGAAGTGATCCTACCCAGTAGCAGTGGACACCCCGTTAACGCAGTACACTGCAACGAGGTGACCCATGGCGAAGCAAGCTACCCCGATGAAGAAGACCCGCGCCCGACACTCCGATGCCTACCGTGAGGAGGCTTTGGCCCTTGCTGATCGCGTCGGTGTCACAGCCGCCGCCCGTGATCTTGGTCTTCAGCCCAGCCAGCTCTACCAGTGGCGGGCCAAGGTCCAGCAAAAGAAGAACGCCTCTGAACGTGAGCAAGCCTTGGCCGAAGAGAATGCTCGACTCAAACGCCAACTAGCTGAAATATCGGAGGAATTAGCGATCACAAAAAAGGCCGCGGTGTACTTTGCGAAGAACCTGAAGTGAAGTACACCTTCATCCGCCAGCACCGCGAGGTGTTCAGTACCCAGCGCATGTGCTCAGTCCTTGGTGTTGCCCGCAGCGGCTACTACGCCTGGCGACAGCGTGGTGGCGAACCATCCCCGCGGCGCCGTCAGCAGGCCATCATCGACAAGCGTGTGGGTCAGGCCTTTCAGCAGGGCAAGGGGCGCTCTGGCGCCCCCAGGCTGACTCTGGATCTGCGTGACGAGGGTTTGCCATTGAACCCCAAAACGGTTGCCGCCAGCCTTCACCGGCAAGGCCTGCGGGCCAAGGCGGCACGGAAGTTCAAGGCCACTACGAACTCCCGGCACTCGCTGCCGGTGGCACCCAACCTGCTGAAGCAGGACTTCACCGCAGTGTCACCGAACCAGAAATGGGTCGGCGACATCACGTATCTTGCGACCGGTGAAGGCTGGCTCTACCTGGCCGTGCTGATCGACCTGTACTCACGCAAGGTCATCGGCTGGGCGATGAGCGAGCGTATGACCGCTGACCTGATCGGTGATGCCCTGCAGATGGCCCTGTGGAGTCGCAAGATGCCCAAGAACGTGATCGTGCATAGTGACCGTGGCAGCCAGTATTGTTCGACGCTGTACCAGTCCCTGCTGACCCGGCACGAGCTGCGTTGCAGCATGAGCGCCAAGGGCAACTGCTACGACAACGCCTGTGCCGAGAGCTTCTTCCATAGCCTCAAGGTCGAGGCGATTCATGGTGAGCGATTCGAAACCAGGGAAGCCATGCGGCGACAGGTGTTCGAGTTCATCGAGCTGGACTACAACAGGCAGCGCCGGCACAGTGCGATTGGGATGATCAGCCCAGAGGCCTTCGAGGCCCGAATGATAGCTTAGATCGGTGTCCACAATTGCTGGGTAAGATCAAAGTGTATGGTAAGGATGTTTCGATGACCCGATCCGACAGGATGCACAAGTGCGTGACCACCATGAGCCGAGCACGCAAACGCTTGATCATGGTGGTCACGGATATGGTAGCGCTACCGCTGGCCCTCTGGTCGGCCTATGCGCTGCGGTTGGCCGAGTGGTGGCCCGCTCGCTTCATCGAGCCCTACTGGTGGCTGTTCCTGGTGGTGCCGGCGGTAGGGGTATTCACCTTCGCGCGGCTGGGGCTCTATCGGGCGGTGGTGCGCTTCATGGGGCCCCAGGCCTTGTGGGCCGTGGTCAAAGGATCGGTGTTGCTGGCGCTGATGATGTGGGCGGCGGCCTTCTTCTATCAGTGGCAGGACTTCCCCCGTTCGGTTCCGGTCAACTTCGCGCTGGTCACCCTGGTCTACGTGGGCGGTACGCGCTTGCTGGTGCGTAGCTACTACCAGTGGCTGATCCGCCATTTTACCGAGAAGCAGGCGGTGGCCATCTACGGCGCCGGGGGCGCCGGCGCGCAGCTGGCCATGGCGCTGGGCAATGGTCGAGAGTTCTATGTCGCGGCCTTTCTGGATGATGATCCGGCGCTGTGGGGCAGCATCATCAAGGGTGTCAAGGTCGACTGCCCGGGGCAGGCAGGGCAGATGGTGGAGCGGCTCGATATCCGGCGCGTGCTGCTCGCGATGCCCAACGCCAGCAAGGCACAGCGCAAGCAGGCGCTCGACAAGCTGGCCGATCTACCGGTTCACGTGCAGACGGTGCCTTCCATGCCTGAGATCGTCTCCGGTGAGGCTAGCCTGGAGCAGCTTCGTGAGGTGGAACTTGAAGACCTGCTGGGTCGTGATCCCGTGCCGCCACGCGCAGAGCTCCTGGATGCCAGCATCCGTGATCAGGTGGTGATGGTGACAGGGGCCGGAGGTTCCATCGGCAGTGAGATGTGTCGCCAGGTGATGAAAGGCGCTCCCCGGGCCCTGGTGCTCTACGAGGTCAGCGAATACGGCCTCTACGCCATCGATCAGGAACTCGAGGCGCTGAAGCAGGAGATGGGCGCAACGTTTCCCATCTACCCCTTGCTGGGCAGCGTATGCGACCGGACGCGCGTGGAGGCCTCGTTGCGCCGTTTCGGTGTGAATACCGTCTACCACGCCGCGGCTTACAAGCACGTGCCCATCGTGGAGAACAATGTGCTGGAGGGCGTGCGTAACAATATTCACGGCACGCGGGTAGTGGCCGAGAGTGCGGCTCGGCTTGGGGTCCAGCGCTGTGTGCTGATCTCTACCGATAAGGCAGTGCGCCCCACCAATGTGATGGGGGCGACCAAGCGCATGGCCGAGTTGGTACTCCAGGATCTGGCCACCCGCTATGGCACCGAGAAGGGGCACCGCACTACCTTTTCCATGGTGCGTTTCGGCAACGTATTGGGCTCCAGCGGCTCGGTGGTGCCTCTGTTCCGGCGCCAGATTGCCCGGGGCGGTCCGGTCACGGTCACGCACCCCGAGATCACCCGCTACTTCATGACCATCCCCGAGGCGGCGCTGCTGGTCATCCAGGCCGGTTCCATGGCGCAGGGTGGGGACGTCTTCGTGCTCGATATGGGCGAGCCGGTGCGGATCTTCGACCTGGCGCGACGCATGATTCAGCTGACCGGCCTGGAGGTGAAGGACGAGGCCAATCCCGATGGTGCGATAGAGATCACCTTCTCGGGCCTGCGTCCCGGCGAGAAGTTGTATGAGGAGCTGTTGATCGGGGATAACGTGGTCGGTACCTCACATCCCAAGATCATGCGCGCTCGTGAAGAGCTGTTGCCGGAAGCAACCCTGCAGGAGCTGTTGGAGGCTTTTCAACAGGCCGAGCAGCGTATGGACAGCCACCATGCCTGTGAGAACCTCAAGCGGGGGGTGAGCGGGTTCGCCCATAGCGGAGAGCCTTGCGATTTGCTCCTTCCCGGCAAGCCGAAGGGCAAGGTGGTGCCGGTCAGCGCAGGGCCGCTCAAGCTCGGCAGCGTGTGACGCGCAAATCGCGCCCTTTACTAAATGAGACCCGGCCTAAGCGCCGGGTCTCTTGCTGTCTATGGGTGGGTTACTGACTGCCCCAGACGATGAAGTAGGGGTTCAGGTGCTCCTGGGGCGTGGCGTAGCGCAGCGGCTGGCCCGCCAGGGTCTCCACCCGGCCGCCGGCCTGCTCGACCACGGCATGAGCGGCGCCGGTATCCCACAGGCAGGTGGGGCCGAGGCGAGGATAGACATCCGCCGCGCCCTCGGCGATCAGGCAGAGCTTGAGCGAGCTGCCCATGGGTACCATGTCGTGGGGCCCGAGCTGCTCCAGCCACTCGGCGAGGTCCGGGCTGGGGTGGGAGCGGCTGCCCACCACGCGCCAGGTAGCGCCCTCGGCGGGCTTGCCGGCCACACGGATCGGCTGACGCTCGCCGCTCTGACCTTCACCCCACGTGACCTTGAAGGCGCCAGTGCCCTCGGCGGCGAGATAGGACACCTCCAGTGCCGGGGCGACGACGACGCCGAGCACCGGCTTGCCGTGCTCGATCAGCGCGATGTTGACGGTGAACTCGCCGTTGCGCTTGATGAACTCCTTGGTGCCGTCCAGCGGATCCACCAGCCAGTAGCGACCGTTCGCATCCGCGCCGGCGAAGCCCTCGGTGTTCTCCTCGGAGAGCACCGGAATGCCGCCCGGCAAGGCGTGAAGCCCCTTGACGATGACGTCATGGGCGGCCTTGTCGGCCTCGGTCAGCGGGCTCTTGTCTTCCTTCTCCTCGATGGAGAAGTCCCGGGCGTAGATGGCCATGATGGCCTGGCCGGCGTCATGGGCGATGTTCTGCGTCTGGTCTAGCAGTTCTGCAAGATCCATTCATTTCTGCCTTTGTAGAGATTGGTGGCACGCCCAGAGCCGTAAGCCGTAAGCTTTAAGCTGTAAGAAACTCCCTTCACCGAATTTTCAGGGATAACGCCGCGAAGCGGCGAACTTCAGGCTTACAGCTTCAAGCTTACAGCTCCGGGCGGAGCCCGGGTCTTCCAGCTTCCAGGCGCGCAGCGCCGCTCTTCCAGCTTCTAGCTTATTAGTTGGCGTTCCCGCAGCAGCGCGATGATGGCGTCGGCAGCTTCGTCGGTGCTTATCGCCTGGGTCTTGATGTGCAGGTCCGGGCGCTCCGGCGGCTCGTAGGCGGAGTCGATGCCGGTGAAGTTCTTCAGCTCGCCGCGGCGTGCCTTGCGGTAGAGCCCCTTGGGATCGCGTTCCTCGGCCACCTCGAGCGGGGTGTCGACGAAGATCTCGATGAATTCATTATCTGCCACCAGGTCGCGAGCCAGATCACGCTCGCTGCGGAACGGCGAGATGAAGGCGGTCAGCACGATCAGGCCGGCATCGACCATCAGCTTGGCCATCTCGCCCACGCGGCGGATGTTCTCGACGCGGTCGGCGTCGGTGAAGCCCAGGTCGCGGTTGAGGCCGTGGCGCACGTTGTCGCCATCCAGCAGGTAGGTGTGCTGGCCGGCGGCGTGCAGCTTCTTTTCCACCCGATTGGCGATGGTCGACTTGCCGGCGCCGGAAAGGCCGGTGAACCACACCACCGCGGGCTGCTGGGCCTTGGAGAGGGCGCGCGCCTGCTTGTCGATATCCACGTGCTGCATATGGATGTTCTGGCTGCGCCGCAGGGCGAAGTGCAGCATGCCGGCGCCGACCGTGTTGTTGGTCATGCGGTCGATCAGGATGAAGCCGCCGGTGTCCTGGCTCTCCTGGTACGGGTCGAAGGCGACGGGCTTGTTGAGGCTCAGCGTACAGATGCCGATGCCGTTCAAGTCCAGTTGCTTGGCCGCGGCGTGTTCCAGGGTGTTGACGTTCACCTGGTACTTGATGTCGGTGACGGTGGCCGAGACGGTCTGGGTGCCCAGCTTCATCAGGTAGGGGCGGCCGGGCAGCAGCGGCTGCTCGTGCATCCACACCAGGGTGGTCTCGAACTGGTCCGCGGTCTGACTCGGGCGTTCGACCCCGGAGATGATATCGCCGCGGGAGATGTCGATCTCGTCGTCCAGCAACAGGGTGATGGACTGGCCGGCCACCGCCTCGTCCAGGTCGCCGTCGAAGGTGTAGATCCGCGACACCGTGCTGGTCTTGCCGGAGGGCTGCACGCGGATGGCGTCGCCGGGCTTGACCGTGCCGCTGGTCACCATGCCGGTGAAACCGCGGAAATCCAGGTTGGGGCGGTTGACCCACTGCACCGGCAGGCGGAAGGGGTCACGCTGCAGGCGCTGGTCGTCGACTTCCACCGTCTCCAGGTAGGCCATCAGGGTGGGGCCGTGGTACCAGGGCATGTGGTGGCCATGCTCGATGACGTTGTCGCCCTTGAGCGCCGACATCGGGATGAAGGTGATCGACTCGAGCCCCAGTTGCTTGGCGAAGGCCCGGTATTCCTCGACGATCTCCTCGAAGCGTTCCTTCGAGTAGTCCACCAGGTCCATCTTGTTGATCGCCACCACCACCTGGCGCATGCCGATCAGCGACATCAGGAAGCTGTGGCGACGCGTCTGGGTGAGGATGCCGTGACGGGCGTCGACCATCAGGATGGCGGCGTCGGCGTTGGACGCGCCGGTCACCATGTTGCGGGTGTACTGCTCGTGGCCCGGCGTGTCGGCGACGATGAACTTGCGCTTGTCGGTGGAGAAGAAGCGGTAGGCCACGTCGATGGTTATGCCCTGCTCGCGCTCGGCGGCCAGGCCATCGACCAGCAGCGCGAAGTCCATCTCGCTGCCCTGGGTGCCGTACTTCTTCGAATCGGCCTCGATGGCGGCCAGCTGGTCCTCGAACAGCAGCTTGGACTCGAACAGCAGGCGCCCGATCAGGGTGCTCTTGCCGTCGTCGACGCTGCCGCAGGTGATGAAGCGCAGCAGGCCTTTTCTCTCGTGCTCTTTCAGATAAGTCTCGATGTTTTCCGAGATCAGCGGTGAGGCGTGTGCCATGACAAACCCTTTAGCTTGAAGCTGGAAGCTTGAAGCTGGAAGAAACCCCAACCCCAAACCGCACAGCAGATTTATTCGTTAGTGAGCTTGCCGATCAGCCCGGAAAGCATGGCGGCAATCTCCCGTGTTTCCTGTATCCAACGGCATCCGCAGGCCTTGTCGATGTAGCCAATGTCGATGCCGATGTAGATCTGTGTTCTCAGCTCGGCGCATGACCCCTTGGCAATCAGCAGAAAGTGCCGCTTGTCCTTAGGCGTTCCACGGGTCATGCCTTCCGCGATATTGCTGGGTACCGAAAGCCCGGAGCGCGTAATCTGATCCTTGAAACCGAAGTCTCGAAGATCCCGCATCGCCTTGTAGAGCTCTGCCGACAGCCTGGCCGAACGCTTCCACACCTGTAGCTTCTCGAAATCCATCCCCAGTTCCTCCATTCTCTGACCACTTTTCAAGAGTAGGCCAAGAGCCACTGGGGTTTTCTTCCAGCTTTCAGCTTCAGGCTTCTAGCTCCCGGCGAAGCCGGGGACTTCCAGCTTCCAGGCGCGCAGCGCCGCTCTTCCAGCTTCCAGCTTTCTAACGCGCCGGAGGCGCGTTAGAAGTACCCCTCTTGCTTTTTCTTTTCCATGGAGGCCGCGCTGTCGTGGTCGATCACCCGACCCTGACGCTCGGAGGTGTTGGTCAGCAGCATCTCCTGGATGATCGCCGGCAGGGTGTCGGCCTCGGATTCGATGGCGCCGGTCAGCGGGTAGCAGCCCAGGGTGCGGAAGCGCACCTTGCGCATCATCGGTACCTCGCCGGGCTCCAGCGGCATGCGCTCGTCGTCGACCATGATCAAGGCGCCGTCGCGTTCCACCACCGGGCGCTCGGCTGAGTAGTAGAGGGGCACGATGGGGATGTTCTGCAGGTAGATGTACTGCCAGATATCCAGCTCGGTCCAGTTGGAGAGCGGGAAGACGCGGATCGATTCACCCTTGTGCTTGCGCGTGTTGTAGAGCTTCCACAGCTCCGGACGCTGGTTCTTCGGGTCCCAGCGGTGCTGGGCGGTGCGGAAGGAGAAGATGCGCTCCTTGGCGCGGGACTTCTCCTCGTCGCGACGCGCGCCACCGAAGGCCGCATCGAAGCCGTATTTGTCCAGTGCCTGCTTGAGGCCCTCGGTCTTCATCACGTCGGTGTGAATGGCCGAGCCGTGGGTGAAGGGGTTGATGTCCTTCTCGACGCCCTCGGGGTTGATGTGCACGATCAGATCCATGCCGATCTCTTCGGCCATGCGGTCGCGGAACTCGTACATGGCGCGGAACTTCCAGCGCGTATCCACGTGCATCAACGGGAAGGGCGGCGGGGAGGGCGCGAAGGCCTTGCGCGCCAGGTGCAGCATCACCGCGCTGTCCTTGCCGACGGAATAGAGCATCACCGGGTTCTCGGTCTCCGCGACCACCTCGCGCATGATCTGGATGCTCTCGGCCTCGAGCCGTTGAAGATGGGTGAGTGTCGTCATTGAATGTCCTCGTTTTAAAAGCTGGTAACGCGAAGAGCCAGAGAAGCTAGAAGCTTGAAGAGCGGCGCTCCGCGCCTGGAAGCTGGAAGAGTGCCGCTTCGCGGCATAGCACCCTGAAGCGTGCTGGGGTTGGGGTTTCTTCCAGCTTCAAGCTTCCAGCTTCCAGCTCCGGGCGAAGCCCGGGTCTTCCAGCTTCCAGCTAAAGTGCATCGGGGGGCACCGCCATCAGCCGCATCTCCGGATGTTCGTTTAGCCATCGCTGGATCTCCGGGCTGGCCTGGAAGAAGGCGCCGCGGAAGAGCAGGGCGATGGGGCCCTTTGCACTGGCGAGAAGCCGTTCGAACAGCGCCAGGTAGTCGTCGGCTCTGGGCGGTGCCGGTAGGCAGCGAGTGAATAAAGCACCGCGCTTGCCGTGCAGGTATAGCTGATAGAGGCGGGGGGCATTTGCTGCTGCTTTTGGCGGCCTTGCCACGCGCACGCCGCCCTCCCAGATCGGGCCGCCGGCTTTCTGGACCTGATCGAGCATCGGTTGCACCTGTTGGCGAACCCAGCGGCCCGCGGTGGAGCGCTTGCGCGCCAGGCCCTCCAGCGAAAGAGGCTCGGGTTTGAGGCCCTGTGCCGCCAGCCAGTGCTCGATGGCCCGCGGGGAGACCTCGCGCTGGGTCTCGGCCACCAGGGCAACCGCCAGGTCATGGCTGTTCCAGCCAGGCCGAGGGAACTCGGGCTGCTCGGCCAGGAGTCGCCACAGCAAGGCTTGCTCACGCTCGCCCAGCGCTGTTGCCTGGCCCGGTCGCCGTCCTCGCTGGCGCACCGGCACGGCCTCCCACCCGCCTTCCCGGAAGGCCTTCCAGGCCGCCGATACCGTGGGTGCGGAAAGTCCGGTCCGCTTGGCCACCTCAACCACGGTATGACCATCCAGGCGCAGCCGGACGGACTCCAGTCGGCGTTCGTTCAGCGCGTCAGGCGATAAATGTTTGGTGCTCAATATTCCGCCAAGGTGTTGAGTATAAAGAATAAAATAATGACATGTGAAAAGTGGATAACCCTTGATTCGACATCATCATAAAAGCCCCAGTAGAATCCCACAAGCCGCGAATTCCAACCCGGACCCCTCAAGGACGAGTCACCATGATGACCTGGGCGGTACTGATCTCCATCGCTGGCCTGCTGACTTTGCTGATCAGCGGCTGGGTGCGTCCGGCCATCGCCTTCGTCAGCCTGGCCGGTGCCTATCTGCTGTTCGGCCTGGTGGATACCGCCACGCTGCTGCGTCAGTACAGCAATCCGGCACTCGCCACCCTCATGCTGCTGCTGCTGGTATCACTGGCCCTGGAGCGTTCCCCGATGCTCGACTGGCTCTCTGAGCGGCTGCTGAATGGTCGCGAGTCCACCGCCACGGCCCGGCTGATGGGCACCAGCGCCGTGCTGTCGGCCTTCCTCAACAACACTGCCGTGGTCGCCGCCTTTCTGGGCACCATCTCGCGGCAGAAGCGCATTGCGCCCTCGCGGCTGCTGATCCCGCTCTCCTATGCCTCGATACTCGGCGGCATGACCACCCTGGTGGGCACTTCCACCAATCTGGTGGTGAACTCCTTCGCCCTGAGCAGCGGTGGTATCGAGTTGGGTATGTTCCAGTTCAGCCTGGTGGGTATTCCGGTGGCGCTGCTCACCTTCGGCATGCTGCTGTGGCGGGCCCGCTCGCTGCCCCACCACATGCCCGAGGAAACCGCCGAAAAGCTCTCCTATTTCCTGGCCGCCGACGTGGAGCCCGGTTCCGAACTGATTGGCCGCAGCATCGAGGCCAACGGCCTGCGCAGCCTCGATGGGCTCTATCTGTTGGAGATCGAGCGGGAGGGGCGGCTGATCAGCCCGGTGGGGCCGGAGGAGATCCTGCAGGAAGGCGATACCCTGGTGTTCACCGGCGAGGTGAGCAAGGTGCAGGCGCTGCAGCGCTTCCCGGGGCTCAGGCTGTTCGGCCATCAGGCCGATGACCTGCTGGCCACCAACCTGGTGGAGGTGGTGATCTCCCATGAATCGGAGCTGGCCGGGCAGACCCTGCAGGAGGTGGACTTCCGCAGCATGTTCAATGCCGGAGTGGTGGGCATTCGCCGCGGTGGCAAGCGGCTGGAAGGCCAGCTGGGGCAGATCCCCCTGCGCACGGGCGACTGCCTGCTGATGGCCGTGGGTAGCGACTTCCGCCAGCACCGTAACCTCGACCGCAACTTCCACCTGCTCAGCGGTAGCCTGACTCGCCCCCAGCTTAGCCGCATGGAGAGCTGGCTGACCCTGGCCGGCTTCATCAGCGTGATCGGCCTGGCCGCCGCCGAGCTGCTGCCGCTCTTCCATGGTTTGCTGCTGCTGATGGCCGGCCTGCTGGCCGGCAAGGTGCTAAGCCCTGCGGAGCTGCGCCGCCGCTTTCCCTTCGAGCTGTGGGTCATCATCGGCTCGGCCCTGGCCATCGCCCAAGGGCTGGAGGCCTCCGGGGCCGCCGACCTGCTCGCCGCTGGCATGCAAGGCCTGTTCAGCGGCCATGGCGTCTATGCCGCCTTCATCGGCTGCTATGTCCTGACGCTGCTGCTCACCGAGACGGTGACCAACAACGCCGCCGCGGCGCTGGCCTTCCCCGTGGCCTGGACCACCGCCCAGGCCTTCGGCGTCGACCCCATGCCCTTCATCATGGCCGTGGCCTACGGGGCCAGCGCCTGCTTCCTTATTCCCTACGGCTACCAGACCCACCTGATGGTCTACTCCCCCGGCCACTACAGCATGGGCGATTTCCTGCGGGTCGGCCTGCCGGTCAGCCTGACCTACTCGGCCGCGGTGCTGCTGCTCACGCCACTGGTATTTCCTTTCTGACAGCGTTCTCATGGGCCAACTCATCAGATACGCCCCGAGAATGCGGTTGTCGGTGATCTTGTAACAGTCGCAGTAACTTTTCCTCTGGATCAGAGCCTTTAGTGACCAGGCTCAAGGGCTCCCCCCACTTGCATCACCCGACGAACATATCAGAACCAGACGATGCAAGGAGTGGGAGCGCGGTTCACTTGCCACTAGTTAAGGCTGGGTACGCAGAGTAGAATTTCGCTCTATCATGTCACCCTTGGCTGGTCGGGCAGAAGTGCTGCGGTTCTTGCCATAATTGCTTTAAAACTCAGGGATTTGAGTATGAAAAGGTCTGACGGCATGCATAAACGGATTACCACCTTGAGCCGTTCGCGCAAGCGGCTGATCATGGTGGCGGCGGACCTCGTGGCGCTGCCGCTGGCGCTCTGGTCGGCCTATGCATTGCGCCTGGCCGAGTGGTGGCCGGCGCGTTACATCGAGCCTTTCTGGTGGCTGTTTCTGGTGGTGCCGGTGGTGGGGGTGTTCATCTTCGCCAAGCTCGGGCTCTACCGCGCGGTGGTGCGCTTCATGGGCCCCCAGGCGATGTGGGCGGTGATCAAGGGCTCGGTGTTGCTGGCCTTGATGATGTGGGCGGCGGCCTACTTCTACCAGTGGCAGGGCTTTCCGCGCTCGGTACCGGTGAACTTCGCCCTGGTCACCCTGGTGTACGTGGGGGGCACGCGGCTGCTGGTGCGCAGCTACTACCAGTGGTTGATTCGCCACTACACCGCAAAGCAGGCGGTGGCGATCTACGGTGCCGGTGGCGCCGGGGTGCAGCTGGCCATGGCGCTGGGCAATGGGCGCGAGTTCTATGTGGCGGCGTTTCTGGACGATGAGCCGTCCCTGTGGGGGAGCCTCATCAAGGGGGTCAAGGTCTTCTCGCCGAAGGAGGCCGAGGCCATGGTGGCGGCGCACGAGATTCAGCGTGTGCTGCTGGCCATGCCCAACGCCACCAAGGCCCAGCGCAAGCAGGCGCTCGACAAGCTGACGGAGCTGCCCGTTCATGTGCAGACCGTGCCCTCCATGCCGGAGATCGTCTCCGGCGAGGCAAGCCTGGACCAGTTGCGCGAGGTGGAGCTGGAGGACCTGCTGGGGCGCGATCCGGTGCCGCCCAGGGACGAGCTGATCGATGCCAGCATCCGCGACCGGGTGGTGATGGTCACCGGCGCCGGGGGTTCCATCGGCAGCGAGATGTGTCGCCAGGTGATGCGCGGCGGGCCTCGGGCACTGGTGCTCTACGAGATCAGCGAATACGGGCTCTACAGCATCGATCAGGAGCTCGAGACCCTGAAGCGCGAGATGGGCGCCAGCTTCCCCATCCTCCCCTTGCTGGGCAGTGTGTGCGACCGGACGCGTGTGGAGGCCACCCTGGGGCGCTATGGGGTGAACACCATCTATCATGCGGCGGCCTACAAGCACGTGCCCATCGTGGAGAACAACGTGCTGGAGGGCGTGCGCAACAATATCCACGGCACCCGGGTGGTGGCCGAGAGCGCCGCGAAGTTCGGCGTGGAGCGCTGCGTGTTGATCTCCACCGACAAGGCGGTGCGGCCCACCAACGTGATGGGGGCCACCAAGCGCATGGCCGAGCTGGTGCTCCAGGACCTGGCCACGCGCCATGGCCAGAAGGAAGGGCATCGCACCATCTTCTCCATGGTGCGCTTCGGCAATGTGCTGGGCTCCAGTGGCTCGGTCGTGCCCCTGTTTCGCCGCCAGATCGCCAAGGGCGGGCCGGTCACGGTCACCCATCCCGAGATCACCCGCTACTTCATGACCATTCCCGAGGCGGCGCTGCTGGTGATCCAGGCGGGCTCCATGGCCCAGGGCGGGGATGTCTTCGTGCTCGACATGGGCGAGCCGGTGCGGATCTTCGACCTGGCGCGGCGCATGATCCAGTTGACGGGGCTGGAGGTGAAGGACGAAGCCAACCCCGATGGCGATATCGAGATCACCTTTGCGGGCCTGCGCCCCGGGGAAAAGCTCTTTGAAGAGCTGCTGATCGGCGACAACGTGGTCGGTACCTCGCACCCCAAGATCATGCGTGCGCGGGAGGAGGTGTTGCCGACGCCGACCCTGCGGGAGCTGCTGGAGGCCCTGCACGAGGCCGAGCAGCGGCTCGACTGCCATCATGCCTGCGAGAGCCTGAAACGGGGCGTGAGCGGTTTCGCCCACAGCAGCGAACCCTGCGACCTGCTGCTGCCCGCCACGCCGGGCGGCAAGGTGGTGCCGGTCACCACGAGGCCACGAAAGCTTGGTATCGGCTGACGCGTTACCGTCACTGCCCTTGAGAAACGAGACCCGGCCATGGTGCCGGGTCTCTTGCTTCTGGTGCTGGTGCGGGAGCAGCTTCGGGCCTGTGCGTTCTGGTATGATATGCCTCTTCAAAAAGGCTGGTCACGGGTTGGTATGGCACATCTGAAGAACATTGGCGGGTTGCCGGAAACCGCATGGCAAACCCCGGCAGGGCTGAGGTGGTTTGCCCTGATCGGCCTGCTGGCCTATGCCGCGCTGCGGTTTCTCTGGCCCGAAGTGGGCGAGGGCGGCGGTACGCTGATGGGCCTCCTGGGCCTCGTGGCTGCGCTCACCTGGGGCAAGGGAGTACGCGGCTCGGGCCCCCTCTGGCTGTTGCTGGCGGCGGTGGTCGTGCAACTGGTCTCCTGGACAGGCGGCTACTTCCATCATCCCGAGTGGATCTCCGATAACCCGCAACTCGACCGCCTCGCCAAGTTATTCCTGTTCATCGGCGTGGCCTGGTGGCTGGGCGGCAATACCCGGTTCACCTGGCTGGCCTGGGGGCTAGGGGCGCTTGGGGTGATCCTGGTGATGCTTCCGCCGTTTACCGCCTGGTCAGTGTGGCAGAGGGGGCTTTTGGGCTCGCGGGTCAACTTGTCGATCCAGAATGCCCAGCACGATTCCATGTTGCTGGGCACGGTACTGCTTGGCCTGGTGGCCACGTCGGGTCGCTTGCTGGGTGCCGGGCCATGGCGCCTTGTCAGGTTAATTAGCTGGCTATTGGGTATTGCAGTCTGCCTTGCTGGGGTGATGGTCACCCAGACCCGAGCTACCTGGCTGGGGCTACTGCTGGCGCTCAGCCTGGCTGGCCTTTGTTGGGCGGTATACGAACGTGTCACCGGCCACCCACGTGCGGCCAGGCGAATGTTCGCTCTGCTGGGTTCGCTGGCCCTGTTGATTGTTCTAGGGGGGAGCTATTTCCATGAGTCGATCGAGAGGAGGCTGGGACAGGAACGGCAAGTCATGGAGCAGATTATTGCTGGTAATCTGGAGCAGGTCCCGGATAGCAGCATCGGGGTGCGTATCCATTCCTGGCGTGCCGCCGGGGAGTGGATTGCCGAGCGTCCACTGGTCGGTTGGGGAGGTCAGGCTCGTGGACTTGTGATGGATCATACCGAGTGGCTCCCCCCTATCTACAAGGAGCGCTATGGCCACCTGCATAACAGCTTCCTCGAGATATGGGTTGCTTACGGGCTGCTTGGCGTGGGGCTATTCGTGGCGTTGGCGGCCTGGATGGGAATCGGTACCTGGAAGGCCTGGCGCGCAGGAGTGATGCCGGGAGACATGGCGCTGTTTGGCACCGCCTTCTTCGTCTTCTGGATGGTGGTGAACCAGTTCGAGTCCTTCATGGGGTTTGGGAGTGGAGTGTACGTGTTCAACATGGTCATGGGGGGCCTGGTGACTCATATCTGGCGATGGCAGGTGGAGAGCGGCCAACGTGTCTTCCCTTTCTTCCGCAAGGAGGCCTGATGCGCACGCTGGTGGTGGTTCGCTCGCTCAAGATGGGGGGCATGGAGCGTGTAGCGGTGAACCTTGCGGATGCCTTCGCCCAGGCTGGACACGAGAGTCACCTGCTGAGCTTCCGGCGCGTGGAGGCGCCGTTGGCACCGGAACACCCTAATGTGCAGCAGCACCGTCTGGCGCTGCGTTGGTGGGCCCGGCTTACCGGGGTTGGGCTGGTGCTGGAACTGCTGGTGCGGATCTTCGTGAACCCGGTGGTTAAGCGCTCGCTGTTTCTTGGTTCGGGCATCATGGGGGGGCTGGTGTTCCGGCTCTGGCTCAGGGCCTTCGAGCGCCGCCAGGGGCGGGTGGACCGTATCGTCTTCCGCGGGGTCGGCACCTTCGAGCTGGTGTGGACCTTCCGGGACGACCGGGCGCGCTACGTGCTGGAGAACATCCTGCATGCGGGGGATACCAACTGGCAACGCAGGCTGTTTGCGCGCTGCCTCTACCACCGCCGTCATCTGGTGGCGGTGTCCCAGGGGGTGGCCGAGAGCGTCAGAGCGGCCATGCAGGCCTGGCGCTTCGCGCCGGAGTCACTCGAGGTCGTCCCCAACCCCTGCCCGGTCGAGAGCATTCGTCGGCAGATGCGGGAGCCCGAGCCTGACCTTCCCGAAGGCCCTTACATCGTCAATGTGGCGCGCCTGGTGCCGGCCAAGGACCATGCCATGCTGTTGCGCGCCTATGCCCGATCGGGCACCACGTTGCAACTGGTGCTGGTGGGGGATGGTCAGGAGCGTCCACGGCTCGAAGCCCTGGCGAGTGAGCTTGGCATTTCGGAACGCGTGGTCTTCGCCGGCCAGCGTACCAATCCCTACCCCTGGATGCACCATGCCCGGTTGTTCGTGCTCAGCTCTCGCTTCGAGGGCATGGGCATCGTGCTCTTCGAGGCGCTGGCCTGCGGCACGCCGGTGCTCAGCGTGGACTGCCCCGGGGGCATCCGCGAGATCCTCAAGGGCGAGCTGGCGAGCTGTGTGGTGCCCCACGACGAGGAGCGCCTGGCCGAGGGCATCCGCATGGCCGTGCAGGGCGACAAGCCGCTCATCAAGGAGAACTGGCTGGATGATTTCCGGCCCGAGACGGTGGCGGCGTGTTTCGTTTCAACCGGATGACCTGCCTGTTTCCATTCCTGTCCAAAACGTAGAATCGAGGGCTGTTGCTTCTAGATGGCGATCGACATGAATTGTCGACACTTCAAGACAGTGATCCAGACCGAGGCGTCAAAGCCCGGGCAGCGCCGGCCATTGGTCGGCGCTTTTCGTTGGTGCGCCAGGCATGGCGCGCAGCGCCTGACTGGCGCTGTTCCCGAGGGGTTTGTGGGCCATGGCGGATTCCTGGCTGGCAAATCTGCGCAAGGCTATCACAGTGAGGAGAACAAGTGGCGGGGACGCGGCCGCCTTACGAGTGCGTTACAATCCACGCCGACGCCACGCGGGGAGACACCATGAAGCTTCTGATTACCGGCATGGCCGGGTTCATCGGCCACGCCGTGGCCCGGCGGCTCGCCGGCCAGGGCCACGAGATCGTGGGGATCGACAATCTCAACGATTACTATGATGTGTCGCTCAAGCAGGCGCGGCTCGACGACCTCGCCGACTGCGAGGACGTGCGGTTCATCCGGCTGGACCTGGCCGACCGCGCAGGGATGGCGGCGTTGTTCGCCGAGCATCGCTTCGACCGGGTCATCCACCTGGCGGCCCAGGCCGGGGTGCGCTACTCGCTGGAGAACCCGCATGTCTATGCCGACAGCAACCTGGTGGGGCACCTGAACGTGCTGGAGGGCTGCCGGCATCAGGGGGTCGAGCACCTGGTCTATGCCTCGTCGAGCTCGGTGTATGGCATGAACGACCGGGTGCCCTTTGCCACCTCGGATGCCGTGGACCACCCCATCAGCCTCTACGCGGCCACCAAGAAGGCCAACGAGCTGATGGCCCACACCTATGCCCACCTCTACGGGCTGCCGACCACCGGGCTGCGCTTCTTCACGGTCTATGGCCCCTGGAGCCGCCCGGACATGGCGATGTTCAAGTTCACCCGGGCGGTGCTGGCCGGTGAGCCGATCCCGGTCTACAACCATGGCGAGATGGAGCGGGATTTCACCTATATCGATGACATCGTCGAGGGGGTCGTGCGAGTGCTGGCGCGCATCCCCCGGCCGGATCCCCAGTGGCAGGCCAGCGAGGCGGGCCCCGACAGCTCCAGTGCGCCCTATGCGCTCTATAACATCGGCCATGGTAGCCCGGTGCCGTTGATGGACTTCATCCGCGCGGTGGAAGCCGCTACCGGGCGTGAGGCGATCTGCGATTTCCAGCCGATGCAGCCGGGGGACGTGCCGCGCACCTGGGCGGACACCGAGGCGCTGTTCCAGGCGACGGGGTATCGGCCCCGGGTGGGAGTGGAAGAGGGCGTGAGGAAGTTTGTTGAGTGGTACCGCGGGTTCTATGGGGTCTAGGGGCATGCGGAGGCGTCGGGCCATCGCCGTCGGGCTATCGCCGTGCAAGCACGGCTCCCACAAGTTGAATCACGGTGGGAGAGGGCGCCATACCTATTGTAGGAGCGCTGCTTGCAGCGCGAAGGGGGTGTCGGGTATGGGGAGTGGCAAGAGCCGTGGGCCCTCTATCGCCGTGCAAGCACGGCTCCCACAATACCGATGGTTCCCACAATACCGACGGCTCCCACAATACTGACGGCTCTCACACCTTGGGTTCTTTGGGCTTGCAGGGCGTGCTTCGTGAACAGAACAGATAAACAGGACAGAACGGGAGACAGGGAATGAAGATCACCATTTTCGGGACGGGGTACGTGGGGCTGGTGACCGGCACCTGCCTGGCCGACGTGGGCCATGACGTGCTGTGCGTGGACGTCGACGCGGAGAAGATCGCGCGGCTGGAGGGCGGGGAGATCCCCATCTTCGAGCCGGGGCTCGAGTCCATGGTGAAGGCCAACATGGCGGCGGGGCGGCTACGCTTCACCACCGACCCGGAAGCGGCGGTGGCCTTCGGAACCCTGCAGTTCATCGCCGTGGGCACACCGCCGGACGAGGACGGCAGCGCCGACCTGACGTACGTGCTGGCGGTGGCCGAGACCATCGGCAGGCACATGGCGGACTACAAGGTGATCGTCGACAAGTCCACGGTGCCGGTGGGTACGGCGGACCGAGTGCGCGAGACGGTGGTGAACGCGCTCCAGGCTCGGGGCGAGGCCCTCGAGGTCGATGTCTGCTCCAATCCGGAATTCCTCAAGGAAGGGGCGGCCATCGAGGACTTCACCCACGGCGCGCGGATCATCGTCGGCACCGAGGCCGAACGGGTGATGGCGCTGATGCGCGAGTGCTATGCCCCCTACATCCGTCAGCAGGAAAAGCTGATGTTCATGGACGTGCGCGCCGCCGAGCTGACCAAGTACGCGGCCAACGCCATGCTGGCCACCAAGATCAGCTTCATGAACGAGATCGCCAACCTGGCCGAGCGGTTGGGGGCCGACGTGGAGCAGGTGCGTCGCGGCATCGGCAGCGACCCCCGCATCGGCTACCAGTTCATCTACCCGGGCTGCGGCTATGGCGGCTCGTGTTTCCCCAAGGACGTGCAGGCCCTGGCGCGCACCGCGGCCGACGTGGACTACCAGGCGGAACTGCTCACCGCCGTGGAGGCGGTGAACCGGCGCCAGAAGCAGACCCTCTTCGCCAAGCTGGCGCAGGCCTTCGATCATGACCTCACCGGCAAGACCATCGCGCTGTGGGGCCTGGCCTTCAAGCCCAACACCGACGACATGCGCGACGCGCCGAGCCGCACCCTGATGGAGGCGCTGTGGGACGCCGGCGCGAAGGTCCAGGCCTATGATCCCGAGGCGATGAAGGAGTGCCGCCGGCTCTACGGCGAGCGCGATGACCTGGTGCTGGTGGGCGATCGCATCCAGGCGGTGAAGGGCGCCGATGCCCTGGTGATCTGCACCGAGTGGAAGGAGTTCCGCACCCTGGACTTCGCCTGGCTGAAGCAGCAGCTGGCCATGCCGGTGGTCGTCGACGGGCGTAATCTCTTCGAGCCGGACGCGGTCAAGGCGGCCGGGCTGCTCTACTTCGCCGTGGGGCGGGGTGATTCGCTGAGCTAGCGCGCCCTGTCGGTCCCGGGAGGATCTCGTATGCGGCTTTCCAGGCTCCCGGCCGGTCGCGTCAGCAGCGTCGGGGTCGTGCTGCTGACGGCCCTGCCCCTGGCGCTCCTCTGGGGTTACTGGCTTGGGCCGATTTGGCTTGCCGTGGCAGGGCTGCTGGGCTGGAGCCGCCGGCGCTATCGCCTTGCGCAGCTGAGCGTGCCGGACCGCCAACTGGCGGTGGCATTCTGCCTTCTGGGCGTAGCGCAATTGATCGCCTGCATCGTCTCTCCCCAGGGCACCCGCGGCGTGCCCCTGGTGCTGGCGGCCTGGTTGGCCGTGCCGGCACTCCTGCAGCTGCGCACTACTCCTCCTTCACTGGCTTCGTGGTGGGGCGGGTTGGCGACCGGTGGGATGCTGACCGGGGCTTCGGCACTGTGGCAGGCACTCGTGCAGGGTGACCAGCGCCCGGATGGCATCGGCCTCAATCCGATCATCTACGGCAACCTCAGCCTGCTGACCGGACTGCTCTGCCTGGCCGGCCTGGGCTGGGCGCTGCACGTGCACGACCGGAAGTGGTTCTGGCTACTGATGCTGGGAGCCATCGGTGGGGTGGTGGCCTCGGGGTTTGCCGGCGCCCGTGGTGGGTGGATCGCCTTGCCACCGGTGGCATGGGTTTTCCTGAGAGGCTGGCGCCACGGGCAGGGCCACCTCCTGCGCCCATGGGCCTGGCGGTCGCTGCTGATTCTCTTGCTGGCCGTACCCTTGGCGCTCTACCTGACGCCGGATACCCGGGTGAAGGAGCGGGTCGACGAAGCGGTGGCCGAGTTCCAGGCCTATGTGGCCCATCCAGAGAGGCCGAGTTCGGTAAGCAGCCGCATCGCCCTGTGGCGGGGGGCCTGGCAGCTGGTTCGCGAGGCGCCGGTCCTTGGGCACGGGCAGGCTGGCTTTGACGAGGGCATGGCCAGGCTGGTGGCGCGGCCGGGTTCCCCCTTCGGCGCGCATCTGCTGGAATTCTGGCATCCCCACCAGGACCTGCTGGATGCCTGGGTGCGGCGCGGCCTGCTCGGGCTCGGCGTTCTGCTGGCGCTCTATCTGCTGCCCTGGTGGCATTTCCGCGGCGGGCGCCGCGCCGATGCCGGCGGGAATACCGCGCTTGCCCTGGCCGGCGCACTGGTGCCGGTGGCCTATCTGGGATTCGGGCTGACCTATGGCGTTCTTGCCTATCCGGCGGGCCTCCTGGTGTTCCTGGGATGGCTGATGGTGCCCTGGGTGCTGGTAGACTCATCCTCGCCTCGGCGGACCCTCCTGCCTGGCTGAGAGGCCATACGCCCGTCGTGCTTGCTGCCGATGCTTCTTACTGCATGTCGTTCATCCGACCCCATCACGCCGCTTCGCTGCCATCCTGCCTTCTGGTATGAGTTCGCCCTGATGCGTGCTCAGCCTCGTGACTGAGTCATGCCTGATGTCTCGGTCACTCCCGCTCTGCTGATCCCTCTCCATCGTTTCCCGCCTTCTCCGCACGCCCCT
The DNA here is from genome assembly GCF_029889825.1 of Halomonas sp. 11-S5. Taxonomy (NCBI): domain Bacteria; kingdom Pseudomonadati; phylum Pseudomonadota; class Gammaproteobacteria; order Oceanospirillales; family Halomonadaceae; genus Halomonas; species Halomonas sp. 11-S5. Next base: position 30,825 of record NZ_JARANW010000001.1, read on the forward strand.
TATCAGCCCCGGCGGTTCAGGAAAACCGCAATGTGGCTGTTCTGTAACTTTGTAAGCTTACGTTATCTGTCCGGCCACACTTGGTGTTGATTTGTATCTCTTCGCTGAACTGGTGATGGAGCAGTCCGGGCAGGCAGATTGCAGTGTGTCATGTGGCTGCAGCAAGGGGCTTCGGGGCGATGTCAGGCGACACCCTCGGGGCGGTAGCGTGGCCTGAAGAAAACGGGGGGATGTCGTGATGATCGTGCATTCGGTAGAGCTAGAAGACAGGGCTACCACCAGGTTGGAGGATGGGCATCCCCGGTGGGCCAGGGCCCGCCTGGTCGTATTGCTCACGGCCATGCTACTGCTTGGCGGGTGTGCCATGGCGCCCGGCGGTCATATCGACGAGGACACGGTCGGCGAGTCGCTGGACGGGCGAGTTGACCTCGAGCCGATCACGCCGCAGCTGGTGGCGGCAATGGCGCCAGTCCAGGAATCGTTCTCGCGGCCGGTCTCCAGTGAGCTGAAAGGCCAGCTCGAGGAATACGAGTATCGACTGGGGCCGGGCGACGTGCTGAGCATCATCGTCTACGACCACCCCGAGCTGACCATCCCCGCGGGCGCCGAGCGCGCGGCGGCGGAGACGGGTAACCGCATCCGGCCCGATGGCACCATGTTCTATCCCTATGTGGGACGCGTGAACGTCGCCGGGATGACGCTGGAAGAGGTGCGCCGGTTGATCACGCTACGGCTGTCAGAAGTGATCACCGACCCTCAGGTGGAAGTGGGGGTGGCCGCCTTCCGTTCCCAGAAGGTGTATGTCAGCGGGGCCGTCAATACCCCGGGGACGCTGCCGATCACCATCGTGCCGATGACCATCCTGGATGCCATCAGCCAGGTGGGTGGGGCCAACCCCAATGCCGACTGGCATAACATCCTGCTGGTGCGTGAGGGACGCGAGCAGCGCCTGTCGCTCTATGGCCTGCTGCGCCAGGGCGACCTGAGCCAGAACCAGCTGCTGCGCGATGGCGACATGCTGCATGTGCCGACCTCGGAGAACCAGAACGTGGTGGTGCTGGGGCAGGTGCGGCGTCCCGGGGCCATTGCCCTGGGCAACGAACGCATCACCCTGACGGATGCACTGGCCCGGGCCGGGGGCGTGAACGAGCTGCGTGCCGAGCCTTCCGGCATCTTCGTGGTGCGCGGCCATGCGCCCGACAGCGACAAGCTGGCCACCGTCTACCAGCTTGATATCAGTGATGCGACCCGGTTGATGCTGGGCACGCGCTTCCCGCTGCAGCCACAGGACGTGGTCTACGTGACCTCCGCACCGCTGGCTCGCTGGAACAACGTGATCAGCCTGCTGCTGCCGAGCCTGACCTTCCCGGGAGATGTGGCTCAGTCGTTCGACGACGCCGGCCAGCTCTAATTGTGATATCGAGGGCACCATGATGAGCGTGTTTGCAAACCCGCCTGGAGCAGCACAACAGCCGCCCCCGGAAAACCTCGATATCAGTCTCGGCAAGCTGGTCTCCGTGCTGATCGGTCACAAGTGGCTGATTGCCACCACGGCCTTGTTGTTCCTGCTGGGGGGGTACTTCCATGCCAGCTCCCAGCCGAAGGTCTATCAGGCCGATGCTCTGATACAAATCGAGAACCGTGGGGCAGGACTAGGAGTGCTGGAAGTTCTGGGTGTGGGAAATCAGATGGGGAATCCTGCCTCGGCAGAGATGGAGATCCTGCAGTCCCGGATGGTCATGGGGCATACCGTCGATCGTCTCGATCTGGCTATCGAAGTCGACCCGCAGCGCTTGCCCTGGGCAGGAAACTTCCTGATCAATCATGGCGTGACATACGACTGGTTTCAACGCCTGGTGCCCCGTGGTCTTCTCGAACGAATTCCCGGCGTGGGTTCGGGCACTGTTGATCGCCATGTATGGGATGGGGAAACGCTGGAGCTAAGCCGGTTCGATGTACCGGCGTCGGCAGAGGGCAAGGCCCACCTTCTCCGGGTGACGGGCCCGGATACCATCGAGCTATGGCGAGACGATCTGTTGATCCTCGGCGGAAGGGTAGGGGAGACACTCCAGGATGACAGTGGGTATCGTCTATTCATTGGCCGGATGGAAGTACATGTCGGCGCCGAGTTCCAGGTGCGTCGTGTGTCCAGGCTCGCAGCCATTGCCAAGTTGCAGCGACGTTTCACGATCGTACCTAAGGGTAATGCCTCGGGGGTTTTCCTCCTGACACTGAGCGGTCCGGATCGGGATCGAATCGACAACATTCTGGATGCCATTACGGGCGTGTTCCTGTCCCAGAATGTGCAGCGTCAGTCCGAGGAGGCGGAGAAGCAGATTGCCTTTCTGGATGCCCAGATCCCGCAAGTGAATGAACAGCTGACGACTGCCGAGAATCGCTTGAACAGTTACCGGGCCGAACGTGATTCCGTTGACCTCAATTTCGAGACCCGGAACCTGCTGAATGGCCTGGTGGCAGTCGAGAACCAGCTGTCGGCTCTCAGGCTTACCGAGGCCGACCTTGCCGAGCGCTTCCGCCCCGGTCATCCCAACTATCAGGCGGTGCTGCGCCAGCGTGAACAGCTGGTCGCTCAGAAGGAGCGGATCGAGGCCCAGGTCAACCAGTTGCCGGAGACCCAGCAGGAAGTCCTACGGTTGACCCGTGACACCCAAGTCAACCAGCAGATCTACGTGCAACTGCTCAACCAGCGCCAGGAGATGCGGTTGCTCAAGGCGGGAACGGTAGGCAATGTCCGCATCCTCGATTCTGCAGTGCTGCAACGTGGCACGATTGCACCCAAGATTCCTCTCGTCTCTGTGGCAAGCGCAGTGTTCGGTGCATTGCTGGCGATGGTGTTCGTGGTCCTCAAGCTTGTGTTGAGCAGAGCCGTTGAAACGCCCGATCAGCTCGAGGCGGTGGGGCTGCCGGTTTATGCGGTGGTGCCCCGTTCCGCTGATCAAGGGAAGCTTGCAAGGCGCATCCGTTCCCGACATGGCGGGTATAACATCTTTCGCGGCCTGTTGGCAGCCCAGGAACCTGATGAAGTGGCCATCGAATCGCTACGTGCGCTTCGTACCAGTCTGTATTTCGGCATGCTGGAGGCCGGTAATAACCGGCTGATGATTGCAGGAGCGAGCCCCGGGGTGGGCAAGAGCTTCGTTGCGGCGAATCTGGCAGCGGTATGTGCCCAGGCAGGGCAGCGGGTGTTGCTGGTGGATGCGGACATGCGCCGTGGGCACTTGCATCATGCGTTCCTTGGCAAGGGTGATGATGGATTGTCGGATCTGTTGGCGAAACGGATCGGCCTCGAGGAGGCGATCCGCTTCACGTCGCTCGAGGGACTGGATTACGTGTCTAGGGGAAGCGTGCCCCCCAATCCGTCAGAACTGCTCATGCAGCAGGGGTTTCACGAATTCCTGGACGCCATGAGTCAGCGATACGAGCTGGTGGTGCTGGACACGCCGCCTGTGCTGGCGGTCACTGATGCTGCCGTGGTCGGAAAGCTGGTGGGTACCAGCCTGATGGTGGTTCGCTATGGGAGCAGTTCGCTGAAGGAGGTTCGTGCCGCCAAACGACGGCTTGAGCATTCCGGGGTCATCCTGAAGGGCACCATCCTCAACGGTATCGAGAAGACCGCAACCGGTCGGTATGGCTATGGCGAAAGTTATCTCTATGCCTACCGTTGATGGGGAGGAGGGAGCATGAATTTTCTTGGGGGGTGGGTCCTCTTCCTCGGTCTGTCGTTATCATCCTTCTACGCCTTTCCCAGCGGCCTTCCTCAGCCCTCGGATTTCGTGATGATTCCGTTCATTGCGCTGATGCTGTTGATGGGATTACGCGATGACCGTGGTCTTCTCCAGCACCGATTCATCCTGATCTGGTTGGCCATGGTGAGCTGGGTCACCTTGGTCAGCCTGGCATGGACGGCACTTTACCAGTCAACGGGCTTCCTTCTGTTCCAGATGTTCTTTCTCTATAACCTTCTCCTGGGCGTGAGCTTGGCGCGCTTCCTGTTTGCGGCCCCCTCGGCCTTGATGGTTATTCGTCTGGCATTGGTGATTGCTCTTCTGGTTGCCTTTTCGGCAGTACTGCTTGACTTGCTCACTGGGCGTGCTCGTGCCACTGGCACCTTCAACAACCCCAATCAGCTGGCATATTTCTCGCTGTGTGCCTTGGTTGTGGTGCTGGCCAGCTATGGTTTTCGACCCAAGGTGAGCCCTCTACCGGTCCTTGCCACGGTGGCCGTCATCGGTAATATCCTGGCGGCCTCTTCACTGGGGGCAATGGGTGGGTTGTGTCTGGTAGGCCTTGCCTGGGTGATGGCCAATATGGGCAAGGCACGGCAGGTGTTGCGGTTACTGCTGCTGGTCCCGGTGCTGCTGGTTTCGTTGTTCGTCCTCGATACCTGGACCGGGGGACAAGTGCAAGACAATCTCGATCGTCGTTTCGATCGTGCACCGGAGAAGGTCGATGGTATCTACGCTGACCGAAAGTATGAGCGGATTGTAGTTTTCTGGGAATACAACTTGCTGGGGGCCGGAGAGGGAAATCGTGAACGTTTCCGCCCCTTCGGTGGTAATGAGATCCACTCTTCCTTCGGCACCATGTTGTTTTCCTACGGCTTGCCCGGCCTGGCCCTGTTTATCGCCCTGTTGCTGGCAGCACTTTGGCGGGCCCCTCTCTACTTCTGGATCGCCGCATCTGGGCCGCTTCTCTATTCAGTCACCCACAACGGGCTACGCACCACTCTGTTCTGGATCATGCTGGTGGTGCTCTGGCATTGCCGGCAGCGTTGGCATGAGGCACCTGCCAGGACGAGCGTTTCCCGTCCCATCGTGTCCTCAGGCTTGCCCTGGCTGACAGGTCCCTGACCATGGATAGCACGAACTTGATGACGAGCACGAACTTGATTGCGAGTCGTTACGTGCCGGCTCCTCCAGGTCAGTCGATCTTGATCGTGGCAGGGAATGCACGATCGCTGATCGCCAATCGCGGCGACCTGATCCGCGAGATGCAGGCACGGGGACATGCCGTGGCCGCTGCCGTGCCCCGGGCGGACTACCTGCCCGAGGTGGAGCAGCTGGGTATTCCCATCATCCCGCTGGAGATGTCCCGGGCGTCGTTGGCGCCCTGGCAGGACCTGCGCACCCTGGCCGCCCTGTGGCAAGTGATGCGACGGCTGCGCCCCCGGGTGGTGCTCGGCTATACGGTCAAGCCGGTGGTGTACGGCAGCCTGGCGGCGCGCCTCGCCGGGGTGCCGTGCTCCTTCTCGCTGATCACGGGGCTGGGCCTGGCCTATGGGGAGGCCCGGACGCGGCGCGCACGACTGCTGCGTTCCCTGGTCTCGTCACTCTACCGGGCGGGGCTTGCCGGCAACCGGGCGGTGTTCTTCCAGAATCCCGATGACCAGGCCGAGTTCCTGACGCGGGGGATCATATCGCCAGGCCTGCGCACCGTTCGCGTCAACGGCTCGGGGGTGAACCTCGAGGAGTATCCCCGCTGCCCGCTGCCCGATGGGCCGATGCTGTTCCTTTACGTCGGTCGGTTGCTGCGCGACAAGGGGGTGGATCAGTTCGTGGCAGCCGCCGAGCGGCTCAAGCCCGTCTTCCCCGAGGCCCGCTTCGTGGTGGTGGGGCCCCATGACCCCGACCTGCCCCATGCCTGCCCGGCAGGGGAGGTGGCGGCCTGGCATGAGCGCGGGATAGTGGAGTTCATCGGCGGGGTCAGGGATGTCCGCCCCTGGCTCTCGAGATGCCATGTCTTCGTCTTTCCTTCTACCTACCGAGAAGGCATCCCGCGCTGTGTGCTCGAGGCCATGGCCACCGGCCGCGCCATCGTGACCACCGATGCGCCAGGCTGTCGCGAGACGGTGCTTCCCGATGACAACGGGATCCTCGTGCCACCCCGCGATGTTCCGGCGCTCGCGGCTGCCCTGCAGGGGTTGCTAGAGGCGCCGGAACAAGTGGCGCGAATGGGCGCTGCCTCCAGGCGACTGGCGGCCGAGCGCTTCGATGTTCGCCGAGTCAACCGGGCGATGCTGGAGGTCATGGAACTATGAGACAGCCCGTCGGCAAGCGCGCCCTGGATGTCAGCGTCAGCCTTGTCGCGCTGCTGCTGCTGGCTCCCTTGCTGGGCCTGCTGGCACTGTGGGTTCGCCTGGACAGTCCGGGGCCGGCGTTGTTCCGCCAGACGCGTCTGGGCCTCAGGGGGGTTCCGTTCGAGCTCTACAAGTTTCGCAGCATGGTCGTGCGAGAGTCGGTGGAGCAGTACCGCGAGGCGGTGGTAGAGGAGGGGCGAGATCCCCGCATCACCCGCGCCGGACGCTGGCTGAGAGTCACGAGCCTCGACGAACTCCCGCAGCTCTGGAACGTGCTGCGTGGCGACATGAGCCTGGTGGGGCCGCGACCCTTGCTGCCGGAGCAGGAGGCGGCGGTGCCGGTGCGCCTGAGCCGTCGCTTCATGGTCTTGCCGGGGCTGACCGGACTCGCCCAGGTGCGTGGCCGGCGAGGACTGGACTGGCCCGAGCAGCTGGCCGCGGACTGTGACTATGTCGATGCCCAGAGCCTTTGGCGGGATCTGCTCATCCTGCTGGCCACGGTGCGGGTGGTGTTCGCGGCGCAGGGGGTCTATGGCGGGGCGGGCAGCAACTGGCGGGCCTACCTCCCGGTAGAGCAGACGCGTCAAGAAGAGGAGGCCCGGGAGACATGAGGACGTTGAAGCTGATGATGATCACCGCCTGTCCCGAAGTGGCGGTGCTGGCCGAGCAGAACGGCGTGGCACGCATCTTCATGGACCAGGAAGAGTTGGGCAAGGCGGTGCGTCAAGGCCACCTGGATACCCACAAGGCGTGCCACAGCCTGTTGCAGATCGCGGCGGTGGCACAACGATTGCAGCATGCCGAGCTGATGGTGAGGATCAATCCCCTCAATGCAGGCACCTCCGACGAGGTATCGGCGGCCATTGACCATGGTGCCCAGCGGCTCATGCTGCCCATGTTCACCACTTCTCGAGAGGTCCAGCGCTTCCAGTCGCTGGTCCGCGGCCGCGTGCCGGTGACCTACCTGGCCGAGACACCGGCGGCACTGGTACGTCTCTCTCACTGGCTGCCGCTGCTCAGGCCAGGACATGACGAGGTGCACATCGGGCTCAACGACCTGTCGCTGGGGCTCGGCGTGGGCTTCCTGTTCGAACCCCTGGCGGGGGGCATGATCGATGCCGAGGCCAGGATGCTGGACGAGGCAGGCATCAGTTGGGGGTTCGGCGGGGTCGGTTGCATGTCGGGGAATGTGCTGCCCGCGGACTGGATCCTTGGCGAACATGTTCGCCTGGGTTCCCACTGGGTGATCCTGAGCCGAGCCTTCCACGGCGGGGCCGAGTCCCTGGAGGAACTGCAGCACAAGGTGGACTTGCCGGTGGAGGTCCGTGCCCTGCGCATGGCCGAGTCACGCTGGCGCCGGGCCGACGAGGTACGTCTGCAGGCCAATCATCGGCGCCTGGCGGAGAGAGTCTTCGAGATGGCCGAACCGCTGCAGCTACCCATGGAACAGGTGCCACTGGAGCTGTGAGGATGCCCTTGGAAACGTTGCTGGTCCTCCAGCATGAGGCGGTGCTTGCCCGGCAGCGTGAGGCCTTGCTGGCTCAGCTCGCCGAGGGGCTGCCGGAGGCGCGGGTGATGCTGGCCTCGAGCCCCGCGCAGGTTCCCGACGGGTTGAGGGTCGACGCGGTGATCACCCCGACCCTGCCGTGGCTGCCCGAGGCCCTGGCGCGCCTGGCGCACTATGACTGGATCCATTTCCTGTCCTCGGGGGTCGAGGCGATCTGGACGATGCCCTTCGACAAGCATCGGATATTGATGACCCGGAGTGCCGGGGTGCATGCGCCGGCCATGAGCGAATTCGCCCTGGGTGCCATGCTCTATTTTGCCAAGCGTTTCGGCACCTGGACCCGGCAAGCCGCGTCCCCCCACTGGCAACGTGAGTGGCTGGGCGAGCTGACTGGCGCGCGGCTGACCATCCTCGGCATGGGACGGGTGGGAGGCATGCTGGCCGAGCGTGCCCGGCTCTTCGGGATGCAGGTCCATGGCCTGCGTCGCCGCGGCGAGACCCCGCAGGGGGTGATGCCTCTGAACGGGTCGAGGCTCCCCGAGGTGCTGGCTGAAACCGACTACCTGGTAGTCTGCCTGCCGCTGACCGCCGAGACCCGTGGCCTGGTCGACAACGACCTGCTCGGCTGGTTGCGGCCGGGCGCTGTACTGGTCGATATCTCACGGGGTGGGGTGGTGCGCGAGTCGGCCGTGATCGAGGCCCTGGAGGACGGGCGTCTCTCCGGTGCCGCCCTGGATGTGTTCGAGCGGGAACCCTTGCCCGCGGACTCACGCCTGTGGGGACGCGAGGATGTGCTGCTGACGCCGCATGTCTCCGGGACCACGCCCTTCTATCTGGAGCGTGCCGTGGCGCTGTTTCTCGACAATCACAGAGCACTGGTCGCAGGCCAGGCACCGCTCACGCCGGTCGATGTCGAGGCTGGTTATTGAGGAACGACTCATGCATTGGCTAGTTGCGTTGGTGATGTTGCCGCGTCGTGTCAAACGCGGATTTCTGCGTCTGGCGGATGTCGTGTTGGTTGCGGCCTGCTTGTTGCTCGCTGTGTTGTTGGTAGACGACATTCAGGCACTGCAAGGACCCGTGTTTGCTTTCTTGCTGGTGGTGGTGGCGTTGGCTACCCCGCTGATCTTCGAGTTCATGGGGGTGTACCGTATCGTGCTGCGCTACATGAACCAGCACATGGCACTGACTCTCGTCACGGGGCTGCTGCTTTCGGTGGTTAACCTTCTCGTCCTCGACCTGTTGCTCGGTCAGCCTCTATCGCTCCATGTCCTGCCGATCTTCGCCCTGCTGGTGCTGATCATGGTGGGTGGGCTTCGAATGATGCTTCGGGAGCTTTATCAGCTCAGTCGTTGCCCCCAGCGGCAATCGGTGGTCATTTACGGCGCCGGAGCGGCAGGGTGCGAACTGGCCCGCGCCCTCCAGCATGGCGGACGGTATCGACCTCGGGCCTTCGTCGATGACTGGCGCGGGCTGCATGGAGCCTTGGTGGAGGGACTGCCGGTCCATCACCCCGACGAACTGGAATCTCTCGTTCATCGCCTCGACCTTGAGCTCGTGCTGTTGGCGATTCCCAGTGCGCCGCGATGCAGGCGGCGACAGATCCTCGAGCAGCTAGCCCAGTTATCGATTCCGGTGCAGACCATCCCCGGTTCGGAGGACCTGGTCTCGGGGCGTGCCAGAATCAACGAGACGTGCAATGTGGCCGTCGAGGATCTGCTTGGACGTGACCCCGTGCCGGCCTTTCCCGAGCTTATGGATGCCGATATTCGCGAAAAGGTGGTCATGGTCACGGGGGCGGGGGGGTCCATCGGCGCGGAGCTGTGTCGCCAGATCCTCGGCCAGGGGCCTGCCGTCCTGTTGCTGGTCGACAATAGCGAATACGCCCTCTATGCCATCGAGCAGGAGCTGCAGCGCCTGGCGAGTCGTCGTGCGAGCCACTCAGGCGTGAAGGCGCTGCTGGTATCGGTTCAGCGCGGGGAGCGGATGCGTGAGGTCATTGCCAGCTTCGGGGTGCAGACGCTCTACCATGCCGCTGCCTACAAGCATGTGCCCCTGGTGGAGGCCAATCTGGTGGAGGGTATCCGCAACAATGTCTTCGGGACCCTGGGGCTTGCCATGGCCGCGCTGGAGGAGAAGGTGGAGACCTTCGTGCTGGTCTCAACCGACAAGGCGGTGCGGCCAACCAACGTGATGGGGGCCACCAAGCGGCTGACTGAGCTGATCTGCCAGGCGCTGTCTGATCTCGGGACCTGCTCCACGCGCTTCTGCATGGTGCGTTTCGGCAATGTGCTGGGGTCGAGCGGGTCCGTGGTGCCGCTGTTTCGTCGACAGATCGAGCAGGGCGGGCCGGTGGAGGTCACCCACCCTGAGATCACGCGCTACTTCATGACCATTCCCGAGGCGGCCCAACTGGTCATCCAGGCCGGAGCCATGGGCAGTGGGGGGGAGGTCTTCGTGCTCGACATGGGTGAGCCGGTTCGCATCGCCGATCTCGCGGCCAGCATGATTCGCCTCTCCGGGCTGGAGGTGAAGGATGATGACCATCCAGATGGGGACATCGAGATCGTCTATACCGGCCTGAGGCCCGGCGAGAAGCTCTACGAGGAGCTGCTTATCGGCGGAGAGGTCACGGCCACCCGTCACCCCAGGATCATGACATCCCGCGAGGTGTCCTGGCCCTGGGAGCAGGTTGAGGCGTTTCTCGAAGAGCTGCACAAGGCCCTGCATGCCTCGCACTCACAGCGCCTCAAACAGCTGCTGATGGAAGCCCCCCTGGCATATTCCTCCGATGATCAGTTGGTGGACCTGGTGTGGCAAGCCAGGGCAAGCAGGACGCAGGTACCCTTGACAACATCATTGGGCGCGCCGGCACCCGTGTTGTCAGGGGGACAACTCGGTCCCTCCGGTTCGCTGTGAAGCTTGCATCGTGCTCTTTCCCTTCAACGTCCCGCGTCGGGACACGCCACCGGAGACGTCATGCTAGCGCAACTGCGAGAGCTCTATTCCCTGCTGACCCTGCAACAGCGGCGTCGTCTGCTGAGGTTGCAGCTGCTTATCGTGGTCATGGCACTGGCCGAGATCGCCAGTGTGGTCGCCATCGGCCCCTTCATGGCCGTTGTCGGGGACATGAGTCGGCTCCAGGGAGACGGACGGCTTGCCTGGCTCTATCAACGCAGCGGGCTTGACAGCCCCGAGAGCTTCCTCTCGGGGCTGGGCGGCGGGGTGCTGGTCATTCTGCTGCTCTCATCGCTGTTCTCGATGTACACCACCTGGCGCTTATCCCTTTACAGTGCCAATGTCGGGGCAGAACTTTCGAGTCGCCTCTACCGCTATTACCTTCATCAACCCTGGCTCTTCCATGCCGGACAGAGCAGCAGCCGATTGACCCACAAGGCCTCTCAGGAGGTGCAGCGGGTCACCCAACGTATCATCAATCCCTGCCTGCAGCTCAACGCCAGGCTGGTCATGCTGGTGCTCATGACCCTGGCGATCCTGTTCTATAACCCGGTCGTGGCCCTCTCGGGGGTCGCGATCTTCGTTACCGCTTACCTGCTGCTGTATCGCACGGTACGGCGTTTCCTGATTGCCAACGGATTGCGTGTCTCCCAAGCCCAGGCGCGACGTTTCAAGCTGCTGTCCGAAGGATTCGGAGGCATCAAGGACTTGCTGTTGCTACACCGTCAGTCGAATTTCACCCGTCGCTATGAACGGGCGGGCAGGCGGGTGGCAAGGGGGCAGGGGGTCACCCAGGGGCTCAGCGATGCCCCGCGCTATGCCATCGAGCTGGTGGCCTTCGGATCGGTGATACTGCTTGTGCTCTACCAACTCAACCTCTACCAGGGAGACCTGGGGGCGATCCTCCCGGCCCTTTCGATCTATGCCCTGGCGGGCTTCAAGATGTTGCCGGCCTATCAACGGATCTATTCCGCGGTCTCGACCATCCGTGGCCACCTCGCCTCCTACGACAGTATCCGCGAGGACCTGCTGGCCAGTCGGGAAATCGCTGACGAGCCCGATGCCTCCCGTGCGAGCAGCGAGCCGTGGATACCCCTCAGCGAGATCAGAATGCAGAACCTGGCCTTCCATTATCCCGGCAAGTCGGAGCCTGCATTGAATGGACTGACACTGACGATTCCCGCCAATCACCTGGTCGGCCTTGTCGGCCCCTCGGGCAGTGGCAAGAGCACGGCGGTGGACCTGCTCCTCGGCCTGATAGAGCCCGATGAGGGAGAAGTGCTGATCGATGGATTGCCCATCACGCCGGACAATCTCAGGCTTTGGCAGGAGGGCGTAGGGTTCGTGCCACAGCACATTTTCCTGGCAGATGCGAGCATCCTCGAGAACGTCGCTTTTGGCATCGAGCGCGAGGACGTCGATGAACACCGAGTCATCGAGGCGCTGCGCATGGCTCAGCTCGAGGAGCTTCTCGCGCACCTGCCCGAGGGGCTGGATACGCGAGTCGGGGAGCGAGGCGTGCAGCTGTCGGGGGGGCAGCGACAGCGTATCGGGATCGCCCGGGCGCTCTATCGCCAGGCCCGGGTGCTGGTCCTCGATGAGGCCACCAGTGCCCTGGATGGGATCACCGAGCGGCGTGTCATGGAAGATATTCAGCACTTCGTGGGGCGGATGACGATCGTGCTGATTGCCCACCGCCTGGCCACGGTCAAGGCGTGTGACATCATCTACATGCTGGAGGAGGGACGGGTAGTCGATGCCGGCACCTATGACGAGCTGGCCGGCCGCAATGTTACCTTCCAGATGATGGCCAACCTTTAGGCTCTGTCCGAAAACTGGCTGCGCTCGGCCATACGGCGTTAAAAATAGACTCAAAGTACTCATTTACACCCCGTAAACTCCGTCTTTTCGCCGATTTTTGCCTTGTCTGCCCTTCGCTCGCCGACTTTTCAGACAAAGCCTGGGGCGTCGTGGGGAGTGGAGGTTCATGCCGTGATGCGCATCGATAGCTTGCATGTCAAACGCTGGATTCATCAGCAGGTGGAACGACTGGGTATTCACGCCGAACCCATGGCCCATCATCGGCCTGTTGATGCCCGCCACCTCGATACTTCTCCCCTGGCGCTGTCCTACCGCTATCCCGGAAGGACGCTGCTGCTGGACGCCCCTTCCGACTGGGGGATCGGGCTGTTCAGCTTACCGATGGCGGGAGCAAGCCCTCTACCAGCGGCATTGCGGGAGGCGCGACGTCATCCGGGACGCGAGCGCTCGCTGATCCGCGAGGCACTCGAACAGTACTATGCCGACTGGCAACCAGATAGTGCTGCAGCCTTCTTCGGGCTGTCGCAAACGGAGGCTCCCCAGCTGGCCTGTCTGCCTAGCTGGTCAGCAGCGTGGCCCTGGGAGCCCCTCGATCTCGAAGCCAAGCAGGCTCAGCGCAGACGCACGGAAGGGCGGGAGAGCGCCTATGTGTTGGGGCACCGGCTCGATGTCGAGGTCGATGGTTGGAAGTTCTGCGGACCGGTCTCGCCTCGCAAGCTGGAGGTGGAAGTGGAGCGGCTGGCCAGGCTGCTCGATACCATCGGCCGGGCAGGCTTCAAACGCCACGACAGCAGTGATGGTGATATTCAAGCCCTGATGTTGGTGGATGATGAGGGAGTCTGGCGTTGGCAGGTGCTGGCAGGCCAGCACCGCTATGCAGTGATCTCCGGCCTTTCGGCGAACAACGTTACGATCCGGGTCGGGCAGATTATCCGCCGGCAGGAAGTGACCCATTGGCCCTGGGTTGTCGCCGGGCTCTTCTCGCTGAGCGCCGCCCTCAAGGTATTTGATGCGTGCTTTGCGCCGGTCTTGTCCGAGGTTCGCGACGAGGTGGCCTGAGCGAAGCGCGACAAGCGAGACGACTTCCGTGCCCAAGTTTTCCGTGGTGATTCCTGTATTTAACAAGGTGTCGACGCTGTCGGCTGCATTGGCGTGCCTATACCATCAGACGCATCGGGACTTCGAGATCATCGCCGTGGATGACGGTTCCACTGATGGCTCCCTTCAGTTGTTGCTGCGCGAGGAGGGTGCGGGCCGTCTGCGCCTCTTCCAGCGTGGTACGCCCGGGCCCGGGGGATACGCCGCTCGCAATCACGGGGCGGGGCAGGCCCGAGCGGAGTGGCTGGTGTTCTTCGACGCCGACGATCTGTTGCTGTTCGACCACCTGTCACGCTTTTCCGCAGCGATCACGCAGCATGCCGACGTGGAACTGTTCGTCAACGCCTACCAGAAGCTCGAGCGTGGTCGGAGACTCCCGCGCCTTGACGACCTGCCGGTGGGGGTGTTGACACGCCAGCAGGCGTTGGCCGCCTTTGCCCGCTGTGACTTCATTCACATGAATGGTGCCTGCCTGCATCGCGAACGCTTTCGGATGCTGGGCGGTTTTCCAGCGGGCCAGTATCGGCGCGGCGGAGATGTCCACTTCTGGCTAAGGACCCTGTGTGCCCTGGAGCGAATCCACTATGACGACACCGTCACCAGTCTCTGGCAACTGGAGCATAGCGGCGTGACGCGCGACACAGCGAACCTGATAGGCATTCATCCCTGCCAGGGCCTATTGGGCGAGATACCACACCTCAGCCGCCAGGAGCGCCGCCAGTTGGCGACGGCGGTCAATCGCAAGGTGCTGTCCTGGGCAGTGGAGAAGCGTCGTCTCGGCCTGTCGGTGGATGCGGACCTGAAGGCCTTGACGCTGACGGCCATGCGGCCACGACTCTGGTATCACGTCTTGTCGCTGTGGGCACCGCGTGCGCTGTTCGAACAGATGCATTCTCAGAGTGCGTGAGGGCCCCGGGCCCGAGGAGGCATGACCATGAGCGAGACGGTGATTACCTACGGCACCTTCGACATGTTCCATATCGGCCACCTGAACCTGCTGCGCCGACTGGAAGCCCTGGGAGACCGGTTGATCGTCGCGGTATCGACCGACGAGTTCAATGCCGCCAAGGGCAAGCGGACCATGATTCCCTTCGAACAGCGCGCCGAGATCGTGCGCTCGATCCGGTTTGTCGATGAGGTCATCCCCGAGGCGAGTTGGGACCAGAAGCTCGATGATGTGAAGCGCCATTCGGTGAATACCTTTGCCATCGGGGACGACTGGAAGGGACGTTTCGACTTTCTGGCGCCCCATTGCAAGGTGGTCTACCTGCCACGCACGGATGGTGTCTCCACCACCGAGCTGAAGCGGTCGCTGAACCGCTTCTGCAGCGTCTCCAGGGAGGACGTGTTGAGGGCCTTCGACGTACTGGAGCAGCTGCGCCGTGACTTCGCGTGAGCGTGAGCGTGGGCGAGGCGCATCGAAGCCGTATCTGAGACGCCTGCTGGCCCAACTGGCCTGGCTGCCGCTCTGCCCGCTGGCGTGGTGGAGCAGGCGTGACCCGACGCTCTGGGTATTCGGGGCCTGGCACGGTGCGCAATACGCCGACAATGCGCGTTACCTCTATCGTCATGTGCGCGACCACGAGCCGGGGCTGCGGGCGGTGTGGCTCGCCCATGACCCCGACGTGGTGAGTCGGGTTCAAGGGGAGGGCGGTGAGGCCGAACTGGCCTATTCCCTCGCCGGTACTCGACTGGCGCTGCGGGCGGGCCGCGCCCTGGTGACTCATTCGGCCGAGGACGTCAACGCCCATGCCATCGTCGGTGCGGAACTGGTGAGCCTGACCCATGGCACACCCCTCAAGCACATGGGCCACGATGCCCGTTCGGCTCGGTTGGGTCCATTCACTCGACTTTTCGACCGCCAGGTGAAGCGCTGGCTGCCCGGCAAGCGCAGTCCGGACCGCATGCTGGTGGCTTCGGAAGTGGCGAAGACCAGGATGATGTCGGCCTATGCCTTGCCGGAGTGCCGTGTCGCAGCGCTCGGTTACCCCCGTTGGCAGGCATTCGAGGAGGATGCCGTGGGGAGCTTGTGCCGGGGTGGCATCGAACCCGATGAATATGCCGGCCTTCTGCTCTATGCGCCGACGCTACGTCTGCAAGGGCAAGGGGAGCTGGACCTGGCTCAGGGAGAGCAGCTTGAGGCATTGCTGCCCTGGCTGGAGCGCGAGCGGTTGCTGCTGCTGGTGCGCGGTCATGTGTCACTGAAAATGCAGGGACTGACGGCATTGCTAGGACGCTCTCCCTACCTGCACGACCTGCCGGTATCGCGCTTTCCGGACGTCAATGCGCTGCTGCCTGCCATGGATGGCCTGATCACAGACTATTCCAGCGTGATGTACGACTTCGCCTGCCTGTCGCGCCCGATCGTGTTGATGGCCCCGGATCTCGAGGCCTACCAGACCCACGACGTGGGGTTATACGGCGATTACCGGGGCGATGCCCCCGGCCCTGTCATTACCAGTTGGTCGGAATTGCCTGATGCCTGGCGAGCGGTGAAGACAGGGCAGCATACCCGCCAACTCGCCGACTTTGTGGCTCGCCATGCGGCCCTGCATGACGGTCAGGAGTGTCATCGGATCATCGATTACCTGTGGAAGCGAGGAGACTGATCATGCGAAAACTGCGTCGATGGTGGCGGCGTTCGGTGGCGCCGCGGGCCCTTCCCGCCTTCGTGCCCCCAGAGATGCCCGTTGGGCGATGGCTGGCGGCATTGCGTGCCGATGGCGTCCAGCTGGCCGTGATGTGTGATATCGAGGGGATTGCGGATGCTTCCGCCGACAGGCTGGTTCTCCTGGTGGCGGACGAGAATATGCCTGCCGTGAGGGCAGCCACCACCACGCGGGGCAAGCTGCCCTGTGACCTCTACAGCCTGAGTGGTATCTCGGGTAGCCAGTATCATGACCTGGCATACCTCCCGGTGCCCTGCGGCTGCTGGCTGCTGGAACAGGCCCGGTCGGATTCCCGGGGACGGTTGCCGCCAGAGGCCCTTCTTCGTGTCGAGGCCTTCCATCAGGCTTATCACCTCGGGATCGAACCCACGGGCGAGCGCCGGGTCCTGCTGGAGCGATTGAGCGAAGCATGCTGTGAGGGCCCGCAATCCCCCTTGACCCTTGAGAGGCTGGATGCCTGGCTGGCGGACCTTGGCTGGCGGCCCCCCTACGATACCCTCGAGAAACTGGCCCCGATGTCACCCTGGGTAGCCGAGTGGCTGGCGAGAGAAGCGTTGCCCCTGGATGACGCACGTCGTGGGCTGGCCGTGTTCCTGGTTCGCGAGTGCGGGCTGGGGGCGCTGGAGATGGTGCGCCGCCGCCTGTTCGATGACGGTTTCGAGTTGCTGACGGAAGGCGTCGTGGATGCACGAGTTCACCCCCAGGCAATACGCGATATTCGTGGCGGGAACTGGAGTCGAGGTCCCTGGCCGGTGAGCGGTGGTCCGCCGGCCTACTACCTGGTGGTACACGATGTCATGCCCCAGGCGGTGGATGAGGGACTCCAGGTGAAGCATCCCGGCCTCGACAATGCCCGTCTGCTGAAGACCAAGCTTGCCGTTCGTGACCGGTACAACAGGGATCGACCTCGTGCGGAACAATGCAACATCCTTCACTCCTCCGACAATGCCCGCCAGGCGCTGGCCTATCTCGAGGTGTTGGCGCCGGAGTGCATCGAGGAGGTGGTCGAATGTGCCGAGGCCCTTCAGAAGGAGTTTCACTGCCCCTATCCCGTCTTGGCCGACCTGAGTGGCAACGCCCGCCGAGCCAAGGTGGAGCTGATCGACTTTCATGGTCAGCCGGCCATCTGCAAGACCTTCCGCCGGGGACGCGAGCGCTTCCTGGCCCGGGAAGTCGAAGCCCGACATCTGGCCAGCGATCTGGAGGAGGTGTCACGGTTGCTTGAGGTGGGGCCAAACCACCTGGTCTTCGAGCGCTACGAGAATGCCATGGCGGAGATCTCGGCCTGGCGGCCCATGCTGCATCGTTATCCGGTATTGCCCCTGTGGGTGGTCCAGCGGCTGCAGGAGGTGATCCGTCACTATCGCCGCCTGGGGTACGAGTGTGTCGATCTCAAACCGGGCAACCTGTTGTTCGATCCCGACAAGGGCTTGAAGGTGATCGACTTCGAGTTTCTTCAGGAGGGAGGGCGGTGTACCGACCAGTTGAGGGGCAACCTGGCCTGGTTCGCACCACAGGAGGATTTCCGTGGCGACCTACCGGTGTTACGCCAGCCCCGTGATCTCTATTACCGGCGCTGGTTCCGGCATACGGCGTTGCCGCTGTTCTTCTGCCTGCATGCCTTCCCGAGGCCGGTGCTGGTGGTGGTGCGTGTCGCCACCCTGGGCTATTTCTCTGTGCTCAATGTCTGCCGTGCGGTGCTGCAAGGCCGTGGGTCGCACTCCCCGAGGCACCAGCCATGATCGGCCAGAATACTGAAACGCAATCGGCCTCCTCGAGAGGCGATTCGACACGCGGGCTGGCTTGGCGCGTGCTGGTGGACGTTGGCCAGGTATCGCTCGGTGAGCACCTCAGGTTGTCGTGCTGTGGTTGGCAGCACTTGATGGCCCGTCTGAATGAGCTGGGTGCCGAGGTGGAAGGCGCGGAGCACGGCGAACGCCTGCTTGAAGTCGTCGCGGATAGCGGTGGCAAGTTGCCTGATGGTGAGGGATGGCGGCATGTCACCTCGCCAAAGGAGCTTCCATGGATGGAGGCGCTGTTGATGAACGCCAATGGTCGCCATTTTCTTCAGCATGCACGGGGGGGGCGCCTGGCGCGACGCTGGCCGGCCCGCGTCCGGTCGCTTCGCGCCTTCCTGGAACGACAGGGGCTCGAGCCATCGCGCGTGGTGTTCGACTCGAGCCTGGTACTGGAGCTGTATGGCCTTCGCCCTGCACGCGATGTCGACTTCCTTGCCCTGGACTCGATAAGGCAGCGTGAGCGGGGCTTCAGCGCCAACGATGCCCAGCTCGTTCACCACGGTGTTTCCAAGCAGACGTTGATCGAGGATCCCGCCTTCCATTTGCAGGTAGACGGACTCAGGTTCGTCTCATTCGATCAACTGCGTCGCCTCAAGCATGGACGTAACCGGCTCAAGGACCGCAATGACCTGCGAATGATGGATGCACTGGAGCGGGGCGACAGGTTCGCCCTGCTGCAGGGGTGGGGCGTGGCCCAGTGGGTGGTGATGACCATCGTGCTGCAGCGTTGGGCGAGGCGCCTGGCGCGCAGGATCAGGAGGAGGCCGTGATGGATGCCTTGTTGTGTACCCGTATCTATCCATCGGGAGCGTCTCGCACGGTCGAGGGGGGCACCGTGGCAGTCAGGGAACTGGTGGAGCAGGCGTCGGCATTCGGGCTGAATGTGCGCGAGGTGGTGCGGTTTTCTCCACTGGTGTGTCGCGAGGGGGTGTCATTGCCTCGGCGACACCAGGTCGGGCCGGTGACGCTCTATGACGTGCCGCGTATCGGAGTGGGTGACGTCTTTTCCGCCGCTTTGACACGACGTTTGCTGGTTCGCATGGGGGCCAGGCTCGATCACAGGCATATCATCGTCCACATGGCCAGGAGTTTCTATCCCGCCTATCGGGTCTTCGGCGGCCCCGATACCCGTTTCGTCTATATCGTGCATAGCAACGACCTTGTCCAACCGAGGCTGAGGATGGCCGTGGAACAATCGGATCTGGTGCTGGCCCGTTCCGGGCCCCTGCTCGAACAGCTGCGCCAGGTCACGGGGTTTACTGCCGATGGTGTGGTCTTCTCGGGAATTCCCGAGGAGGAGATCTGTGATTTGTCCAGGAAAGTGGTGGCGCCAGGGGCACTGCGGCTGGTGATGGCCTGCAAGTTCCACCCGAGCAAGCACATCGTGGCGGCCCTCGAGGCGGTGGCCCGGGTGGCTCGTCATGCACCGGTCAGCGTGGAGCTGTTTGGCGATGGCCAGCTCCGGCAGGAAGTGGATGCCGCCATCGCACGTCTGGGGCTCGGGGGCATCGTCAAGAGACATGGCTTTCGCCCTCGGCACGAGGTATTGGCGGGCATGTTCCGCTCGGAGCTCTTCCTCATGCCCAGCGCGCCGGAGACCCTGGGGCTCGCCTACCTGGAGGCCATGGCCCAGGGCTGCGTGGTGGTGGGACACCGCGGTTGGGGAGTGGATGGCATCGTGACCCATGGCGTTGACGGCTTCCTGGCCGAGAGCCACGACCCCGCTGATATCGCTGCCTGCCTGGAGGCATATAGGCAGGGTGATCGTGCCGAGATGCGTTCTCGTTCACATCAACTGGTGCACGCCTACACGTCACGGCGAGCGGCGGAAAACTATGCCAGCCAGGTGGCCAGGGTCACACTGGCGAGTTGAGTTGGCCACACTAACCGGGAGCATGGCGATGGGAATGCAACGGAGAGGCAGCCAGTGGGATTACCGCCTCCTCAACTACTGGACCAGGCTGGTCAACCGACTCGGCGTGGATCGCAGCTATGAGCAGTTCTTCAGGTTCGAGAAAGCGACGGGGTTCCTGTATACCCGCCTGAAGTGCAAGGTGAAACTTGACTATTATCCCAGTATACGTAACCCCCGAAGCTTCAACGAGAAATCAATTCATAGGCGACTATTCTCGAGGAACGCCTTGTGGCCAGTCGTTACCGACAAGTTGCTGGTCCGTCAATGGCTCAGTCAGAATGGACTGGATAATGGGCTCGGATTCTTGCCGCTTATGGATGTTATCGAGGATGCGAAGAGTTATGATTTTTCCAAGCTTGAGGGGCCCTTGGTAATAAAAGCCGCCTGGGGCTCAGGATACAATCTGTTTGTCGATGATGCCGAGCGGGAGGATTGGGCGAGCATTCGGCAGCGACTTATCGATTGGCAGCACCAACCCTTCAAGCCTTTGAACCTGGCATGGACCGATACTCAGGTGCGCAGGGTGTTCCTGGTGGAGAGGCGTTATTCGGAACCGGGAAAGCGGATGCTGGATGACTACAAGTTCTTCGTCTTCCATGGTCGTGTTCAATTGATTGAAACTATTGCCGATAGAGAGAATAAGAAGGTGGAGTCTTTCTTTGATAGGGACTTGAAGGCTCATGGCGAATTCCCTGGTAATGAGGTGAATGGAAGAAAGCTTGATGTCCGTGTGGCCGATATGGTGGAGTTGGCGGAGTGTATCGGTAGGCACTTTGATTTTGTCAGGGTTGATTTCTACCTTCATGAGGGAGATATCCTGTTTGGCGAGATCACTCAGTGTCCAGCCAATGGTTTCGGGAATACGCTGCCGAAGGCGATTGATTTTTCACTGGGGGGTAAATGGCGCTACGAGCCTAAAGCCAGCCACGAGGCTCTCTGAATGACTTTCCGACTTCTCTGCCGCCATCGATCGAACCCCGCTTCCCGGTGCCTGTCCTATCCTGCGAGATGACCAAAGGAGTTCGATGTGCTCGCAAGTATCCAGCGATTCTTCCAGCAGGCCCTGGCCGAACCCGAGGCGCAGCGCGACGATGCCCCCACCCTGGAGCTCGCCGCGGCCGCGCTGCTCTTCGAGGTGGCACGTGCCGACTACCACCTCGACGACAGCGAGGTCGCCCTGCTGCGCCAGCTGCTGCAGCGGCGCTTAGATCTGGCGGACGCGGACCTCGACGCGCTGATGCGAATGGCCCGGGAGGAGGCCGAGTCGGCCGTGGACCACTACCAGTTCGTCAGCCTGATCAAGCAGCACTATGACTACGGCAGGCGCGTCGAGCTGGTGAGGATGATGTGGATGCTGGCCCTGGCCGATGGCGAGCAGCACCATCTCGAGGAGCACCGTATCCGGCGCCTGGCGGAGCTGCTGCATGTCAGCCATTCGGACTTCATCCGGGCCAAGCTGCGGGTGCGGGAGGATGATTCCAGCCACTGAGGGCGAGCCGCGGCTTTCCCTCTGCGCCGCTGAGGTGCATGCTCGGTTCCAGCCCCCCGAACAGCAGACAAGGAGTCAGAGATGGCGCGCGAGATCGTGGTGATGGGTGCCGGGATGGTCGGCGTATCGGTCGCCTGGTACCTGGCCCGACGTGGGCACTCGGTGACCCTGGTCGACCGCCGGGAGCCGGGGCGCGAGACCTCCTTCGGCAATGCCGGCATCATCCAGCGCGAGGCCGTGCGTCCCTATCCCTTCCCGCGGGATCTCGCCACCATGCTGCGGGTGCTGCCCAACCGCCAGGTGGATATCCGCTACCGGCCCGGTGGCATGGTGCGGGCCGCCGGGGCCCTGCTGCAGTACTGGCAGAACTCCGCCCCCAAGCGTTATGCGCGCATCGTGCCCGAATACGCCTCGCTGATCTGCCTGTCGCTGGAGGCCCATGCGCCGATGGTCGAGGCGGCCGGGGCCGACGCCCTGGTGCGCAAGGAGGGGTGGCTGGAGGTCTATCGCACCCGGGAGGCCATGTCGGCGCGCCTGCGGGATGCCGAGGCCAACGCCGAGCGGTTCGGTGTCCGCTACCGGGCGCTTGATGCGAGTGAACTCGCGACCCTGGAGCCCGACCTGAGCGATGAGCTGGCCGGGGCGATCCACTGGGAGCAGCCCTGGACGGTGGCCGACCCCGGCGGCCTGGTGCAGGCCTATGCCCGCAGTTTCGAGGCGGAAGGGGGGCGTGTGTTGCAGGCGGACGTGACCGACGTCGCTCGCCATGGCGCCGGTTGGCGGGTCGCCACCTCCGAGGGTGAACTGGACGCCGAGCAGGTGGTGATGGCCATGGGCCCCTGGTCGCGTGACTGGTTCTCACGCCTGGGGCTGGAGATACCGCTGTTCGTCAAGCGCGGCTATCACATGCATTACGGCGCGACGGGCTCGGCGAGGCTCGGCCATTGGGTGATGGACGCCGAGGTCGGCTATCTGCTGGCTCCCATGCAGGCGGGCATTCGCCTGACCACCGGCGCGGAACTCGAGCGCCTCGAGGCGCCACCGCACCTGCAACAGCTGGCCGCCGCCGAGCGTGTAGCGAAAAAGCTGTTTCCCTTGGGCGAGCGGCTGGATGCCGAGCCCTGGAAAGGCGCGAGGCCTTGCACCCCGGACATGAAGCCGGTGATCGGCCCGGCGCCGGGGCAGGAGGGGCTCTGGCTGGCGCTTGGCCATGGCCACCAGGGCTTCACCCTGGGCCCGGCCACAGGCCGCCTGCTCGGCCAGATGATGGACGGTGAGCGTCCGGAAATCGATATGGCGCCGTTTCGGGCCGAGAGGTTCTGAAGGGGGGGGTATAAGGCGTTGTGGGAGCCGTGCTTGCACGACGATTTGCGCTCGGCTGTTCGAATCGCGGTGCAAGCACCGCTCCCACAGGGTGCCTGATCTGCTTAAGCGAGTTTGTAGGAGCGGTGCTTGCACCGCGAAGTGCGGAGAGCACTAATCGCCGTGCAAGCACAGCTCCCACAAGGGCTTCTCCCCTTGCACGCGATGGGGATCCCGCACCCTTGTGGACGGCTTATCGCTTGGCCTTGCGCTTCTGCTGAACGAGGTGACACAGCAGCTTGATCACCAGGGTGAAGACGAACACCAGCCAGCCGGCGGTGGCCAGCACGTTGAACAGCAGCATCTTCTGCTCGCCGTTCATCGGGGTGATGAGGTGGTCGATGACGATGGCCAGCAGGAAGGCCAGGGTCAGGGGCAGGGCGAGGATGTGCATCCACATCTCGGTGCGTCGCTTGCGGACATGGTAGCGGCCGAGCAGCACGCGGATGGGGCGGTGCACGAAGCTGATCAGGATCAGGCTGCCGAACATCAACAGGGCGGCGAGGCTGGGTTCGATGCTGCCCAGGTGCGCGGAGATGCTGACCGACCAGTAGAGCACCAGCCACATCAGGCCGGCGAGGATGGCAACGATATCGGCGTAGTGTCTTACCTTGGGCATCGAGTCCTCATGGGTGGCCGAGCGTCGGTGGCGATGCGCACGCTGGCGCCATGATACGGCATTCAGCGCCGCTTGAAGAGTCGCCGTACCCAGTACCAGCGGTTGATCAGCAGGGCCGCGAATATCAGCGAGCAGCCCAGCAGCTGGAGCAGCGTCATGGTCTCGCCGAACCACCAGGCGGCCATCAGTGCGGTCCAGACCGCCTCGAGCATCAGGATGACCGCGGCATGGCTGGGGGTGGTCAGGCCCTGGGCGTGGACCTGGAGGAAGAAGCGCAGGGTGCTGGCGAAGAGGATGCTGGCGGCGACCCAGCCGAGCGTGGCCGCCGAGAGGCGTGACGGCCAGGGTTCGACGGGCAGGGAGGCGAGGGTGAGCACCAGGCCCACCACCACCAGCTGGATGGCGGTCAGCGGCAGGGCGGGCACACGGCGCACCACCCGCGAGTTGGCATTGATCAACACCGAGAAGACCAGCGCCGAGCCGGCGATCAGCCACTGGCCGGGCTCGATCCGGAAGCCCGCATTCAACGACAGCAGCATGAAGCCGACCAGCGCCACCGGCAGGGCGATCCAGGTGGTGCGCGGCGGCCGGTCGCCGAACAGCAGGCGTGCCACCACCGGGACCAGCAGGATGCCCAGGCTGTTGATGAAGGCGCTTTCGCCGAGGTGGCGGGAGTGGTGAAGGCCGAGCACCCATAGCGAGATGGCGGCACTAAAGATCAGGCCCACGCCTGCGGCTCGCCGCCAGTCGGCAAGGGCGAGCCGGCGCAGGGCGGGGAGGGCGAAGAGAGACAGGATGCCCCCGGCGATCAAGAAGCGCGTGCCGATGAACAGCAGCGGCGGCATGCCGGCCAGCGCCTCCTTGGAGAAGATCCAGCCGGCGGCGGCCAGCAGGGTGACCAGCAGCAGCAGGAGGTCGGCGCGCAGGGGCGAGCGTGTCGGGTCAATGGGCGGCATCGGGCTCCGGGGGATGGGAAAAGCGGTCGAATATGTTAGCAGACAAACGGCCTGGCGTGGGCTCGGGGTGGCGGCGGGGTTGCGATATACTGGTGCCACCCTTGGTCATGCCGACACCCACGCTTTCGACACAGGACCCGCCGTGAACTCGATTACCCTGACCCGCCCGGACGACTGGCACCTCCACCTGCGCGACGGCGAGGCCATGGCGGCCGTGGTGGCCGCCAGTGCCCGCCAGATGGGCCGTGCCATCATCATGCCCAATCTCAGGCCGCCGGTGACCACCACCGAACAGGCGCTGGCCTATCGCGAGCGGATCCTCGCGGCGCTGCCCGCCGGGGCCGCTTTCGAGCCGCTGATGACTCTCTACCTGACCGACGATACGCCGGTTGATGAGATCGAGCGGGCCCATGCCAGTGGCCTGGTGCAGGCGGTGAAGCTCTATCCCGCCGGGGCGACCACCAATTCGGCGTCCGGCGTGACCGACCTGGCCCATTGCGACGCGGCCGTAGCCGCCATGGCGCGGCTGGGCATCCCGCTGCTGGTGCATGGCGAGGTCACCGACGCCGATATCGATATCTTCGATCGCGAGGCGGTGTTCATCGAGCGGGTCATGAAGCCGCTGCTCGAGCGCCATCCGGACCTGAAGGTGGTCTTCGAGCACATCACCACGGCGCAGGCCGCTGACTTCGTGGCCGCGGCGCCGGCCAATGTCGCCGCCACCATTACCGTCCATCACCTGCTGTTCAACCGTAACCACATGCTGGTGGGCGGCATTCGCCCCCACTACTACTGCCTGCCGATTCTCAAGCGCGAACGCCACCGCCAGGCGCTGCTGGCCGCCGCGACCTCGGGTAGCCCTAAGTTCTTCCTGGGCACCGACAGCGCGCCCCATGCCCGTGGCGACAAGGAGAGTGCCTGCGGCTGCGCGGGGGCCTACACCGCGCCGGCGGCCCTGGAGCTCTATGCCACGGCCTTCGAGCAGGCCGGGGCCCTGGAGCGCCTGGAGGGGTTCGCCAGCCATTTCGGCCCCGACTTCTACGGCATTGCGCGCAATGCCGACACCGTCACCCTGGTGCGCGAGCACTGGCAGCTGCCCGAGGTGCTGCCCTATGCCGAGGGTCAGACCATCGTGCCCCTGGCCGCCGGCGAGACGCTGGGGTGGAAGCTGAAAGACTGATGCCAGTCACCAGTGAGCGCGACAGTAGCAATCGGTCGCCCCGAGGGGCGGCCGCTGTCGTTCCAGGCGCTGGCTTAATCGTCGAGTAGTTGCCGGTCGAGAAAGGCGATGCCGGCCTCGATGGCGCTGTCGCGGGTCAGGAAGCTGGTGAAGTGCCCACGGTAGTGTTGCAGGTAGAGCTCGCTCTCCACCCCCTGGGCGAGGAGTGCGGCGTGGAAGTCGGTGGCATGGTCCACCGGGACCAGGCTGTCCCAGCGGCCGTGGAAGAGGAAGTGGGGCGGCGTGTTGGCATCGACGTGGTAGATCGGCGAGGCCAGTCGGTAGGCTTCGGGCTTCTCCGCCCGGGTGCCGCCGATGAACTCCACCACCAGCCGCCCGTCAGCGAACTTGAAGAGGTCGCTCGGCAGGCCGCCGCCCAGCACCCCCGCGAGCCGGGCGTGATCGCCGCCGTAAGGCTCGCTCAGGGCCCCGACATTGCCGGCCACCCCGAGCAGGCTGACCAGGTGGGCGCCGCTGGAGTAGCCGACGCCGACGATGCGGCCGGTGTCGATGCGCCACGCCTCGGCCCGCTCGTGGATCCAGGCCATGGCCTGCTGCAGGTCGTGGAGCTGGGCGGGAAAGCGGTAGGTCGGGGCGAAGCGGTAGGCGATATTGACCGTCACGTAGCCGCGTTCGGCGAGCCTCTCGGCGATCTCGTCCATGTCGTCGGGACTGCGCCGCTGCCAGCCACCGCCATGCACCAGCAGGGCCGCCGGGCGCAGCCGGTCGTCGGGGGTGTCCGGTAGCAGGACGCGCGCCTCCAGCGCCTCGGGCCAGTCGGGTGGTGTATAGGTGAGTGGCGCCAGGCGTTCGACGGCGTAGCGGGCCGGCGCCACCTCGTCCGAGGGCGTGACCGGACCATTGGGGCCCAGATGAGTGGCGCAGCCGGTCAGCAGCAGGGGCAGGGCGATTACCAGTCTTCGCGACCAGTGAGCCTGTGCCGCGAGGTTGTTGTCATTCATCTACCGGCACCCATTTTCACCGGCCAGCATCTCCCGGACAGCTCGACCCAGTGGTTCCAGATGCTGGTCGATGACGCGGGTAACGGTGATGGGGTCAATATGGCCAAGGTATTCATGAACCAGAATATTTCGGAAACCACTGATCTGCTGCCAGGGGATATCCGGATAGCGGGATTTCTTCGAGTCGGGTAGGCGCTGAGTTGCCTCAGACAGGGTCTGGAGGTTCCTCAGGGCAGCATCATAGAGGATGTCATCTTCGGTGATGTCGCCACGCTGTCTGATGCGTGCAATCTTCTCGATGACGTCAAGAATATGCTGGGCGTAGAGCTGCCACTCCTTGCTCATGACTCCTTGCTCATAACTCTCGGGCTTCCGCGAGAACAGCGTCCCTGATGTGATGGTTGAGTTCGTGGAGGGGAATCAAGTCGACGTCGTGACCCGTAATCTCAGCAAGCCTCTCTGCAAGCGCCATGCGTTGAGTGAAGAGGTCATAGCCCTTGTCGAAATCCACCAGAAAGTCGATATCACTGCCCTGATCTTCCTGCCCCCGAGCCACGGAACCGAATACCCGTATGCCATGGGCCCCGTGAGCCCTGGCGGCATTGATGATGGCATGGCGCTTCTCGTGTAGTTCATCGAGTAGCATGGAGACTCCTGACTGCGATCAAGTCGCTTGTTCGACCTCAGGATAGGGCGCAGATTCCATGCATGCCAGGCGGTCGACCATGGCCGTGACCATGCGCGTGGAGTGGTCGGCGGCCTTCTCCAGGAACTCGCTGAAGGAGAGGTGGTTGTCGCCGCCGCCGGCGATGTCGGAGAGCGCGCGGATGACCACGAAGGGGCAGCCATAGTGATGGCAGGTCTGGGCGATCGCCGCGGCCTCCATCTCGGCGGCCAGCATGGTGGGGAAGCGCGAGCGGGTCGTCGCCACCAGTTCGGGGCAGGCCATGAAGACGTCGCCGGTGGCGATCAGGCCCTCCACGACCTTGACCTCGTCCAGCGCTTCGACGCACTCCCGGGCCATGGTGACCAGCCGCGCATCCGGGAAGTAGGCGGCGGGCATGTTGGGCACCTGGCCGTGCTCGTAGCCGAACACCACGGCGTCCACGTCGTGGTGGCGCACCTCGCTGGAGACCACCACGTCGCCGATCTCGAGCCCCTCACCGAAGCCGCCGGCGGAGCCGGTGTTGATGATCGCCTCGGGATGGTAGACGTCCAGCAGCAGGGTGGTGCCGATGGCGGCATTCACCTTGCCGATGCCGGACTGCAGGATCACCACCTCGACGCCATGCAGTTTGCCCAGGTGGAAGGTGCAGCCCACGTGCTGGCGGGTGCGGCGATCCTCCAGCTGGGAAGCGAGTGCGGCGACCTCCTGGGCCATGGCGCCGATGATGCCGATGCGCTTCATGCGAACACCCGGGACCATTCGTCACGCTTGGCCAGGAAACCGCGGGCGATCTGCTGGGCGCCCTCCAGGCTGTGGCTGGCCGCCCAGCCGCACTGCATCTCGTTGCAGGCGGGCACCGCGTCTGCCACCAGCACGTCCTTGAGGGTGCCTTCGACCAGATCGAGCACGCTGTCGTAGTCGTCGTGGTTGATCATCGCGATGTAGAAGCCGGTCTGGCAGCCCATGGGGCTGATGTCGACGACCTTGTCGGAGTGGTTGCGCGAAAGTTCGGCCATCAGGTGCTCCAGGGAGTGCAGGCCGGGCATCTCCATGTGGTCCTGATTGGGCTGGCAGATCCGCATGTCGTACTTGTGGATGGTATCGCCGTGCTCGCCGGTCTTGATGTCGGCAAGGCGGATGTAGGGGGCCTTCACCTTGGTGTGGTCGAGGTTGAAGCTTTCGACGTTCATCTTCTGGTCGGTCATCGGGCGACCTCGCGAGTCGGGAAAAATGGAGGCGCGATTCTAGCGGAATTCGCGATACGGTGCATGTGGGAGCGGTGCTTGCACCGCGAATTGCTTAGCTCGGCACCCATCGCCGTGCAAGCACGGCTCCTACAACGGGTTCCGGCAGCCATCGCCGTGCAAGCACCGCTCCTACAATAGTCCCCTTGCTCCTTGCTCCTTCTCGGCGTCATGCATATCGGCGGCCTGCAGGGTGTTCTCGAGCAGGGTGGCTACGGTCATGGGGCCGACGCCGCCGGGGACCGGGGTGATCCAGCTGGCGCGCTCGGCGGCCGGGGCGAAGTCGATGTCGCCGATCAGGCGGCCGTCCTCCTGGCGGTTGATGCCGACGTCGATGACGATGGCGCCGGGCTTGATCCATTCGCCCTTGACCAGGCCGGGCTTGCCCACCGCGACCACCAGCAGGTCGGCGCGCCGGACATGTGCCTCCAGGTTCTGCGTGAAGCGATGACAGACGGTGGTGGTGCAGCCGGCGAGCATCAGTTCCAGTGACATGGGGCGGCCGACGATGTTGGAGGCGCCGACCACGGTGGCATCCAGGCCGCGGACCTCGAGGCCGCTCGCTTCCAGCAGGGTCATCACGCCCTTGGGGGTGCAGGGGCGCAGCAGCGGCAGGCGCTGGGCCAGGCGGCCGAGGTTGTAGGGATGGAAGCCGTCGACATCCTTGTGGGGCAGGATGCGCTCGAGTATCGGGCGGGCGTCCAGGTGCTCGGGAAGCGGCAGTTGCACGAGGATGCCGTCGATGCGGGGATCCCCGTTGAGCTGGTCGACCAGGGCCTCGAGTTCCTCCTGGCGGGTATCCGCCGGCAGCGGGTACTTGAAGGAACGGATGCCGGCCTCCTCGCAGGCGCGGTGCTTGTTGCGCACATAGACGGCGGAGGCGGCGTCCTCGCCCACCAGGACCACGGCCAGTCCGGGAATGCGCCCTCCGGCCTCGCGGCGTGCCTGCACCTGGCGAGCGACCTGCTGGCGGACTCGGGCGGCAATGGACTTGCCATCGATCAGTTGGGCGGTCATCGAACTTCCCTCTGCTGGTGGGTGGGTGGACGGGGCGGGAGATTTTCGCATGCCCGGGCCCCAAGGCAAAGCGGCCGGTCGGCAGTGGCGCGCTTCTCGCTTGACCCGAGGGGAAAGTTCCGTAGAATACGCAGCGCTTGACGAGGCCCCTGCGGTGGCGTCAGGGCCGTGCAAGAGCCGGCGGGGTGTAGCGCAGTCTGGTAGCGCGCCTGCTTTGGGAGCAGGATGTCGGGGGTTCGAATCCCTCCACCCCGACCACAACCTGTTGATTGGGAAGTTTTATTTCTCATTTCGGGTTGCGGTCAGGCGCTCTGAGACGTAGAATGCGCCCATAGCTCAACCGGATAGAGCAACGGCCTTCTAAGCCGTAGGTTGCAGGTTCGATTCCTGCTGGGCGCGCCATGTGTTCCATGGGGTGGCCGGTAGCGGTTCGGCCGACGCGTTTGAGCTTTCAGCAAGACCCGTGTCGTCGTGGTGGATGTAGCTCAGTGGTAGAGCCCCGGATTGTGGCTCCGGTGGTCGTGGGTTCGATCCCCATCATCCACCCCATCTCGACATGATCTCCAGGCAGTGGTGGATGTAGCTCAGTGGTAGAGCCCCGGATTGTGGCTCCGGTGGTCGTGGGTTCGATCCCCATCATCCACCCCATTGCCTCCCTCAGCAGGTCCCGCTTCTTTCGATTCATCCCCCTAATGCCTTTTCGGTGCCATGGCGCCCGTCGTCCCGTTGCCTCCTGCGGCAGCAGCCAGCACGGAAAAATCCCGGTCATGCCCCTTGTAATGTGCCGTCAGGCCCCCATCTGTTCAGGCACGGCGCTTGCCAGTACCGGGCGGGATTCTTAGAATCTCCCCCTTGACCCTTTTCACGCTTTCACAGAACGCCCCAGTCGGTAGAGGACATTTCATGCAAGTTTCCGTCGATACGACCTCCCAGATTGAACGCCGCATCAAGGTCCAGGTGCCGGCCGCCGAGGTCGACGAGGCCGTTGCCGCCCGTCTCAAGGATGCCGCCAAGAACGTGCGCATGGACGGTTTCCGCCAGGGCAAGGTCCCGATGTCGGTGATCCGCCAGCGTTATGGACGCAGCGTGCGCGACGAGGTGGTGGGCGAAGTGATGCGCGAGCGCTACGTGCGTGCCATCTCCGAGCACGAGCTCAACCCGGCCGGGTATCCGCAGATCGAGGCCACCATCAACGAGGCGGGCAAGGACCTGGAGTTCACCGCCACCCTCGAGATCTACCCCGAGGTCGAGCTTTCGTCCATCGAGGGCACCGAGGTCGAGCGTCCGGTGGTCGAGGTGACCGAGGCCGACGTCGACGAGATGATCGATACCCTGCGCAAGCAGAGCGCCGGCTGGGAAGAGGTCGAGCGTGCCGCCGAGCAGGACGATCAGGTCAAGATCGACTTCCAGGGCTTCCTGGGCGACGAGCCCTTCGAGGGCGGCAGCGCCGAGGGCCACGAGCTGGTGATCGGTTCCGGCAGCTTCATCCCCGGTTTCGAGGAGCAGCTGATCGGTGCCAAGGCGGGTGAGGAGAAGGAGCTCAAGGTCACCTTCCCCGAGGACTACCAGGCCGAGCAGCTGGCCGGCCAGGAAGCGACCTTCAAGGTCAAGGTCCACGCCGTGCAGGGCCAGGCGCTGCCCGAGGTGGATGCCGAGTTCATCGAGAAGTTCGGCGTCGAGGACGGCGATCTGGACAAGTTCCGCGCCGAGATCAAGAAGAACATGACCCGCGAGGCCACCCAGGCCGTCGACAATCGCGTCAAGCAGCAGGTGCTCGAGGCGCTCAAGAAGGCCAACGACATCCCGGTGCCCCAGGCGCTGGTGCAGCAGGAGACCGAAGGCCTCAAGCGCCAGGCGGCCCAGCAGTTCGGCCTCGGTGAGGACTTCGACGTCAGCCAGCTGCCCGACGAGCTGTTCGCCGAGCAGGCCAAGAGCCGCGTCCAGGTCGGCTTGCTGCTGGCCGAGGTGATCAAGCGCCACGAGGTCGCGGCCAGCGATGACGAGATCAAGGCCAAGGTCGAGGAGCTGGCCCAGCAGTATCAGGACCCCGAGCAGGTGGTCGAGTACTACATGGGTAACGATCAGCTCAAGACCCAGGTCCAGTCGGCTATCCTCGAAGAGAAGGCCGTCGATGTCCTGCTCGAGCAGGCCAGCGTCACGGACGTGGAGATGAGCTATCAGGAGGCCCTCGCCGCGGCCCAGCAGCAGGGCGAAGCCGACGAGGAAGGCGAAGAGGCCGAGGCCGAGACCCAGGGTGAAGCGCCCCAGGGCGAAGAGAAGCAGGCCTGATCGCGCTGCGGCGCACCCTGCCTGGCCCCGTGGCCGGGCAGGGCGTTATCCCACGCTTCCATTCATCGGATCCAAGGACATCACCCAGATGAGCAATCCGTTCGAACCCCAATCCGCCGGCGGCCTGGTGCCCATGGTGGTCGAGCAGAGCGCGCGCGGCGAGCGGGCTTACGACATCTACTCTCGCCTGCTCAAGGAACGCGTGATCTTCCTGGTGGGCCCGGTGGAAGACTACATGGCCAACCTGCTGGTGGCACAGCTGCTGTTCCTGGAGTCCGAGAACCCGGACAAGGACATCCACCTGTACATCAACTCTCCAGGTGGCTCGGTGACCGCCGGCATGTCGGTCTATGACACCATGCAGTTCATCAAGCCCGACGTCTCCACGGTGTGCATCGGCCAGGCGGCGAGCATGGGCGCGCTGCTGCTGGCCGGCGGTGCCGCAGGCAAGCGCTACTGCCTGCCCAACTCGCGGATGATGATCCATCAGCCGCTGGGCGGCTACCAGGGGCAGGCCTCGGACATCGAGATCCACACCCGCGAGATCCTCGGCATCCGCGACAAGCTCAACCAGATCCTCGCCCATCACACTGGCCAGGACATCGAGACCATCGCCCGGGATACCGACCGCGACAACTTCATGAACGGCCCCCAGGCCGCCGAGTATGGCCTGATCGATGCGGTGCTGGAACAGCGGCCGACATCCTGATAGCGTGAATTTCACCCGAGTGACCTTCATGCACTGAGACGTTTCCCGGCGGCCGAGGCCGCCGTGGTGAACCCGACGCCCCATGAGCCATACTGTGGGGGGCGTCACTATGAAAGAGGTACGCGAATGGCCGACGGCAAAGGCAAGGACGAAGGCGGCAAGCTGCTCTACTGCTCGTTCTGCGGCAAGAACCAGAACGAGGTACGCAAGCTGATTGCCGGTCCGTCCGTGTATATCTGCGATGAGTGTGTCGACCTCTGCAACGACATCATTCGCGAGGAGGTGCTCGATGCCGATGCCGAGACCGACGAGGAGCGCCTGCCCGCTCCCCGCGAGATTCGTCACACCCTCGATGACTACGTGATCGGCCAGGACCGCGCCAAGATGGTGCTGTCGGTGGCGGTCTACAACCACTACAAGCGCCTGCGCTTCGGCGCCAAGGACGACGACGTCGAGCTTGGCAAGTCGAACATCCTGCTGATCGGCCCCACCGGCAGCGGCAAGACGCTGCTCGCCGAGACCCTGGCGCGGCTGCTCAATGTGCCCTTCACCATCGCCGATGCCACCACCCTCACCGAGGCGGGCTACGTCGGCGAGGACGTGGAGAACATCATTCAGAAGCTGCTGCAGAAGTGCGACTACGATGTGGAGAAGGCCCAGCGCGGCATCGTCTACATCGACGAGATCGACAAGATCTCGCGCAAGTCGGACAACCCCTCCATCACCCGTGATGTCTCGGGCGAGGGCGTGCAGCAGGCGCTGCTCAAGCTGATCGAGGGCACCACCGCCTCGGTACCGCCCCAGGGCGGACGCAAGCACCCCCAGCAGGAGTTCCTGCAGGTCGATACCGGCAACATCCTGTTCATCGTCGGCGGCGCCTTCGCCGGGCTGGACAAGGTGATCCGTGATCGCGCCGAGAAGGGCGGCATCGGCTTCAACGCCGTGGTCAAGAGCAAGGACGAGACCAAGGGCGTCGGTGACCTGCTGCTCGAGGTGGAGCCCGAGGACCTGGTCAAGTTCGGCCTGATCCCCGAGTTCGTGGGTCGCCTGCCGGTGATCGCTACCCTGACCGAGCTCACCGAGGATGCCCTGATCGAGATCCTCACCGAGCCGAAGAACTCGCTGATCAAGCAGTACGCCCGGCTGTTCGAGATGGAAGGCGTGGAGCTGGAGTTCCGCGAGGACGCCCTGCGGGCGGTGGCCGGCAAGGCCATGGCGCGCAAGACCGGCGCCCGCGGCCTGCGCTCGATCCTCGAGTCGGTGCTGCTCGATACCATGTACGAGATTCCCTCTCTGGAGGGGGTCTCCAAGGTGGTGATCGATGCCTCGGTCATCGCCGGCGAGAGCGAGCCGCTGCTGATCTACTCCCAGCAGGAAGCGCAGCGGAGCGACGGTACCGGCGGCTGAACCACCGGGCGCCACGCGCCCCGATGAGGGAGCGGCTTCATCCGCGAGGTGTTTAGGAGCCTCGGGCGATGGATCCGCTCCCCTTCTTTTGCGCGCCGGCACGGGTTGCCTTGCAATGCCACCGCTTCGCCCCCACTCCTTGGGTATCCATCCGATTTCGTGTGAGGAACGTCTGCGATGCAGCAGAACGCCGAACAGACCCTGAGTCTGCCCCTTTTGCCACTGCGGGACGTGGTCGTCTATCCGCAGATGGTCATCCCGCTGTTCGTCGGCCGCGAGAAGTCGATCCAGGCGCTCGAGGCCGCCATGGCGGCCGACAAGCGCGTCCTGCTGGTGGCCCAGCGCGAGGCCAGCAAGGACGATCCCGATAACGAGGACATGTTCGCCATCGGCACCGTGGCCGAGATCATGCAGCTGCTCAAGCTGCCCGACGGCACCGTGAAGGTACTGATCGAGGGCGAGTCCCGGGCCGATATCCGCGAGATCATCGCCGTCGATGGCGGCTACAGCCGTGCCGAGGTGAGCCTGCGCGAGAGCGAACCGCTCAGCGAGCGCGAGCAGGAGGCGCTGGTGCGCGTGCTGCTCACCCAGTTCGAGCAGTACGTGAAGATGTCGAAGAAGGTGCCCAACGAGGTGCTCAACTCGCTCTCCGGCATCGAGGACCCCAGCCGCCTGGTGGATACCATCTGTGCCCACCTGTCGCTGAAGATCGACGACAAGCAGCAGCTGCTGGAGATGGACCGGGTGCGCGATCGCATCGAGCACCTGATGGCGCTGATCGAGTCCGAGATCGACCTGCTGCAGGTGGAGAAGCGCATCCGCTCGCGGGTCAAGGACCAGATGGAGAAGTCCCAGCGCGAGTACTATCTCAACGAGCAGATGAAGGCCATCCAGAAGGAGATGGGCGAGCTCGAGAACGTGCCCAACGAGGCCGAGAAGTACGAGCGGGCCATCGAGGGATCCGGCATGCCCAAGGAGGCGCGCGACAAGGCGCTCCAGGAGCTGGGCAAGCTGAAGATGATGTCGCCGAACTCCGCCGAGGCCACGGTGGTGCGCTCCTACCTGGACTGGCTGGTGGCGGTGCCGTGGAAGAAGCGCACCCGCATCAAGCATGACCTGGTGCACGCCCAGAAGGTGCTCGACGAGGATCACTACGGCCTCGAGGAGGTCAAGGCGCGCATCCTCGAGTACCTGGCGGTGCACAAGCGGGTCAAGAAGCTCAAGGGCCCGGTGCTCTGCCTGGTGGGCCCGCCCGGGGTGGGCAAGACCTCGCTGGGGCAGTCGATCGCTCGGGCCACCAACCGCAAGTACGTGCGCCTGGCGCTCGGCGGGGTGCGCGACGAGTCCGAGATCCGGGGCCATCGCCGCACCTACATCGGCTCGCTGCCGGGCAAGCTGATCCAGCGCATGGCCAAGGCCGGGGCCAAGAACCCGCTGTTCCTGCTCGACGAGGTCGACAAGATCGGCATGGACCACCGCGGCGATCCCTCCTCGGCGCTGCTCGAGGTGCTGGATCCGGAGCAGAACGACACCTTCAGCGACCACTACCTGGAGCTGGACTACGATCTCTCCGAGACGCTGTTCATCTGCACCGCCAACTCGATGAACATCCCCGGCCCGCTGCTCGACCGCATGGAGGTGATCCGCCTGCCGGGCTACACCGAGGACGAGAAGCTCGCCATCGCCCGCCGCTACCTGGTGCCCAAGCAGCTCAAGGCCAACGGCTTCAAGGACGACGAGCTCTCGTTCTCCGACGACGCGCTGCTCGAGCTGATCCGCTACTACAGCCGCGAGGCCGGGGTGCGCGAACTGGAGCGCCAGATCGCCAAGGTGTGCCGCAAGGTGCTCCGCGAGCGCCTCGAGAAGGAGCGCCAGGAGGGCGCCCAGGCGCCGGTGCTGCTCTCGGCGGCCGACATCGAGCCCTATGCCGGGGTGCGCCGCTACAGCTACGGCCTGGCCGACCAGGAGGACCAGGTCGGCCGGGTGACCGGCCTGGCCTGGACCTCGGTGGGCGGCGAGCTGCTCAACATCGAGTCGGTGATCACGCCCGGCAAGGGGCGTCTGGACAAGACCGGCTCGCTCGGCGACGTGATGAAGGAGTCGGTGAGCGCGGCCCAGACGGTGGTGCGCGCGCGGGCCCTGGCGCTGGGCATCGACCCGGAGCGCTTCGAGAAGGAGGACCTGCACATCCACGTGCCCGAGGGCGCCACGCCCAAGGACGGTCCCAGCGCGGGCATCGCCATGGTCACGGCCATGGTCTCGGCCTACACGGGGCGTCCGGTACGCTGCGACGTGGCCATGACCGGCGAGGTCAACCTGCGCGGGGAGGTGCTGCCGATCGGCGGGCTGAAGGAGAAATTGCTGGCTGCCAGGCGCGGTGGTATAAAGACGGTGCTAATACCCGAGGAGAACCGCCGCGACCTCAAGGAGGTTCCGGACAATATCAAGGAGGCCCTCGATATTCGGCCGGTTCGCTGGATCGATGATGTTCTTGAGGTGGCCCTGGCCGACAAACCGGCGCCGAAAAAGGAGGAACCGCGAGCGGAAGATTCCACCTCCTCGGCGTCGATGGTCAGTACGCACTAACGATAATTTCCTCGCCATACCGGTGCCAGAATCCCGGTATGGCGGGGTTTGGCAAGGAAGGTTGCTTGACAGGTCTTTCACCGCATTGCTATAAACTACCGCCATGCTGTGATCGCGTCAGTCAGCCGAAAGTCTTGCCGATTAGAGCCAATTTACGAAAACGTCAAGGGGTGAAGTGTGAACAAATCCGAGCTGATCGAAGCCATTGCCGCGTCTGCCGACATTCCCAAGGCAGCGGCTTCTCGTGCACTGGATGCCATGGTCGAGACCGTGACCGACAGCCTCAAGAAGGGTGACAGCGTTTCCCTGGTGGGCTTCGGTACCTTCCAGGTGAAGGAGCGCGCTGCCCGCACCGGCCGTAACCCGCAGACCGGTCAGCCGATCGAGATCAGCGCTGCCAAGGTCCCCAGCTTCAAGGCCGGCAAGGCGCTCAAGGACTCCGTCAACTGAGTCGACGGCGCCTGCCGCACCACTGACGGTTGGTTCCATATCAGGCGCATCGCCCCGGCGGTGCGCCTGTTCTTTTGTCGGTTATCCCTTTTTCGGCCACCCGCATCGCCGCCGGCGTCGCGTAATGCCCGGTGATGCGTATAATGTGGCGCGACCCGACTCACTTGATCCGCAGAGGCCTGCATGCTGCAAAGTATTCGTGACCGCTCCAGGAGCTGGGGCGCGAAGATCATCATCGGTGCCGTGGTCGTGACCCTGGCACTCTTCGGCGTGGAATCGCTGGTCGGGCTGCTGGGCAACAGTGGCGACGAGGTCGCCGAGGTCAACGGCGAGGCGATCACCCGCCAGCAGCTGGAAATGGAAGTTCAGCGCGCGATCCGCAGCGGGCAGGTGCCGCCCGATCAGGAGCGCGCCCTGCGGGCCGAGATGCTCGACATGCTGATCACCGACCGCCTGCTGACCCAGTATGCCGAGGAGGGTGGCCTGCATGTCTCCGAGGAACAGCTGGATCAGCTGATCGTCAACCTGCCGGAGTTCCAGGATGCCAACGGTCGCTTCGACCGTGAGCTGTTCCGCAACCGTCTCGCCAGCGCCGGCTTCACGCCGCTGTCGTTTCGCCGGCAGCTCAGCGTCGACGTGAAACGCCAGCAGCTCCAGCAGGGCCTGGCGGTGAGTGACTTCACCCTGGAGGAGGAGCGCGAGCGCCTCGCCACCCTGCAGCGCCAGACCCGCAGTTTCCGCCACCATGCCTTGGTGCCGGCGGACCTGGAGACACCGCCCGAGGTCGACGAGCAGGCGCTGCAAGCGTACTACGACGCCCACCAGGCGGATTACCGGCGCCCCGAGCAGGTCCGGCTGAACTATGTGGTCCTCGACCGCCAGCAGATGGCCGAGGACGCCGAGGTCAGCGAAGAGGCACTTCGCGCGGCCTGGCAGGACGGCACCGCCGAGGCCGATCGCCGGGTGTCGCACATCATGGTGACCTATGGCGATAGTGACGGGGGTGACGCGCGTAGCCGCGAGGAGGCCGAGGCCCTTCTCGAGCAGGTGCAGCAGCGCCTCGCCGAGGGCGAGGCCTTCGCCGAGCTGGCCACCGAGGTCTCCGAGGACAGCTCCACCAGCGACGACGGCGGCGATCTGGGCGTCATCTCCCGCGGCTTCTTCGGCGAGGCGTTCGAAGAGGCGGCCTTCTCCCTGGGCGAGGGCGAGGTGTCCGAGATCGTCGAGACCGACAACGGCCTGCACCTGGTCAAGGTCACCGAGCTGGACCGTCCCGCCTTCGAGGAGAGCCGCGACCCGCTGCGTCGGCAGCTGGCCCGCGAGCAGGTGACCGATGCCTTCAACGAGAAGGCCCAGCGCCTGATCGATGACAGCTTCG
Source organism: Halomonas sp. 11-S5 (assembly GCF_029889825.1). Taxonomy (NCBI): domain Bacteria; kingdom Pseudomonadati; phylum Pseudomonadota; class Gammaproteobacteria; order Oceanospirillales; family Halomonadaceae; genus Halomonas; species Halomonas sp. 11-S5. The sequence goes on from NZ_JARANW010000001.1 coordinate 69,043, forward strand.
CCGCCGAGGACCTGGCCAGCGTGGCCGAGGACCTGGGGCTGGAGCTGCAGCAGGGCGACTGGGTCGGTCGCGACAGCGCCGACGGCGTGCTCTCCGAGCCGGGCGTGATGGAGCAGGCCTTCAGCGACGATGTGCTGGAGGAGGGCTACAACAGCGAGGTGATCGAGCTCGACGAGGACCGTCGCCTGGTGCTGCGGGTGGCCGAGCATCGCGAGGCGACCACCCTGCCCCTGGAGGAGGTGCGTGACGAGCTCGAGGCGGCGGTGCGCCGCGAGAAGACCCGCGAGGCGCTGCTCGAGCTGGCCGCGGAACGCGTCGAGCGACTGCGCGCCGGCGGCTCCCTGGAGATCGCGTGGCAGCAGGCCGAGGCCGTCAGCCGCCAGGGCGGGAGCGACCTCTCCGATGCGCTGATCGAGGCCGCCTTCCGCCTGCCGCATCCCGAGGGTGACTCGCCGGTCTATGGCCATGTCGTGGACGGCCAGCGCGTGGTACTGATCACCCTGGACGAGGTGCAGCCCGGCGAGCCCAACCAGCAGATCGAGTCCTTCGTGGCCCGCATGGCGGAACGGCTTCGTGCCCAGGCTGCCATCCAGGGGCTGCTCGACGACCTGCGCGAGGAGGCGGAGATCAAGCGGCTGTAGGAGCCGCCGAGCGCCGAGCTGCAAGCGCCGAGCTACAAGCGCCGAGCTACAAGCGCCGAGCTACAAGCAAACCCCGAGGCCAAGACCTCGGGGTTTGCTTTTGCAAGGGAGCAACACACACTTCACCGCCGACTGCACGGACAGTCGGTGATGAAAGCTTTGTGGGAGCGCTCGGTTCGACGTCTCGACTTGCCGCGCGATTCAGGAGAGCGGGAAGGCCTGCAGCCGCGGCTCACTGCTATCCCCGACGTCGATCTCCCAGCCCTTCTCGGGCTGCCAGTCGCCCAGCACATAGCGCCTTGCCGGCCGGCCATCGACCTCGAGGTCATGCACCGCGGGGCGGTGGGTGTGGCCGTGGATCAAGGTCGTGACGTCGTGCTCGGCCATCACCTTCACCACCTCGGCCGGGGTCACGTCCATGATGTCCTCGGCCTTGTTGGAGTTGGAATCAAAGGACTGCTCGCGCAACTGCCTGGCCAGGGCGATGCGCTCCTGGATCGGCATCGACAGCACCTGCTGCTGCCAGAGCGGGTGGCGTGCCTGGGCGCGAAAGGCCTGGTAGGCCTCGTCGCGGGTGCAGAGGCTGTCGCCGTGCATCAGCAGGACCCGCTTGCCACCGAGTTGGACCACGCTCGGGTCGGGCAGTAGCGAAGCCCCGGCCTCGTTGGCGAAACGCTCACCCAGCAGGAAGTCGCGGTTGCCGTGCATCAGGTAGATGGCCGTGCCGCCATCGGCCAGGCGCTTGAGGGCATCAGCGATGCGCGCCGCCAGGGTGGCGTTGCCGGTGGGGTCCTGCTCGCCCAGGTCGAGCAGGTCGTCGCCGATCCACGCCTCGAAGAAATCGCCGAGGATATAGAGGGCATCACAGCCCCGGGCACGCTCGTCCAGCCAGTGCAGGAAGCCCTCGGTGATATGGGGGGCGCCGGGGTGCAGGTGCAGGTCGGAAATCAGCAGGGTGCTCATCACTCTCCCTTCACGTAGGCCTTCTGGATGACCACGTCCTCGGCGGGTACGTCGGCGTGCATGCCGCGACGGGTGGTGGGCACCGCCTTGATCTTCTCGACCACGTCCATGCCCTCGACCACCTCGCCGAACACGCAATAGCCCCAGCCCTGGACATTCTTGCCGCTGTGGTTGAGGAAGTCGTTGTCGGCGATGTTGATGAAGAACTGCGCGGTGGCGGAGTGCGGGTCCTGGGTGCGGGCCATGGCCAGGGTGCCGGTGGTGTTCTTCAGGCCGTTGTCGGCCTCGTTCTCGACCGGGTCACGGGTCGGCTTCTGGTTGAAGTCGGTGTCGAAGCCGCCGCCCTGGACCATGAAGCCCGGGATCACGCGGTGGAAGAGGGTGCCGTCATAGAAGCCTTCGCGGACGTACTGCTCGAAGTTGGCGGTGGTCTTGGGCGCCTTCTCGTGTTTGAGCTCGACGGTGATGTCACCGAAATTGGTCTGCAGAACGATCATCGATAAGTTCCTGTACGGTAAAGGGGAGTTGCCTTGGCGTTGCCCATGGCTGTGGCGCTATAATACCGGTTTTGCTTCGATGCGCGAAGCGAGGCCACTCGAACCGGAAGTGTTCCTGGAGGCCTGCGGCGAGGGGCGCCGGGGATAAGCCGAAGAGGAGGTCCTACGCCAGGGATGGCGTCGGTAGCGCCCAGGGATGGGTTCACAGCGCCTCCTCGATGGTCCGGCACCCCGGGGCTTGTCGCCGGATCAGCCCCGAGCGGTGCAGGCTTTTCTTGCAGCACCGATCCGCCCCTCCCAAACCAGAGGTCGTTTTTTTCGACATGTCCACCGATACCACCAGCGCGCCGAATTTCATCCGCAACCAGATCCGCGAGGAGATCGAGGCCGGCCATAGCGGGAAGATCGTCACCCGCTTCCCGCCGGAGCCCAACGGCTTTCTGCATATCGGCCACGCCAAGTCGATCTGCCTGAACTTCGGGCTCGCCGAGCACTTTGGTGGCGACTGTCATCTGCGCTTCGACGACACCAACCCGGCCAAGGAAGAGCAGGCCTACATCGACGCCATCAAGGCGGACGTTCACTGGCTGGGCTTCGAGTGGGCGGGGCCGGTGCGCTTCGCTTCGGACTACTTCGACCAGCTCTATGCCTGGGCGCAGCACCTGGTGCGCGAGGGCAAGGCCTATGTCGACGACCTCTCGCCGGACGAGATCCGCGAGTATCGGGGCACTCTGACCGAAGCGGGCACGCCGAGCCCCTATCGTGAACGCAGCGCGGCCGAGAACCTCGACCTGCTCGAGCGCATGCGCACCGGCGAGTTCGCCGAGGGCGAGAAGGTGCTGCGGGCGAAGATCGACATGGCCGCGTCGAACATCAACCTGCGTGACCCGATCCTCTACCGCATCCGCCACGCCAGCCACCACCAGACCGGCGACGCGTGGAAGATCTACCCCTCCTACGACTTCACCCATGGCCAGTCGGACGCCCTGGAGGGGGTCACCCACTCGATCTGCACCCTGGAGTTCGAGGATCATCGTCCGCTCTACGAGTGGTTCCTGGACAACCTGCCGGTGCCGGCGACGCCGCGCCAGATCGAGTTCGCGCGGCTCAATGTCAATTACACCCTGACGTCCAAGCGCAAGCTCAAGTTGCTGGTGGACGAGGGCATCGTCGACGGCTGGGACGATCCGCGCCTGCCGACCATCTCCGGCATGCGGCGCCGTGGCTACACGCCGGCCTCGATCCGCAAGTTCTGCGAGATGATCGGCGTCACCCGCGCCGACGGCGGCCTGGTGGATATCGCCATGCTCTACCACGCCATCCGCTCGGATCTCGAGGACAACGCCCCTCGCGCGATGGCCGTGCTCAAGCCGCTGAAGGTCGTGCTGACCAACGTGGCCGAGGGTCACGAGGAGGTCTTTGATGTGCCCGGCCATCCGGCCCGCGAGGACATGACGGTGCGCAAGGTGCCGTTTACTCGTGAAATTTACATTGATCACGATGACTTCATGGAGGAGCCGCCCAAGAAGTTCTTCCGCCTGGCGCCGGGCAAGGAGGTGCGCCTGCGCAATAGCTACGTGATCCGCTGTGACGAGGTGATCAAGGACGCCGCCGGCGAGATCAGCGAGCTGCGCTGCTCCGTGGACTTCGACACCCTGGGCAAGAACCCCGAGGGCCGCAAGGTGAAGGGCGTGATCCACTGGGTCAGCGCGGAGCATGGCGTGCCCATGGAGGTGCGCCTCTACGACAACCTCTTCCTCGAGGAGCAGCCCGACAAGGGCAAGGATGCCGACTTCTTCGAGCACCTCAATCCCGAGTCGCTGGTCACCGTGCAGGCCATCGGCGAGCCGAGCCTGGCGGAGGCCGAGTCGGAGAGCCGCTTCCAGTTCGAGCGGGTGGGCTACTTCTGCGCCGACCGCCATGCCAGCCGTGATGGCCGGCTGGTGTTCAACCGCACCGTGGGGCTCAAGGACAGCTGGGCCAAGGTTCAGAAGCAAGAAGCCCAGAAGAAAGAACAAGACAGGAAGAAGGGGTGAAGGTGAGCACCGACATGCAGATCTACAACACCCTGACCCGTCGCAAGGAGCCCTTCACGCCCATCGAGCCGGGCAAGGTGCGCATGTATGTCTGCGGCATGACCGTCTACGACTACTGCCACCTGGGCCACGCCCGGGTGATGGTGGCCTTCGACGTCATCACCCGCTACCTGCGGGCCCGGGGCTATGACGTCACCTACGTGCGCAACGTCACCGACATCGACGACAAGATCCTCAAGCGCGCCGAGGAGAACGGCGAGTCGATCGCCTCGCTCACCGAACGCATGATCGAGGCCATGCACGAGGACGAGGCGCGCCTCGGCGTCTTGCCCCCGGATCGTGAGCCCCGCGCGACTCGGCATATCGACGAGATCGTCGCCATGATCGAGACGCTGATCGACAAGGGCTTCGCCTACGCTGCCGACAACGGCGACGTCTACTATCGGGTGCGTCGCTTCGAACGCTATGGCCGGCTGAGCAACCGCGACCCCGACGAGATGCGTGCCGGGGCGCGCATCGAGGTGGATGAGCACAAGGAAGACCCGCTGGACTTCGTGCTGTGGAAGGCGGCCAAGCCCGGCGAGGCCAGCTGGCCCTCGCCCTGGGGCGAGGGGCGGCCCGGCTGGCACATCGAATGTTCCGCCATGTCGACCTGCTGCCTGGGCGAGACCTTCGACATCCACGGGGGCGGGCCGGACCTGATGTTCCCTCACCATGAGAACGAGATCGCCCAGAGCGAGGCGGCCACCGGCCATGCCTACGTGAATACCTGGATGCACGCCGGGGCGGTGCGCGTGAACCACGAGAAGATGTCCAAGTCGCTGGGCAACTTCTTCACCATCCGCGAGGTGCTCGAGCATCACGACCCCGAGGTGGTGCGCTACCTGCTGGTGGCCAGCCACTACCGCAGCCCGATCAATTACGCGCCGGATTCGCTGGCCGAGGCGCGCAAGTCGCTGGAACGCTTCTACACGGCACTGGAAGGCCTGATGCTCAACGAGACGATCGAGGCCGAGGCGTCCATCACCGGGGGCGACTCGCATTTTGAGGCGCGCTTCACGGCTGCCATGGACGATGACTTCAATACCCCCGAAGCGCTCTCGGTGCTCTTCGATCTGGCGCGCGAGCTGAACCGCGCCCGGAAGGAGGCGCCCGAGCAGGCGCCGGCGCTGGCCGCCGAACTCAAGCGCCTGGGCGGCACCCTGGGACTGCTGCAGCAGGACCCGGCCGCCTTCCTCAAGGGCGGGGGCGCTGCGCTGCCCCTTTCCGAGGAAGACATAGAGGCCAAGATCAGTGAGCGCGCTGCCGCCAAGAAGGCCCGGGACTTCGCTACCGCCGACGCCATTCGCGACGAGCTGGCGGCGCTGGGCATCATGCTCAAGGATGCTCGCGAGGGTACGAGCTGGGTGTTCGAGACGCCGGAAGCCTGAGGCTGCCTGCCCAATACCTCCCACACGCTCGGCCCGCCGCAAGGTGAGCCAGGTGCTTTTTTTGATTTTCCCGATAGGGAAAGTTCCCGGGCTGAGCCCATGCTGGGTCAAAAATTATCCCTATCGGGATAAAAGACTGGCATGACTGGCAATGGGTCGGCTATCTTTCCCGTCAGGGAAAATTCGGGATGCCCACCATGGATACTTGCGCCGCCAAAGAGCCAACCATTCCAATTCGCGATTCAGCCGTTTTGGGACGGCTCATTCGCCGGGTGCGAAAGCAGCAGGGACTGACGCTGGAGACCCTGGCCGGCCTATGCGGACTGAGCATTCGCTTCCTCAGCGAGCTCGAGAACGGGCGTGAAACCTGCAGCCTTGTGCGCGTGCTCTGGGTGCTGGACGCCTTGGGTATCGAGCTGGCGGCTCGGCCGCCCGAGGGGTTGGAGCCTTGAAGCGCCAGGATGTGTTACACGTCTGGCGAGAGGAGCGCCTGGTCGGCACCTTGTGGCGGGGCCAAGGTGAGCGCCTGATCGGTTTCGAGTACGACCAGGTCTGGCGTGATAGCGAGCATGCCATCTCCTTCAGCTTGCCGCTGGAACAGCAGACATGGTTGCCTGAAGACCAAACCGCTCACCGCTGGTTCGGCAACCTGCTGCCGGAGGAGCAGGCGCGGGCGCCCAGGACAAGATTCCGGTGCTGATCGAGGAGGGCGAGATCAAGCTGCCCGTCGGGAGCACGCCCTCGTCCCATATCCTGAAGTTCGCCGTCGATGGCCGAGACCTGGTCATCCTTAACGAACTTTTTCTGAACACCCTGGCACGGCTTGCCGGCTTGGAGTGTCCTGTCACCACGGCGGGCGAGATAGAAGGACACTGGTATCTCCTCGTGGAGCGCTACGACCGGGAAGGTATCGGTACCCCCGGGCTGCGCCGAATCCACCAGGAGGACTTCTGCCAGGCCATGGGCTACTCGCGCATCGACAAGTATCAGGTGCCCAGCGGGCCGCGCTTCGCGCATTGCATCGCAACGGCTCGACACGCCTGCCGGCCGAGTGCCGCCTCGATACTGCATCTGATACGCTGGCAGGCCTTCAACGTTCTGGTGGGAAACACCGATGGGCATGCCAAGAATCTCTCTCTCCTACAGGATGATCGAGGTCGCTGGCGGGTAGCTCCGGCCTATGATCTCGTGGGCACCCTGGTACTGGGCTATCATCCGGAACTGGCTTTCACCGTCGGTGAGCAAGCCAACTCGCAGCAGCTCCTGCCGCGAGACTGGCAGGCTTTTGCCAGGGAGTGCCGATTCAGTTATGCGCTCGTAAGGCGTGAGATAAGGGCACTCGCGCAACGGGTGGAAGCGCTTCTGGCGTCAGATGACCTGCCGCGTACCCTGATGGAGGCCGGCATGAACGAGCGTGGCTGGCGCAGGCTTCAGCAGCAGCGTCACCATATCGTCAAGCAGTGCCGCCGATCCGAAACGTGGTAGGTATCGATATGCCCCGCAATGGGCACAATGTTTCTCAAGCACCGTTTTAATGAAGTAACTTGAACGAGAGCCCACGTGGACTACACCCCCTTCAGCTACGTCACCGCCGAGAAGGCCGACCTCTATCGTGAGGTGATGCGCACCTTCGTCGAGGCCAAGTCACACTTCCTGGTGCACCTGCGCCCGGAGGATGTCCAGCAGCAGCTCGGCGAGCCGGAGCTGGCGACGGTGCAGGCGGCGCTGACGCAGCTGGTCACCTGGGGCAACCTGGACGCCGAGCGCGACAATGCTCGGGTCACCAGTGTCGAGGACTACTACCGCGCCCTCTATGTCTACCAGATCACCCGCCACGGCGAGGCGGTGGAGGCGGCGCTGGCCACCTATGACCAGGAACTGGGCCGGCGCGGCGCCCTGCAGAGCGTGGCGCTGGAGGATATCCGCGCCCGCCTGCGGGCGCTGCTGACGCTGGCCCAGAGCGAGGCGCCGGATGCCACCCAGAGCCAGCTGCTGCTGCGCGACCTGGCCGGTGTCTTCGCCGATCTGGCCGAGAATGCCCGCGCCTTCATGACCGGCCTGAACCGCTCCCTGGAGAGTCAGGACAGCGATGCCGATGCCTTCCTGCTCTACAAGGAGCGCGTGATCGGCTATATCGAGCGCTTTCTCGGTGATCTGACCACCGCGTCCGGCGAGATCGCCGAGCTGATCCGCACCCTGAGCGGCGACGGTGATGGCGACCGAGAGCACCGCGAGGCGCCGGTGGATCGGCTGCTTCGCCAGGCCGCCGAGCGGGAACTGGCCGATCTGGCGCCTGGCGAGTCGCCGGATGACGGCGAAGAGCGCGAGCGCGCCTTTGCCGAGGCCTGGCGGCGCTGGCACGGCCACTGGGACGGGCTGCGCGCCTGGTTCCTCGATCAACCGGGGCGCCAGGCCCAGGCCCGGCTGCTGCGCAGCAGTGCGCGACGGGCGGTGACCCAGCTGCTGGAGATGGTCGGTCGACTCAACGAGCGGCGCATGGCGCGCAGCGACCGCTCGGCGGATTTTCGCACCCTGGCGCGCTGGTTCCTGGAATGCCAGGACGACGGCGAGGCCCACCGCCTGTGGCGCACCGCCTTCGGCCTGACCCCGGCGCGTCATCTGGTCATCGATGCCGAGACCAGCGAGCGCTGGCAGCAGGAGCCGGTGCCGGCCAGCACGCCCTGGGCCGAGGCGCCCGGCATCCAGGTGCAGCCCCGCCTGCGCGCCACCGGCAATTATCAGAAGGCCGGCCCCCCGCCCAAGCTGTACCGCCGGACACGGGAGCGCGAGCTTCTGGCCCGTCAACTGGCCGAGGAGGCCAGTGCCGCCCGAGCCGCGCGTCGGCAGCTGGTGGAGAGAGGCGCCGAGCGGCTCTCCGAGCTGGGTGAGTTGGGCGAGCTGGATGATGGCGCCTTTCGCCTGCTGCTCAACCTGCTGGGAGATGCCCTGGCGGCCAGCCAGGGCGATGACGCCCCGGTCACCACCACGACCGCGGATGGCGGCCTGCGCATCACCTTGAGCCCGCTGGGGCCGGAGTCCTCCGCCACCATCGTCACCCCCGCCGGCGCCCTGAGTGGCCGTGACTATCGCCTCGAGATCGTCGATCTGGAGGCGAGCGCATGATCGAGCTGAGCGATACCCTGGAGCGCCAGCGCCTGGAGGAGCAGCGCCGTGCCCTGAGGGCGCTGCTGGCCAGGCCGCTGATTCGTGCCGACGACTCGGCCTTTCCTCTGGTGCGCCGCCATGCCGCATCGCTGCGCGACTGGCTGGCCCGCGAGACCGGCTGGCACCTGCAGAGCGAGCGCGACTTCGTGCGCCTGCACAAGCGTCCCGCCGACAGGCGCGATGCCACCCGCCCGGCCCGGGTCGGCCGCGGCACCCAGCGCAAGACCTTCAACCGCCGGCGCTATGCGCTGTTCTGCCTGCTGCTGGCCGACCTCGAGCGTGGCGATGCCCAGATCACCCTGGGCCGGTTGGGGGAGGGGCTGGGCCAGGCGGTGAGCGACCCGGCACTCGCCGAACGCGGCCTGGCCTTCACCCTGGATCATCAGGAGGCGCGCCGCGATCTCGTGGTCGTGGTGCGTCTGCTGATGGAACTGGGCGTGCTGGTGCGGGTGGCCGGCGATGAAGAGCAGTTCCTGCGCCGCGGCCTGGAGGGCGACGTCCTCTATGACGTCGATCGGCGCGTGCTGTCGGCCCTGCTGGTCACCGCGCGGGGGCCTTCGCTGGTGGCCCTGAATGGCGCCGATAGCGAGCTCGACCTGGAGGCGCGACTGCACGCCCTGGCCGAGACCTTCGTGCCCGACACCCCGGAGGGTCGCAACCGTGAGCTGCGCCACCGACTGGCGCGCCGCCTGCTGGATGACCCCGTGGTCTACTGGCAGGAGCTCGACGAGGACGAGGCGGCCTATCTGACCAACCAGCGCGGCGTCATGCTGCGACGCCTCCAACAGGCCACCGGCCTGGTGCCCGAGGCGCGGGCCGAAGGGGTGGCACTGGTCGATCCCGACGGCGAGCTGACCGACGAGAAGATCCCGGCGGAAGGCACCGAGGGGCACCTGGCGCTGCTGATGGCCGAACGGCTGGCCGCGGTAGGTCCCGACGGCGTCAGCCTGGACGAGGCGGAAGCCTGGATCCGGGGCTGGCAGCAGGACTATCGCCGCTACTGGCGCAAGTCGGCCTGCGAGCCGGGCGCCGCGCATGGCCTATGCCGACAGACCCTGGTGCGCCTGGCGTCGCTGCGCCTGGTGGCGCGCCGGGGGGAGCGTATCCTGCCCCTGCCGGCCCTGGGGCGCTTCCGCGTCCAGCCGGCGGCCAGGCCCGACGACGATGGCGAGCAACTTTCCGGGCAAACGACGCGACAACCGACCCGACAACCCGACCTGGCGGACCCCTTGAGCGATGAGTGAGCTTCCCGAACCGCGCAGCCAGCGCTGGCAGCCCCTGCGCTGTGGCCTGGTGGAGATCTTCTACTACGACGAGGAGACCTTCCATTTCCACGATGGCCGCCTGCTGCTGCGCGGTAACAACGGCACCGGCAAGTCCAAGGTGATGGCATTGACCCTGCCGTTCCTGCTCGATGGCCAGCTGATCCCCTCCCGGGTGGAACCCGACGGCGACAGCGCCAAGCGCATGGAGTGGAACCTGCTGGTGGGCGAGTACCAGGAGCGGCTGGGCTACACCTGGCTGGAGTTCGGCCGCCAGGGCGAGGCGGGGCCCGAGACCTTCACGGTGGGCTGCGGCCTCAAGGCGGTGGCGGGGCGCCCCGTGCGTTCCTGGTTCTTCACCACCCCGCAGCGCGTCGGGCGCGACCTCTTCCTGGTCGAGAATGGGCGTAGCCTCAGCCGCGACCGGCTGATCCAGGCGCTGGGCAGCGAGGGACAGCTCTTCGATCGCGCCGCCGACTATCGGCGTGCCATCGACGAGGCGCTGTTCCACCTGGGTGAGCAGCGCTACGGCGCCCTGCTCGACCTGCTGCTGCAGCTGCGCCAACCGCAGCTGGCCAAGAAGCCCGATCCCAACCGCCTCTCCCTGGCGCTCAGCGATGCCCTGCCGCCGCTGGGTCGCGGCCTGATCGGCGAGGTCGCCGAGGCCTACCGCAGCCTGGACGCCTATCGCGAGGAGATTCAGGGCCTGGAGGAGACCGCCCGCGCCGTGGAGGCCTTCCTGGGGCACTATCGCCACTATGCCGGCATCGCCGTGCGACGCCGCGCCGATACCCTGACCGGCGCCCACGCCGAGCATGAGCGCAATCGCGTGCAGCTGGGCAAGGATCGCCAGGAACTTCACGCCGCCGAGGCCGAACGCGACACCCTGGCCGAGGCCCGGCAGGCCCAGGAGGGCACGCTGCGGGACCTCGCGGCACGGCAGCGGACCCTGGAGGCCAGCGAGGCCATGCGCTCCGCCGAGGCGCTTGCCAATGCCGACGAGCAGGCCCGTCAGCGCGCCCAGCACGCCGAGAAGCAGGCGACGCTGTGGGAAAGGGCGCGGCGCGATAGCGAGCGGGCCGAGGCCCGTCTGCAGGAGGCCGAGCAGGCGCAGCAAGAAGCCGCCGAGACCCTGCGCCAGCGGTGTGCGGAGAGTGCCGAGGTGGCCGGGGCCGCCGGGCTTGCCGCCGAGCATCACCGGCATGCCGGCGAGCTCGAGGCGCACACTGCTGTCGATAGCGAGGCGCTGCAGCAGGCGCTGCGTGAGCTGCAGCGTCGTCGTCTGGCGGGCGTCCAGCACCTGCAGGGGCGTCTCACGGAGGTGGAGCAGGCCGAGCGGCGCTTTCACCAGGCCGAGCATGAGGCGCGTCGCGAAGAGGAGACCCTGGCCAACCGCGAGGACGATCTGCAGGAGGCCGCCGAGGCCCGGGGCGAGGCGGCCGAGTCGCTGCAGTCGGCATGGCGCCGTCACCTGGAACGGCTGACCGAGCTGGCACCGGAGGACACGGAGGCGCTGCTGGCCGAGCTCGAGGGCTGGTGCGATCACCTGGGCGACGCTGATCCCGCCGAGGCGGGGCTCTCCAAGGCGCGGGATGCGCTGCGCGAACGCCTGGGCCGGCAGCGCCTCACCCTGCAGCAATCGCACGACACCATCGAGACGGCGCGCCACGAACTCGAGGAGGAGCGCGCTCGCCTGGACGCCGGTGGCGAGTCCGCACCGCCCGCGCCCTACACCCGGGGCGAGGCGGCGCGCGAGGGGCGGCCGGGCGCGCCGCTGTGGCAACTGGTGGACTTCGCGCCCGAGCTGGCCGACGCGCCGCGTGCCGGCCTGGAGGCGGCCCTGGAGGCCGCCGGCCTGCTGGACGCCTGGCTGATGCCCGACGGCCAATTGCTCGCGGCCGAGACCTGGGACAGCCTGCTGGTGCCCGAGGCCGAGGCGTCGGGCACCAGCCTGGCGAACGTGCTCTGCCCGGACCTTCATGGCGAGCCGCCGGTGGCCCGTGAGGTGGTCGAGCGCCTGTTGGCGAGCATCGGGATAGGCGACTCCGTGGCCTTCGCCTGGGTAAGCGAGACTGGCCACTGGCGGCTGGGGCCGCTGCGCGGCCAGTGGGGCAAGCCGGCGGCGGTGCATATCGGCCATGCGGCGCGAGAGGCCGCCCGACAGCGGCGCCTGGCGGCCATCGAGGAGGAGCTCTCCGCGCTGGCCCGCCAGCGGGCCGAGATCGCTGCCGAGCTCGAGGCCCTGGCAGAGCGCCTGGCGGCGGCCGAGCAGGAGTGGCGGCAGCGGCCCACCGCCCAGGCGCTGCGCGACGCCCATGCCGGTGAGGCGGCGGCGCGCCGTGCCCGGGACCTGCAGGCCGAACGCCTGGAGCGGGCCCGGGAGGCGCTGGATAGTGCCCGTGAGGCGCTGGAGGCGCTGCGCGGCGAGCTCTACCAGGCCGCCGAGGATCTGCGCCTGCCCGCCGAGCGTGAGGCACTGGGGCGGATCGAGTCTGCCCTGGGCGACTACCGGCTGGCCATCGGCGAGCTGTTCCAGGCGCTCAGGGCGAATGACGAGGCGCGGCGACGCCATGGCGAGCGAGACGAGGAGACCGAGGCCGCCCGGGAAGCGCTGCAACAGGCGACGTGGGAGCACGCCGAAGCCGCCGAGCAGGCCAGGGAAGCCGAGGTGCGCCGGGATACCCTGCGCGAGTCCATGGGGGCCGAGGTGCAGGCCCTGGAGCACCAGCTGGAGGCGATTCGCCTGGAGCGCGAGCGGCTGGCCCACGAGCAGCGTGCGCTCGAGCAGCGCCACAGCGAGCTGCTCGGCAAGGTGGCGCGCTTCGAGGAGAAGGTCGACAACGACGAGCAACGCCTGGCCGAGCTGGACGGGCGACGTGTCGAGGCCATCGACGCCTTCCGCGCCCTGGTGGACGAGGGGCTGCTGCGCGTCGCCGCCCCCGAGGCCTTCGTCGAGCGCGAGATGCCCGCCTCCTGGGCGCCGGATCCCGCCGTGCGCCTGGCCCGGGCCGCCGCCCAGGCCACAAACCACCTGAATGCCGACGATGACAGCTGGCATGCCCACCAGGGCAGGCTGCACGAGCATATCAAGCTGCTCACCGACGTCCTGTCGCGTGGCGGCCACGATTGCCTGGCCGAGGCGCGTGACGACCTGCTGCTGGTGCGCATCGTCTTCCAGGGGCGGCGCCAGGACCCCGATGCCCTGGGGCGTCAGCTGAGCGAGGAGATCACCCAGCGTCAGGCACTGCTCAATGCCCGGGAGCGCGAGCTGCTGGAGAACTACCTGATCGACGAGGTGGCCAGCCATATTCAGGAGCGCATCACCGCTACCGAGCGCGACGTCATGAGAATGAACCGCGAGCTGGAGAGTCGCCCCACCAGCACCGGCATGCGCCTGCGCATCCGCTGGGAGCCGCTGAGTGAAGGCCAGAGCGCCGGCGGACTGACGGCCCCCGCGGGGCTGGCCGATGTCTGCCAGCGGCTGCGCCGCCAGGCTCTGGACGCCTGGTCCCCCGAGGATCGCGAGGTGGTGGGTGACTTCCTGCGCCGGCGCATCGAGGAGGCCCGGGCCAGCGACGAGGGCGGTGCCCTGCAGGAGATCCTCGAGCGTGCCCTGGACTACCGCTTCTGGCACCGCTTCGTGGTCGACCGCCATCAGAACGGCCAGTGGCGTCCGGCCTATGGACCTGCCTCCGGCGGGGAGCGGGCGCTGGTGATCACCCTGCCGCTGTTCGCCGCCGCGGCCAGCCACTACAGCAGCGCGCATTACCTTGCACCGCGAATGGTGATGCTCGACGAGGTCTTCGCCGGCATCGATGACGACGCCCGGGCCAAGAGCATGGGGCTGCTGGCCCAGTTCGACCTGGACGCCATCATGACCTCGGAACGCGAGTGGGGCTGCTATCCGGACGTGCCGGGCCTGGCCATCGCCCAGCTGGTGCGTCGCGAGGGGGTCGAGGCGGTCCACGTCACCCGCTGGCAGTGGGATGGTCGCCGCCGGGTGCGCGACGAGGAGCCGGTATCCCAGGCACGCGAGTCTGCTCCCCTGGCGGTTGATGAAACAGCAGGTGGCGGCATGGACAGCCTGTTCTGATGGATCCTGAACGCCTGCAGCGTCTTCTGGGCGGCCCCGAACTGGTCCGCCTGCGCCACAAGCTGGCGCGCAAGCTGCTGCGTGATGGCGGCGGGCGGCTCTCCCTGAGCCGGGTCAGCGACGCCGAACGGGCCGCCGTGGAGCGCCTGACCGGTCGATCTCCCCGCCAGGGCAAGTCGCTGAGCGTGGATCTGGACGTCCTGTCCCAGGCGCTGTCACGCGCCAGGGTGGCCGAGAATCTCCGCGTCGCCCTGGAAACGTTGGACGGGCCGCTGGTCGATGATCGCGCTCGTCGAGAGGAGGCAAGTCGTCGTTGGGCCGCACTCATCGCCGGTTATCACCGGCGGACAGATGCCGTCGAACTGGGAGAGTGGCTCGAGGCGTTGCAGGCCGGCGGGCTGCTGAAGCGGCTGGCAAGGGGCAATGAATCCCAGGGCCAGAGGCTTCTCGAACAAGCACTCGGCGTGCTGGAGCGCCTGCCGGTTCAGGGCCTGAGCCTGAGCGCCCTGGCGGCCGAGTGCCTGGGCGATGCCCATGGCCTGGATGCCGGCAGGCCGGTGGCCGCCCTGGTGCGTCGGGCCCTGGCGCGTCACTGGCGGGGCGGGGTCGCCCGGGTGGATCCCGATGAGCGCAGCATCTGGGCCCATGCCGGGGTGCTGATGGGCGGTGATATCACCAGCGCGGTGTTGACCTTGCGGCTTCCCGTGCGCCCCGGGCAGGCGCTGGATGAAGCCCTGTCCTGTTACTGCCAACAGGCGGAGCCGAGCTGGCTGACCCTGCGGCAACTGCTGCGGCATCCCCCGGCGTGGGACTGTGCGGGGCGGGATGTCTTCGTCTGCGAGAATCCCGCCGTGCTGGCCGAGGCCGCCGAGCGGCTAGGGGCCGACTGCGCCCCGCTGGTCGCCACCTGGGGCCGGCCCGGCGCCGCCGTGCTCACCTTGCTGGAGCAGCTGGAGGCCGCCGGCGCCGTGCTCCACTACCACGGCGACTTCGACTGGGCGGGTATCAGCATCGCCAACGCCCTGCTGGAGCGCTTCGGCATGCGGCCCTGGCGGATGGGGGCCGGTGAGCTCCTGGGGTACGCGGATCTCGGCGGCACGCCCTTGGCGGGACGGCCGCTGGAGGCCCGCTGGGATCCCGAGCTGCACGCTGCCCTGGCGGCACGGGGCAGGGCGGTTCATGAGGAGCAACTGATTGACATCCTGCTCGGCGACCTGCGTGTCGGCTAATCCCGGCCCTCCCTCTCGAGGCGGCGAGCCTTATGATCGCGGCGGCAGGGGAATCTGCCGCGGCCAGTCATCGGCGACGACAACCACCCGGCGCCAGCCCATGTCGAGGTGCCACAGGGCCAACTGGACGGGGGCGGCCGGCTCGCTGAAGTGCTGGGCCAGTTGGGTCTCGAGGTTGCGCAGCGACTGCAGGGCGTCGCGACGGGGCAGGGCAAGCCAGTGGGGCTTGTGCAGCCAGGCGCCGCGCGTGTCCCGGGGCAGGCCGTCGCGTAGCCGGTGCCAGTCCCGGGCGAACAGCCAGCGACCCTGCAGGTGGTCGGGTGTGGCCTCCCACGGGGCCGGCAGCGATGCATGCCAGGGGTAGAAGAGCACCCCGGGGATCGCCAGCCGCACGGCGAGGGGCGCCGCCGCCCCCTCCCGCCCAGGGGGCGACTGGGGCGAGTGGGGCGACAGCAGCGGTGCCAGGGCCACGCGAGCCTCGGGGGAGCCGGCGAGCCTGAGCTGGTGGCGATGCAGGTGCTCGCGCTTGGCGGCCAGGCTGTCGGCCCCGCCCGGGCCGATCCAGCGGGCCTGGCTATTCGCCGACCCCGGCCCCTGCGGCAGGCCCAGGTAGAACTTGATGGTGACCTCCAGGTGCACCGGCCTGGGGTCGTCGCGTCGAGAGTAGAGCAGGTCCAGCTCGCCCAGGGTGCGCTTGCCCTGATGGATGCGCAGGTTGTGGGCCAGCAGCCGGGTGCCGGGCGCCTCCGCGAGCAGGAACTGCCAGAGCCGCTCGTGGTAGAGCCCCATGCGCCCCTTGAGGGCCGGGGCCAGGTGCGCCTCCAGGGCGTCGGGTGCTGCTTCCAGCGCATCGAGCCAGGCCGCCAGCTGGCCGTCATCGGCGAGGCCCAGCTCGCCACGCGACGGACGCCCCGGCCAGGGCATCGCGATCAGGTCAGGGGCCAGCAGGATCCACGCCAGGTCGCGAACCAGCGGGTGGTGGCAATGCTCGAGGCATCCGCTTGCGGATAGGGCCATGCTGATGTCCAGACGTTGATGGGGGGTCTGACAGCCAAGCTGTACAGGCCTTATACTCAGCATACATTCACAAGGAACCGGGTGAACATGATGATCCGTACGCTGATTTCCAGCCCTGTGTCTCGTTGCGCGGCGCTGGCCGCCGGTACCCTCATCGCCCTCTCGGCCCAGGCGCAGGACCCCGTGGTGGTCTCCTCCAAGATCGATACCGAAGGCTCGGTGCTTGGGCAGCTGATCCTGCAGCGCCTCGAACAGGGCGGTATCGAGGTCGAGGATCGCCTCCAGCTGGGCGGCACCAGCATCGTGCGCGAGGCGCTGATCGCCGGCGAGATCGACCTCTACCCCGAGTACACCGGCAACGGCGCCTTCTTCTTCGACATGGCCGACAGCCCGGTATGGAACGATGCCGACAAGGCCCTCGAGACGGTGCGCGAGAAGGATCGCGAGGCCAACGGCCTGGTCTGGCTGACGCCGGCCGAGGCCAACAACACCTGGGCGATCAGCGTGCGCGGCGAGTTCGCCCGCGAGCATGACCTGGCAAGCCTCGAGGACCTGGCGGCCTACCTCGACGACGGGGGGGCGTTCAAGCTGGCCGCCAGCGCCGAGTTCGTCGAGTCGCCCCAAGCGCTGCCGGCCTTCCAGGAGGCCTACGGTTTCACGCTCTCCGAGGCGCAGCTGCTGGTGCTCTCCGGTGGCAATACCGCGGCCACCATGCGCGCCGCGGCCCAGCAGACCAGCGGCGTCAATGCGGCCATGACCTACGGCACCGACGGGGGCTTGCAGGCCCTGGATCTGGTGGTCATGGACGATACCCTGGGGGTGCAGCCGGTCTACCAGCCCACTCCGGTGGTGCGCGAGGACGTGCTCGAGACCTATCCCGAGATCGCGTCGCTGCTCGAGCCGGTCTTCCAGGCCCTGGACCTCGAGACCCTGCAACGTCTCAATGGTGACGTGGCGGTGAACGGCCGGGATCCTGCGGCAGTTGCCATCGACTTCCTCGATACCCTGGACGACTGAGGCCGCCTTGCGCCCGGACACGCCCGGCCCCAACGTCGTCCTGCTGACGCTTTCGCTGGTCGCCCTGGCGGCCTGGCTGGGACTGGACACGGTCAGCCTGGCGGCCAACCGCATCGTGCCCGGCACCGGCTATCGGGTCTTTGATGTCATCGGGGTGGGCGGCGCCCTGGCCACGAGCCTGCCCTGGCTGGCGCTGGCGGGGCTCGCCTGGCGCCCCGCCCGACGCCGCCTCGCCCTGGCACTCACGCTGGTGGTGCTGATGCTCTCGGCCCTGCCGGCCTGGCTGTCGCTGTCGGCCGTTACCCTGGTCGACAGCGCCCAGGCCCGGCTGGGCATCGGCGCCGGCATCTGGGTGGTGCTCTTCCTGCTGCTGCTGGCCATGATCGAGCTGCGCCGTCGCCTGGACCTGTCGCGACTTGTCGGCTGGGCATTGGTGTTGCCCGCCGTGGCCAGCGCGGGGCTCTGCCTCGCCCGCTGGCTCGAGCCCCTGGCGCTGTGGCAGGAGTACCGCGGCCGCAGCGGCCAGTTCCTGAGCGCCGTCGGCGAGCATTTGCTGCTGGTCGGGGTGGCGGTGGGCACGAGCCTGGCGCTCGGCGTTTGTCTGGCGCTGGCCATGCGCCGCTGGCCCGGCGTGCAGAGGGCCGGCTTCGGCGTGCTCAATGTCCTGCAGACGATTCCCAGTATCGCGCTCTTCGGCCTGCTGCTGGCGCCGCTCGCCTGGCTGTCGGCGAACGTCGACTGGCTGGCGGCACTGGGGGTCAGCGGCATCGGCCGGGCGCCGGCGCTGCTGGCACTGGTGGGCTACAGCCTGCTGCCCATGGTGCGTAACACCTTCGTCGCCCTGGAGGCGGTGGACGCCGGGGTGATCGATGCCGCGCGCGGCATGGGCATGAGTCGGGGCCAGGTGCTTCGCCAGGTGCGCCTGCCGCTGGCGATGCCGGTGATCCTCGAGGGCATCCGCATCACCACGGTACAGGCCATCGGGCTGACCGCCGTGGCCGCCCTGATCGGTGCCGGCGGCCTCGGCACCTTCATCTTCCAGGGGCTCGGGCAGGCTGCCATGGACCTGGTGCTGCTGGGGGCGCTCCCCATCCTGTTGCTGGCGCTGCTGGTGGATGCCCTGCTTGGCGCCCTGACCGACATCCTGCGCCCGGGAGGGGCCGAATGATCGACCTGATCCATGTCACCAGGCGCTTCGGCGCCGCTACCGCGGTGGACGATATCTCGCTCAGCGTGGCCCGGGGTGAGCTCTGCGTGCTGGTGGGGACCTCCGGCTGCGGCAAGTCGACCACGCTGCGCATGATCAACCGGCTGATCGAGCACAGCGAGGGTGAGATCCACATCGATGGCCAGCAGATTCGCCGCTTCCGCGAGGAGACCCTGCGTCGGCGGATGGGCTATGCGATCCAGAGCACCGGGCTCTTTCCCCACTGGACGGTGGCCCGCAATATCGGCCTGGTACCGCGGCTGCTCAAGTGGCCGGCCACGAGGATCCAGGCACGGGTCGAGGAATTGATGGCGTTGCTGGGGCTCTCCATGGAGGCGTTTGCCGGCAAGTATCCCCACCAGCTCTCCGGTGGCCAGGCGCAGCGGGTGGGGGTGGCCCGGGCGCTGGCCGCCGATCCGGATATCCTGCTGATGGATGAGCCCTTCGGCGCCCTGGATCCGATCACCCGGGAAAGTCTGCAGGACGAGTTGCGCGAGCTGCAGGCCCGGCTTCACAAGACCATCGTCTTCGTCACCCACGACATGGACGAGGCGCTGCGCCTGGCGGATCACCTGGTGGTGATGCATCAGGGGCGCATCGTGCAGCAGGGCCGGCCCCTCGAGCTGCTGCGCGAGCCGGCGGATGACTTCGTCGAGTCGCTGCTGGGGGGCGAGGACCGTGGCCTGAAGGAGGCGGCGCTGCTGCCGGTCAGCCAGCGGATGCTGCCGCTGGGACCGCGCCTGCTGGCGCGCGAGCGGATCGGCCAGCGGGCCAGCCTGCGCGAGGCGCTGTCGCTGATGCTGTGGCGGCACGCCGAACGGCTCACCGTGGTGGACGACGACGACCTGCCGGTGGGCGAGCTCTCCCTGCGTCGCCTGGTGGGAGCACGCAGCGATGACTGAGTGGCGCCGCTGGGCCGCGCCGCTGGGCTGGCTGGCGCTGCTGCTGGCGGCAACGCTTGGCATGGGGCAACTGGAGGGGCTGTTTCGCTGGATCGAGTCCGACAGCCGCCAGGTGATCTACGAGCGTGCCGACTTCCTGACCCTGCTGGGTCGCCACCTGCTGGTGGTGAGCGTGGCCGCCGTGCTGGCCATACTGATGGGCGTGGGGGCCGCCATCGCCGCCACTCGCCGCTGGGGGCGGGACTTCCTGCCGTTGGTCAGCCAGCTGGCTTCCATCGGCCAGACCTTCCCGCCGGTGGCGGTGCTGGCGCTGGCGGTACCGGTGCTGGGCTTCGGCACCCTGCCGATCATCGTGGCGCTGCTGCTCTATGGCCTGCTGCCGATCGTGCGCAACACCCTGGCCGGCCTCGAGGGCATCGACCCCGGCGTCATGGAGGCGGCCCGTGGCATGGGCATGAGCGGCGGCCAGATCCTGCGCCAGGTGGAGCTGCCGCTCGCCGCCCCGGTGATCCTGGCCGGGATCCGTACCTCGGTCACCATCAACATCGCCACGGCAGCCATCGGCGCCACCGTGGGGGCGAGCAACCTGGGCGACCCGATCATCTCGGGGATCGTCAACGGCAATACCGCCTATGTCGTCCAGGGGGCGCTGCTGATCGGGCTGCTGGCGATCAGCGTGGACAGCCTGTTCAGCCGCTTGCCGCTGGCCGGTTCCCGCTGCTGAGGTGGAACCCCCACAAGGTGTCTCCGGAGCCAGGCTGGGCAAGGAGGTTTTGTCGGAGCCGTCGGTTCGACGCCTCGACTTGCACGGCGATTAGCGGTTTTGCTGATGGGGGTGCCCGTCGCGAATCGCGCTGCGAGCAGCGCTCCTACAGTGAGTCATGATTCCCTTTGCGGTATCGGGTGTCTGGTCAACGCCATCAGTTTACGTTAACGTCAATGCTGTTGCGTTGACCGCTGCCGGGGTGACCCTCTGGCGGAGCGGCCTATTAAGGACAACACTGCCCTCAAAAGGGGCACAGGACCATGACGATGACAACAACACCGGATATCCACGAGCCGACCTTTCTGGCCGGTGACGAGTTCAGCATTCCCACCTTTCGGCTGCTCAAGCAGGACGGCACCCTCCACGAGGGTGCCCGAGCCCCCGACCTGGAGCATGCCAAGGCGCTGGCCATCTATCGCGCCATGGTGGCGACCCGCGTGCTCGACGAGCGGATGCTCGCCGCGCAGCGCCAGGGGCGGCTCTCGTTCTACATGCAGTGCACCGGCGAGGAGGCCGCCGTGATCGGCGCCACGGCGGCGCTGGATGATGCCGACATGATCATGGCCCAGTATCGCGAGCAGGGCGCCCTGGTCTATCGCGGCTTCACCTTCGACGAGTTCATGAACCAGCTGTTCGGCAACGAGCTGGATTACGGCAAGGGCCGCCAGATGCCGATCCACTACGGGTCGCGCAAGCTCCACTACATGACCATCTCCTCGCCGCTGGCCACCCAGATTCCCCAGGCCACTGGTTACGCGTATGGCCAGAAGCTCGCCGGCGATGGCCAGTGCACCACGGTGTTCTTCGGCGAGGGCGCCGCCTCCGAGGGCGACTTCCACGCCGCCCTGAACATGGCCGCCGTGCACGAAGTGCCGGTCATCTTCTTCTGCCGCAACAACGGCTATGCGATCTCCACGCCGTCCATCGAGCAGTTCGCCGCCGATGGCGTGGCACCGCGGGCCTTCGGCTATCGCATGCATGTCATCCGCGTGGATGGCAACGATATCCTGGCGGTCTACTCGGCCACCCGCGAGGCGCGCCGGATCGCCGTGGAGCAGAACAAGCCGGTGCTCATCGAGGCCATGAGCTATCGTCTGGCCGCCCACTCCTCCTCGGACGACCCTTCCGGTTATCGCTCGAAGAAGGAAGAGGAGGCCTGGCGCGAGAAGGATCCCATCCTGCGCATGCAGCGTTGGTTGATCGACCTGGACTGGTGGAGCGAGGAGGAGGAGAAGGCCCTTCAGGAGAGCCTGCGCCGCGAGGTGCTGGAGACCATGAAGCGCGCCGAGAAGCGTCCGCCGCCGCCCCTGGACAGCCTGGTGACCGATGTCTATGCCGACGTCACCCCGGAGCTGCAGCGTCAGCTCGACGCCTTGAAGACTCATATCCGTCTGTACCCGGAGGCCTACCCGAAGGGTGCGCGCTCCCTGGACCCGGACGTGCGTGCCGGTGACGACGTCGCTGCCAAGGGAGGGGAGTGAGATGCCGACCATGAACATGCTGCAGGCCATCAACAACGCCCTGGACATCGCCATGGGCGAGGACGACAAGGTGCTCTGCTTCGGCGAGGACGTGGGCAGCTTCGGCGGCGTCTTCCGTGCCACCAGCCACCTGCAGGAGAAGTACGGGCGCGCGCGCTGCTTCAATACCCCGCTGGTGGAGCAGGGCATCATCGGCTTCGCCAACGGCCTGGCCGCCCAGGGCTCGGTGCCAGTCGCGGAGATCCAGTTCGCCGACTACATCTTTCCGGCCTTTGACCAGATCGTCAACGAGACGGCCAAGTTCCGCTACCGCTCCGGCGATCTGTTCAACGTCGGGGGGCTGACCATCCGCGCGCCCTACGGCGGCGGTATCGCCGGCGGCCTTTACCATTCCCAGTCGCCGGAGGCCTACTTCGCGCATACGCCCGGTCTCAAGGTCGTGGTACCCCGCGACCCCTACCAGGCCAAGGGCCTGCTGCTGGCGTCGATCCGCGACCCCGACCCGGTGATCTTCTTCGAGCCCAAGCGCCTCTACCGTGCCGCCGTCGGCGAGGTGCCGGAGG
Organism: Halomonas sp. 11-S5; assembly: GCF_029889825.1. Taxonomy (NCBI): domain Bacteria; kingdom Pseudomonadati; phylum Pseudomonadota; class Gammaproteobacteria; order Oceanospirillales; family Halomonadaceae; genus Halomonas; species Halomonas sp. 11-S5. The sequence continues at coordinate 91,312 of NZ_JARANW010000001.1, forward strand.
AGGACTACCAGTTGCCCATCGGCGAGGCCGAGGTGACCAAGGAGGGCAGCGACGTGACCCTGGTGGGCTGGGGGGCTCAGATGGAGGTGATCGATCGCGCCGTGGAGCTGGCCGAGAAGGACGGCATCTCCTGCGAGGTGATCGACCTGCGCAGCCTGCTGCCCTGGGACCAGGACAGCGTCGCCGAGTCGGTGTTCAAGACCGGCCGGTTGGTGGTCACCCACGAGGCGCCGCGCACCGGGGGCTTCGCCGGCGAGATCGCCGCGGTCATCCAGGAGCGCTGCTTCCTGTACCTGGAATCGCCCATTGCCCGGGTGACCGGCCTGGATACGCCCTTCCCGCTGACGCTGGAGAAGGAGTACCTGCCGGATCACCTGAAGATCGTCGAGGCCATCCGCGCCAGTGTGAATTTCTGACGACCGGGTTCAGGACAGGAGAGACAAGATGACAGATTTCAAGCTGCCCGATATCGGGGAAGGTATCGTGGAGTGTGAGGTAGTGGAGTGGCGCATCAAGGAGGGTGACGTCATCGAGGAGGACCAGCCGGTGGTCGAGGTGATGACCGACAAGGCGCTGGTCGAGATCACCGCGCCGGAGGCGGGGCGGGTCACCCGGCTTCATGTGCCCAAGGGCGAGATCGCCAAGGTCCACGCGCCGCTGTTTGCCTACGAGGCCGAGGGCGAGGCGTCCGATGAGGCCGGCTCCCGCCGCGGGACTCCTGCCGGTGAAGCGGGCGGGGAACCCGACGACACCGCCGTGTCGTCGGCATCGAAGGGTGCCAGCAAGGACTTTATCCTGCCGGACCTCGGCGAGGGCATCGTCGAGTGTGAGGTGGTCGAGTGGCGCATCGCCGAGGGCGACGAGATCGAGGAGGACCAGCCGGTCGTGGACGTGATGACCGACAAGGCCATGATGGAGATCACCGCCCCCGAGGCGGGGCAGGTCACCCGGTTGCATGTGGCCAAGGGCAAGATTGCCCGCGTTCATGCGCCGCTGTTCGCCTATGCCCCGGAACACGCCGAAGCACCGGAGGAGGCCGCCAAGGCCGCGCCCGCGCCCGCCGAACCTGCCCCGCGTCCGGCTGCGACCTCGAGGGCCGAGACCCCGCCGGCCGGTGGGCTGGGGCCCTATGGGCGCATCCCGGCGAGCCCGGCGGTGCGCCGCCTGCTGCGCGAGCATGGGCTGCGCCTCGAACAGGTGCCGGGGTCCGGCAAGCAGGGACGGGTGCTGAAGGAGGACGTCCAGGCCTTCCTGGCGCGCGGCGAGACGGCCGGCGCAGAGGCGTCACCCGTCGCGGCGTCATCCGCCGAGAAGCCCCAGGCGCCCGCGCGCTCCAGCGCCCGGGGCGAGGTGCGCGTGGAGCCGATGAGCGGCATTCGCGCCGCCATGGCGCGCAAGATGGTCGCCTCGGCCTCGACGATCCCGCACTTCCAGTACGGCGAGGAACTCGACGTCACCGAGCTGCTGGCGCTGCGCGAGCGCCTCAAGCCCGAGGCCCAGGCACGCGATGCGCGCCTGACGCTGATGCCCTTCTTCATGAAGGCCATGGCGCTGGCGATCCGCGACGTCCCGATCCTCAACAGCCGCCTCAACGAGTCGGGCGACGAGATCCACTACCTGCCGTCCTGCAACATCGGCATGGCCGTGGACGGCAAGGCGGGACTGATGGTGCCCAACGTCAAGGGGGTGGAGGGCTTGACCCTGCTGGAGATCGCCGGCGAGATCCAGCGGCTGACGGCCGGGGCCCGCGAGGGCAGGGTGGCGGCTTCCGACCTGAAGGGCGGGACCATCAGCATCTCCAACATCGGGGCACTGGGCGGGACCTATGCGGCGCCGATCATCAATGCCCCGGAGGTGGCCATCGTCGCCATCGGCAAGACCCAGTGGCTGCCGCGCTTCGACAGCAACGATGCGGTGGTGAAGCGGGCGATCATGACCGTCACCTGGGCGGGGGATCACCGCCTGATCGATGGCGGCACCATCGCGCGCTTCTGCAATGCCTGGAAGGGCTATCTCGAAGCGCCGGAGACCATGCTCCTCCACCTTGGATAAGCCATGAGCGCGCCACCATGACCCAGGCGTCCCTGCAGCAGTTCTACATTCCGGAAGAGCAGTCGATCTACCTGCTCAGCCACGACGACGCCCGCAAGCTCAAGGCGTGGGTGTCGCTGTGCCAGGCCCAGCTGGAACAGCTGGGCTACCGGAATATCGAGCTGATCGGCAAGGGCGCCTACGGCTTCGTCTTCGCCGGGCTCACCGCTGGCGTTTCCAGCCCCCGCGAGCAGTACGTCTTCAAGTTCACCCGCGTCAACCTGCCCCAGCACCTCCAGGATCGCCTGGAGGAGGAGGCCTTCATGCTGGAGCAGGTCGACCACCCCCGGGTGCCCAAGCTGATCGTCTTCCAGCGGGTGCGCAGCCAGTCGATCCTGGTGATGCAGCGCGCCCCGGGCTTCAACATGGAGGAGGTCTCGCTGCGCGAGGGGCGACTGTCGCCACGCCTGGTGGTGCGCATCGCCGACCAGCTGGCCGATATCCTGCGCACCCTGCGCCGCGAGAGCGGACCGGCCGGCAAGCCGGTGGTGCATGGCGACATCAAGCCCTCCAATCTGGTCTTCGATGCTGCCCACGAGACCATCGCGCTGATCGACTGGGGCTCCTCGGTGTTCGCCCAGCTCGACGCCAGCCTGCAGTTCGTGGCGACCAACGTCATGGAGCTGATGTCGGACAACCTGCAGCAGACCAACGCGCGACTGGGGGATGTCTATTTCATCGGCGAGGAGCAGCTCAACGGGGCGCTTTCGTCACCGCGCTTCGACGAGCAGGGGGCGGCGGCCACGCTCTACGCCCTGGCTTCGGCGCAGTCCTGTCGCTTCGGCCATCGGGCCATTCCCGCTACCTCTTTGGGGTTGCCCATGGAGTTCGCGCGCATGCTCGACGGCATGCTCGATCCCGACCTGCGCACCCGCATGCGCGCCGGCGACCACTTCATCCGCGAAATGCCCCGGCTCGCCCGCCTGGTGATGCTCGACCTGCCCACGCCTCAGGAGGCCCCCCTGGTGCCGGTGTGGAGCCGGCCAGCGGGTCGCGAGATCGATACCGTCGTGTACAGCTCGCGCAAGTCCTTCCTGCGCGAGGAGGGCGGGCGCGAGACCCTCAACGACGTCAATGACGTCCAGCTCGATCGCTACTACAAGAACTTCATGCAGAACATGGGCGAGACCGAGAAGGCCTTCCTGGCGGCGGTGAGCCGGCTCGGCAAGTACCCGGTGGTGGGCGGGCTGGCGGTGCGCTGGGAGGCCGAAGGGGCCTATATCGACACCTCGCTCAACCTGCACGATCCGGCCCTGAAGCAGGCGTTCATCGCCGCGGTCAACAACATGGTGACCCTGGCCCGGGCGATCCACCGTCGCGGCATCTTCAAGAGCTGCCTGTTCAATGCCCGCGACACCCTGCACCTGGACCGGGCGAGCGTCGATCAGCCCTTCGAGATCCTGCCCGGGATGCGGCTGCACTACGAGGTCAGCGCCGTGCCCGAACTCGAGGACCGCTCGCGCCTGCACAGCTACTTCGAGGATGGTCCGGACCCGGAGGAATTCCTGGTCCTTCCCGAGGCGATCATCACCTCGCTGGAGGCCCTCAACGAGATCCATCACACCGGCATGATCATCTTCGAGGCGCTGCCCGAGCACCTCAAGATCCACAGTCATTACCGGCTGCTCGACCCCTCCCGGGAGGCGGAGTTCCGGCGCCGCCTGGAGGATATTCTCGAGGCGGTGGGGCTGATCGAGGGGCTCGGGGTGTCGGGCTTCATGAAGATGCCCTACAAGGACACGCGCTTCTTCGCCCATATCGAGCGCCAGCCGGAGCGCTTCTATCCGCGCAATCCTCGGCAGGCCGCCGAGTAGCGCGATCAGCGCGGCGCAGAGATCATTCTCTTTCTTTCTCGGGCACGGCGCCGCGCCTTTCCATGATCAATTGCCCATGGCCTGTGGCAGCCAGGTGACGATGCCGGGGAAGAGGCTGATCAGCACCACCCCGAGCATCATCAGCAAGAAGAACGGCATGGCCGCCCAGGCGATCGACAGGATATTGCGCCCCGTCATGCCCTGCAGCACGAAGAGGTTGAAGCCCACCGGCGGGGTGATCTGCGACATCTCCACCACGATCACCAGGTAGATGCCGAACCAGATCAGGTCGATGTCGGCGGCCTCGACCATGGGCAGCATGATGGAGGTGGTCAGCACTACCACCGAAATGCCGTCCAGGAAGCAGCCCAGCAGGATGAACAAGAGGGTCAGGGCCGCGAGCAGCATGACGGGCGACAGTCCCAGGGTGCCGATCCAGGCGGCGAGCTCCCGAGGCAGGCCGGTAAAGCCCATGGCGGCGGTGAGGAAGGAGGCGCCTGCCAGGATGAAGGCGATCATGGTAGCGGTGCGCACCGCCCCGAGCAGGGCGTCGCGAAACACCCTGCGATCCATGGTGCCCTGGACCCGGGCCAGCAGCAGCGAGAGCACCACCCCTACGGCGGCCGCCTCGGTGGGAGAGGCCAGGCCGGCATAGATCGAGCCGATGACCCCGACGATCAGCGCCAGCAAGGGAAGCAGACGGCGCGCCCGGCGCAGCTTCTCGCCCAGCGGCAGGTCGGCCTCGGCGGGCGGGATCTTGTCCGGGAAGCGCCACGACCAGAGCATCAGGTAGGCGGCGAACAGCGAGATCAGCAGCAGGCCGGGAAAGATGCCGGCCATGAACAGCCGGGCGATGGACTGATCGGTGGCCACCCCGTAGACGATCAGGATGATCGAGGGCGGGATCAGCAGGCCAAGCGTCGCCGAGCCGGCCAGGGTGCCGATGACCAGCTGTTCGTCATAGCCGCGGCGGGTGAGCTCGGGAATGGTCATCTTGCCCATGGTGGCGCAGGTGGCCGCCGAGGAGCCGGAGACGGCGGCGAACAGGCCGCAGCCCACCACATTGGTGTGCAGCAGGCGCCCCGGAATGCGCTGCATCCAGGGCGACAGGCCGGTGAACATGTCGTCGGCGAGCCGAGAACGAAAGAGGATCTCGCCCATCCAGATGAACATCGGCAGGGCCGTGAGCTCCCAGCTGTAGCTGTCCCCCCAGACATTCGAGGCGAGCACGTCGCCGGTCGGCACCGAGGTGAACTGCGAGAGCCCCAGCCAGCCCAGCCCCAGCAGGGAGAAGGCCACCCAGACGCCGCTGCCGAGCAGCAGCAGCAGGGTGGCGAAGAGGATCGTCATCATCACGAGCATGCGGTGTCTCCCGGGCTCATTGCGGGCCGCCGTCATCGATGGTGAAGGTGGACGGTCGGGTCACGGCGGTCACCAGCGTCGCCAGCCAGGCCTCGGCCAGCGCCAGGCATAACAGCACCACGCCGATGAGCATGGCCGACTGGGGGATCCACAGCGGGATACTCAGTAGTCCGTAGGAGGTCTCGTTGAAGGCGATGCTGTCGTCCAGCAGCCAGTAGAGGTACCAGCCCAGATAGAGGCTGAGGATCAGGGCGATGCTCAGACAGAAGAGCTCGACGAAGGCGCGCGGGGCGGGGGGAAGCCGTCCGATCAGCAGCGTCACGCGGATATGGCCACCATGCACGAAGGTGTAGGCGAGCCCCAGGAAGCTGGCGCCGACCAGCAGGAAACCGGAGATTTCGGCGAGGCCGGGAATCGCCAGGCCGATGCGGTCGCCGCCGATCCCGGTGGCGATGCGATCGACGATGCGCCCGAGGATCTGGGCGGTGATCAGGGTACAGATCAGGCAGAGGCACAGGGCAGCCAGATAGCCGCCCAGCTGGTAGAGCGTTCTGAGGCGATAGGTCATGGCGGGGTCCATAGGTGGCTGCAGGGGCGCCTCGCCCCGGCAGGGAGGGGTAGATCAGTCGCGCGCGGCCTCGTAGGCCTCGAGGATGGCGGCCCCCTGGTCGCCGGCGCGGCCGGACCACTCTTCGGTCATGGTCGCGCCGACCTCTTCGAGCAGGGCGGCGAGTTCGGGCGTCGGCTCGCTGACCTCGATGCCGTTCTCCTTGAGTACCGCGAGGGCGTCGTCGGTCTCCTGGCGGCTCATCTCCCAGCCGCGCGTCTCGGCCGCGGCGGCCGACTCGAGCACCGCCTGGCGGGTGGTCTCGTCGAGGCGCGAGAAGGCCTTCTCGCTGACGATCACCATGTTCTTGGGCAGCCACAGCTGGGCGTGGTTGAAGTGGCTCAGGTAGTCCCAGGCCTTGGTGTCGGCACCGGTGGCCGGCGAGGTGATCATGGCGTCGACGCGGCCGGTGCTGAAGGCGGTGGGGATGTCCGGCACCTCGACCTGGGTCGGCACGGCGCCGACGAGCTGGGCGAACCTTTCGCTGGCGGTGTTGTAGGCCCGCATGCTCAGGTTCTTCAGATCGTCCGGTCCCTCCAGGGCCTGCTGGGTGTAGATACCCTGGGGGGGCCAGGGGACGGCGAAAAGCAGACGCAGCTGCTGTTCGGCAAGCTCCTCGGCGATGACCTCGCGGGAGGCCTCCCACAGGGTCTGGGCATCCGCGTAGCTGGAGGCCAGGTAGGGCACCGAGTCGACCTCGAAGATCGGGTTCTCGTTGGCCAGGCGAGACATGATCAGCTCGCCGATGGGCACGATGCCTCGACGCACCGAGTTCTTGATCTCGGCATGGCCGATCAGCGAGCCGTTGGAGTGCACGGTGATGTCCAGCTCGCCATCGGTGGCCTCGCGCACGTCGTCGGCGAACTCGCGAATGTTGACGGTGTGGAAGGTCATGTCGCCGTAGGGCGTGGGCATGTCCCACTCGGTCGCGGCCTGGGCGGTGGTGCCCAGGGTGGCTAGGCTGATACCAATGGCAACAGCCGAGGTCAGATGAAGGAGGGGGAAACGGGCAGTCATGTGCGGTTCCTCGAGTCGGGGTCTGGTTGTCGCTGCAGGGCGTCGGACAGCGGGCCGTCCACAAGGAGTCTAGCGAGTGTTCGCGAAGAAGGTCAGGCGAGCGGCCCATGTCGAATCAACGATATGCAGGCTAAACCGCGCTGTCTTGCTGATAAAACCTTGATAAATTCTCGCTGAAACGTCACGCAGAGGAGATGGATCATCATGAAGACCCTGCTGCTCAATGCCGATATGGGCGAGAGCTTCGGTCCCTGGGTCATGGGCCTGGACCACGAGGTGATGCCCCACGTGGACCTGGCCAACGTGGCCTGCGGTTTCCACGCCTCCGATCCCGACGTGATCCGCATGACCGTGCGGCTAGCCAAGCGCCATGGCGTCACCGTGGGCGCCCACCCCGCCTATCCGGACATGGTCGGCTTCGGGCGCCGTTCGATGGCCTGCTCGGCCGAGGAGGTCGAGAACCTGGTGCTCTACCAGGTTGGTGCTCTGGCCGGCATTTGCCGGGCCGAGGGCCTGGAGGTCGGTTACGTCAAGCCCCACGGGGCCCTCTACAACGACATGATGCGCGACCCGGAGATTCTCGACGCGGTGATGCGCGCATTGGTGGCCTACGATTTACGCCTGCCGTTGATGGCGATGGCCACCCGGGATACCTCGGCTGCGCGGGCACTGGCCGAGCGGCATGGCGTGACCCTGTGGTTCGAGGCCTTTGCCGATCGCGCCTACGACGGTGAGGGTCGGCTGGTCTCCCGGCGAGAGCTGGGGGCCGTGCACCACGACCCCGAGGTGATCGTCGACCAGGCGCAGCGCATTGCCCGCGGCGCGCCACTCACGGCCAGCGACGGCAGCCCGCTGGTGCTGGCCGCCGATACCCTCTGCGTGCATGGCGACAACCCCGAGTCGATCGCCGCCATCAAGGCGATCCGTGAGGCGCTCAACGGCCTGGCTAGCGCCTCATGAGCGGTCGATTTCCGCAAGGGCTGCCGCGCCTCGAGCCCGCCGGGCTGGACGGCTGGATGGTGCGGCTGTTCGACGTCATCGACGAGGCCAACATGCCCTGGCTCACCGCCCTGGTGAGGGAGTGCGAGACGGCCTTCGGCGACCACCTGGTCGATCTGGTGCCGTCCTATACCACCCTGCTGGTGGTCTTCGACCCGCTGCGACTCTCGCCAGGCGAGGCCAGAAGATGGCTGGTTGACCTCCTGCAGCGGCTGCAGCCCGACGAGGAGGCGGCCGACGCACCGGTTCAGGAGCTGCCGGTCTGGTACGACGCTTCGGTGGGGCCCGAACTCTCGCGACTGGCCGAGCTTGCGGGTATGAGTCTCGAGGAGGTGGTGGCCTGCCACACTGAACACAGCTACCGGGTCTTCGCCCTGGGCTTCGCGCCGGGCTTCGCTTTCATGGGCAGCGTCGATGCCAGGCTCGAGGCGCCCCGGCTGGAGACGCCACGGCGGCGCGTGCCGGCGGGTAGCGTGGCCGTGGCCGGCCGACAGACCGCGGCCTATCCCGCCGTCACGCCGGGCGGCTGGAACCTCGTCGGCCGGACCCCGGCGGTGCTCTTCGACCGCGACCGGGAGGGGTTCAGCCTGCTCCAGGTGGGCGACCGGGTACGCTTCGTGCCCATCGATCGTGCCGAGTTCGCGCGCCTGGGGGGCGACACCCGCCCGATGGAGGAGGATAGATGACGCAGGCGATAGATGGCGCGATAGATGGCCTCAGCGTGACGCGTGCCGGCCCCCTGGCGCTGCTCCAGGATGCCGGGCGCTTCGGTGTGCGGCGGCTGGGGGTGACCCAGGGCGGGCCGGTGGACCTGCACGGCTGGGCCTGGGCCAATCACCTGGCGGGCAACGCCTGGGGAACCCCGGCCCTGGAGGTGACCTTCGGCGGCCTCGAGCTCGTGGCCGAACGGGACCTGGTGCTGGCCGTGGCGGGGGCGGACCTGTCGGCGACCCTGGACGGCGAGCCGCTCGCCGGCTGGCGCTCGCTGTCCGTCAAGGCGGGCCAGCGGCTCGCCTTCGGTGCGCCGGTCAACGGCCTGAGGGCCTACCTGGCGGTGGCCGGTGGCTTCGCGGCACAGCCGGTGCTGGGCAGTGTGGCCTGTGTGGTGCGCGAGGGGCTGGGCGGCCATGATGGCCAGGGACACCGGCTGGCCGCGGGAGATTGCCTGCAGGTCACGCCGCGTCGCGCTTGCGCCACCCGCGAGGCCCCCGGGGAGGCGCCGTTCGACTATCGCCGGCCGGCCGAGCTGGCGCTGCTGCCGGGCGCCCAGATAAGCGAGTTCAGCGGGGCGAGTCTCTTCCTGGCGTTCAATGCGCCCTGGCGGGTGGACGATCGGGCCGATCGCATGGGCGTGCGCCTGACCGGCCCGCGGCTTGATTGCCGGATGGCCAGCATGATCTCCGAGGGGATCGGCCTGGGGGCGGTGCAGGTGCCCCCCGACGGCCAGCCCATTGCCCTGCTCAATGACCGCCAGACCATCGGCGGCTATCCTCGCCTCGGGGCACTCACGCCGCTGGCCTGCTCACGGCTGGCCCAGTGCCTGCCGGGGCAGGAGGTGTGGCTGAAGGCGGTTTCGACCGATCGGGCGCTGGAAGCCTACCGGCGCTTCCGCGCCGGTTTCGCCCGCTGATGGCACCTCAGGCCCCCAGGCCGCTCTCGCGCAGCAGCTGGTCGATGCTGCGCTCGACGCGGGGTGTCGCGGTACCCTCGATGAGCAGTTGGGTCTCCAGCTCGGCCAGGCCGTCCTGCACCAGGCGCTCGATCAACTCGGCCTTGGTGATGCCGGTGTGGTGGCTGGCACGCTCGAGGCGGGCTTCCAGGTCGCGGGGGAATCGCAGCAGGTGGGGCATGGTCTGTCTCCTGGGGCTGGCGCCGGGTCCCCGGGCGCATGGAATGTATCCTGAGTGTAACATTGGCAGGTCGTCTGGAGATGCCTGACGGCAAGTTTCATGCCTGGTGATGACGGCGGTATGACAGCTGTCAGCCGAGCAATGGGAGACCTGGCCTCAACAGGGCAGATGCGGCCTCAGGCCAGTCCCCGCCGGCGCATGACTTCGGTGATGATGGGGACCGGCGTCATCAAGTGCTCGCGCATCATCTCGGCGGCGCGCGGGGCGTCGCGGGAGAGGATGACCTCCACCAGGGCGGCATGTTCGCGCCGCTTGCGCTCCAGGGCCTCAGCGGAGAAGACGGTCTCGCGTAGCCAGAGATGGCGGTAGCGCTCCACCTGATCGAACAGGCTGTCGCGGAGCTTCAGTAGGTGGGGGGAGTTGCAGCCGGCGGCGATGGCGGTATGGAACACCTTGTGGCGGGTGTCCCAGACGTCGAGCAGCTCCTCGGCGCTGTTGACCTCCGTCACCTTGGCCAGCGTATGGGCCTTGGCCAGGATGTCGGCCTCCCAGTCGTCGTCGCCCCGCTGGATGGCGAGCTCCAGGATCAGCCCCTCGAGCTGGGCCCGGGCGTCATAGAGGTCGGCGAGTTCCGACAGCGACATGGGCGCCACCCGATAGCCACGCTGGCTGATGGCCACCACCAGGCGCTCGGCCACCAGTTGCGAGAGGGCCTCGCGCAGGGGGCCGATGCCCAGCCCGTAACGCGCCTTGAGACCGCTCATCAACAGCTTCTCACCGGGCATGAAGTCGCCGCGGATGATGTCGCGTTTCAGCCAGTGATAGGCACTGATGCCCAGGTTCTGTTTCGAGGAGATGTCCATGGCGCGCTGTCGTTCCGAATGTGGCTGACATCATACCTAATCATCGCCACTGTGGTGAATCGTGCCGTGGAACATCGAAAAATGGAAAGAGGCCGGAATCATGGATATTCTCCGGTCACATGCCTGTCATCACCGAGGTGAGCCTTGTACGACTTCATCATCATCGGCGGGGGTATCCTCGGCATGTCCACCGCCATGCAGCTGAGCGAGAGCTTTCCCGACCGCCGCATCCTGTTGCTGGAAAAGGAGTCGGGCCCGGCCCGCCACCAGAGCGGCCGCAACAGCGGTGTGATCCATGCCGGGGTCTATTATGCCCCCGGCAGCCTCAAGGCGCGCTTCTGCCGCGAGGGGAACCGGGCCACCCGGGCGTTTTGCGAGGCCCACGGCATCGAGACCCGCATCTGCGGCAAGCTGCTGGTGGCCACCAACGACCTCGAGCTTCAGCGCATGCAGGGGCTCTGGGAGCGAACCGGCGCCAACGGTCTCGAGCGGGAGTGGCTATCCGCCGAGGCGCTTCGCGAGCGTGAGCCGGCGATCAAAGGTGCCGGGGCCCTCTTCGTGCCATCCAGCGGCATCGTCGACTATTCCAAGGTCACCCTGGCCATGGCCGAGGAGTTCGAGCATCGCGGTGGGATGGTCCGTTTCGATCAGGAGGTCACCAGGATCGACGAGCGCCCCGGCGAGGTGGTGGTCAGGACCCGCGATGACGAGTTCTCCACCCGCTACCTGATCTCCTGCGCGGGGCTGATGGCCGATCGCGTCGTGAGGATGCTGGGGCGCAATCCCGGCTTCATCATCTGCCCCTTCCGCGGCGAGTACTTCCGCCTGCCGCAGACGCGTGACGGGATCGTCAAGCACCTGGTCTACCCGATCCCCGATCCGGCCATGCCCTTCCTCGGCGTGCACCTGACGCCGATGGTCGACGGCGGTGTCACCCTTGGCCCCAATGCCGTGCTGGCGCTGGCCCGCGAGGGGTATCGCAAGTCGGATGTCTCGCTGCCGGACCTGGCACGGCTCTTCAGCCATCCGGGGGTGTGGCGGATGCTGGCCAGCAATGTGCGACCGGGGCTGGCGGAGCTGCGCAACTCCTTCTCCCGTCGCCGTTATCTGGCGTTGGTGCGCCGTTACTGTCCGGAGCTGACTCTCGATGACCTCCAGCCCTGGCCGGCCGGAGTGCGCGCCCAGGCGGTCTCCCGCGACGGGCATCTGATCGACGACTTCCTGTTCGTCAACACGCGGCGCACCGTCAACGTCTGCAACGCACCGTCACCGGCGGCCACCTCGGCCCTGCCCATCGGACGCTATATCGTCGACAAGGTGAAGGAGCAGGTGGAGGTCGGCTGACGGCTCGGTCAGGTCGTCTCTGGGGGGCGCTTCAGCTCGACCCAGGCGGCATAGGTGCTGAGGAAGACCCGCCCGGTGAGGTCATCGAGGAAGTCGCTGTGTTTGAGCCGGTCCATCACCGGCCCCTTGACCTCGGCCAGGTGCAGGGTGACCCCGGAGTCCTCGAGCCGGGCATTGATGGCGTCCAGGCTCTCCAGCGCCGAGGCATCGATCAGGTTGACCGCCGAGCAGATCAGCACCACGTGTTCGAGTTCCGGACGGCTCGCCACCAGCGCGTAGACGGTGTCCTCGAGGTAGCGGGCATTGGCGAAGTAGAGGCTCTCGTCGATGCGCAGCATGGCCAGGTGGCTGACGGTCTCGGTCGCGTGGCGCTGGATGCTGCGGAAGTGCTCGGTGCCGTCGATGCGTCCCACCAGCACGCTGTGCGGGCGGCTGGTGCGGTAGAGGAAGAGGGTGATGGAGAGCAGTACGCCCGCGATGATGCCGGCCTCGACCCCTTCCACCAGGGTCAGCACGATGGTCACCGCCATGGCCGAGAAGTCGCTGCGCGAGTAACGCCAGGTCTGGCGCACCAGGGGGATGTCCACCAGGGTCAGGATGGAGACGGTGATGGTCGCCGCCAGGGTGGCGATGGGCAGGTGCTGCAGCAAGGGGGTCAGCGCCAGGGTCGCCGCCCCGATGCCTAGCGCCGCGAAGAGGCCGGCCATGGGCGTGCGAGCCCCGGACTCGAAGTTGATCACCGTGCGCGACAGCCCCCCGGTGACCGGCATGCCCCCGGAGAAGGCCGCGGCCAGGTTGGCGCCGCCCAGGCCCACCAGTTCCTGGTTGGGCGATATCCGCTCGCGACGCTTGGCCGCCAGCATCTGGGCCATGGAGATCGATTCGACGAAGCCCACCACGCTGATCAGCAGGGCCGGAATCAGCAGGGCGCGCCACAGCGGCAGGTCCAGCGGCGGCAGGCTCAGCGGTGGCAGCCCCCCGGGAATGGCGCCGACCACCGCCACGCCGCGCTCCGCGAGCCCCAGCCACCAGCTGAGCAGCGTCGTCACGACCACCGCGATCACCGGGCCGGCCCGGGCCAGCAGGGAGGCGAGCCCCTTCGGCAACTTCAGCGCCCGCAACATCCGTTCCCCGTAGCGTCGCATCCCGATCAGGAAAGCCAGGCAGCCGAGGCCGAGCAACAGCGTCGGCCAGTGGGTCTGCCCCAGCTCGCCGGCGATGCTGATAAGCAGCGCCAGCGCCGTGAAGCCGCTCGCCTCGATGCCCAGCAGATGGACGGACTGACTGGCGGCGATAAGCACCGCCGAGGCGGAGAGGAACCCGGCGATCACCGGGTGACTCAGGAAGTTGGCGAAGAAGCCCAGGCGCAGCAGGCCCATCGCCGTGAGCATCAGCCCGGAGAGCAGCGACAGCACCAGGGCCGCCTGCAGGTAGTCCGAGGTCCCCGGGGCGGCCACTCCGGAGAGGGCCGCACCGCTCATCAAGGCGATGATCGCCACCGGGCCCACGGCCAGGGTGCGGCTCGTGCCGAGCAGGGCGTAGGCGATGGCCGGCAGGATGCTGGCATACAGGCCGACCACCGCCGGCAGGCCGGCGAGCAGGGCATAGGCCAGCGACTGGGGAATCACCATCACCGTGACGATCACCCCGGCCAGCAGGTCGGCGCCGGCCAGTCTCCGGGTGTAGTGGGGTAGCCAGGTGAGGATCGGGAAGTAGCGCTTGAGCATCCTTACTCGCCATGTCGGTGGCAGGGTCGACGGGAACGGCCCCGAGGCGTGGCTACCAGACTAAACGATATTGGTCGCCGGGTTCAGGGTTGGTTAGCATCGGGTGAAATAGTGAATACCCACGACAACACAGAAGGACATGAAGGGAAGTGACGAGCGAGCCGTGGGGCCGGCTCCCTCCCTCAAGGCCGAAACGGGCGAAGGAAGCGGCGATCCAGTCGCCGCTTCCCGGCCAGGGCCAGGCGACCGCCCCACCAGCGGTGGCCGCGGATGGCGAGTCCCTGGCCGGCGCCCAGGTCGAGAATCGCCAGGGCCAGCCGCTGGGGAACATAAGGTCTCGGGGGAGCACCGGCAAGGCGCGCCGCCAGGTTGTCGAGCAGCACCGGGGCCTGGCGGATGCCGTGGATGCGCAGGCGCGGCAGTTCGTGGTGGAGCATGGCCGCACAGTCCCCGGCGGCGAAGATGTCGGGATGGCCGGGGCTCTGCAGGGTGGCCTCCACGGCCAGGCCACGCCCGGGAATCAGCGGCAGGCGCAGCCGTTCGACCACCTCGGGCGGGGCCAGTCCCGCGGCATGCACGACATGGTCCGCCGCCAGCCATTGCAGGCTGTCCTCGCCCCAGGCATTGGTCTGGGTGGCGAAGGTCACGCCGCCGGTGGCATGGCCGGTGACGTCGAGGCCGAAGCGGACCCGGATCTCGCGGCGCTCGAGCTGGCGCATCAGCCAGCGCACGGCCCCGGCGGGGGCGCCCTCCAGCAGCCGCTCGCCGCGGCTCACCAGCAGGATCTCGGGGCGGGCGGCATGGCGCCTGGCCAGTTCGCGCAGCTGGCAGGCCACCTCCACGCCGCTTGGGCCACCCCCGACGACGACCAGCCGAGGGGTGAGGCCATTTGAGAACTCCTTTTCCAGGCAGTGGCGCAGGGCGAGCAGGCGCGGGAACGGCTTGACCGCCCAGACACGCGGACCCGGCGTGCGCCGTGCGGGACAGGGCGTGCGCGACCCCAGGTTCAGCGAGAGCAGCGAGAAGTCGAGCTCGCGACCGTCCTCCAGCCGGGCGGTTCGCGCCTCCGGGTCGAGGTGCACCAGGCGGCCCCGCAGGGCCTTAACGCCGTAGCGGGCCGCCAGCCGGGTCGGATCCAGGCGATCCTCGGCGGCCGTGTAGTGGGCGCCGAGCATGCCGGTGGCCCGCCCCGAATACCAGAAGCTGCCGGGGTCGACGAGGGTGACCTCGGCGCCCTCGAGACGCTGGCGATGTCGGATCAGGTGCAGGTGGGCATGCCCGGCGCCGACCAGCAGCAGGCGTGGTCTTGCGGCGCGAGGAGGTGTGGGAGTCATTCCGCGATGGTAGCGGAAAGGCGCGGGTCAGGCGACACGGGCGCCCGGCTTGACAGGCCGCGGCCCCGGGGGCGGGTCAACGCGACGAGGTGGCGGGGGCACCCGCTTCCCGAGGGCGTGACCGCCAGGCCGACCAGGAGTAGAGGGCCAGCCCGGTCCAGATCAGCACGAAGGTGGCGAGCTGCACCGGTGCCAGGGGCTCATGGAACACCAGCAGGGCGATGACGAACTGGATGGTCGGGTTGAGGTACATCAAGAAGCCGAGCGTCGCCAGGCGCAGCCGGCGCGCGGCCCCGGCAAACGCCAGCAGGGGCAAGGCGGTGATCACGCCGCTGGCCACCAGCAGGGCGGTGGTGCGGCCATCGCCGAGGAAGTGGGAGAGCTCGGCCTGGGTGAGCCAGCCCAGCGCCATCAGGGCCAGGGGCAGCAGCAGCAGGGTCTCGACGAACAGCCCCGACAGGCCGTCCAGCGGCACCTGCTTGCGCAGCAGGCCATAGGTGCCGAAGGAGAAGGCCAGGGCCAGGCTGATCCAGGGCAGCTCGCCCAGCATCACCAGCTGGATCGCGATGGCCAGGGCGGCGAGGCCCACCGCCACGCCCTGCAGGCGCGCCATGCGCTCGCGCAACACCAGCATGCCCAACCCCACGTTGACCAGCGGCGTCATGAAGTAGCCCAGGCTCGCCTGCAGGACATGCCGGGTCTCCACCGAATAGATGTAGAGCCCCCAGTTCAGGGCGATGAGCAGGGCGCAACCCAGTACCCGGCCGAGGCGCCTCGGCTCGGCAAGGGCCCGGCGGATCGGGGCCCAGCGGCCGAGCAGGGTGACCAGCCCGACCAGGAAGAGGCAGGACCAGATCACCCGGTGAAGCAGGATCTCGAAGGCGGGAACGCCCTGGAAGAGGGCGAAGAACAGCGGGAAGCAGCCCCAGGCCACATAGGCGGCCAGGCCGAAGGCGACGCCCTTGCCGGTTTCCTGGTGCGGAGCAGAGGTGGGGTAGTGGGACATGACGGCCTCGAAGCGAAACGCCTAGACATTAGCAGGCTACTCGCGTGGCCGCCATGGGCCCTGCCCGGCGGCTGACGATGACGGGGCACCTGGGGTAGGCTGTGACCGGGCATATTACCTGGACGGGAGTCCCCCTATGAGCGAATTGAGAACCACCCTGGTGCAGTGTGACCTGCGCTGGGAAGACCCCGACGCTAACTGCCGGATGCTCGAGGAGACCCTGGGCGAGCTGAGTGCCGACGACACCGACCTGATCGTGTTGCCGGAGATGTTCGCCACCGGCTTTACCATGAACTCCCGCGAGATGGCCGAGCCCATGGCCGAGAGTCGTACCGTGGCCTGGCTGCAGGCTCAGGCGGCCCGCCGGGGCTGCGTGGTCACCGGTAGTGTCGCCGTGGTGGAGCACGGCGACTACTTCAACCGCCTGGTCTGGGCGCGCCCGGACGGCAGCCTGGTCACCTACGACAAGCGTCACCTGTTCCGCATGGCCGGGGAGCATGAACGCTACGCCATGGGCCACGAGCGGGTAATCGTCGAGCTCAAGGGGTTCCGGATCCTGCTCAGCGTCTGCTACGACCTGCGCTTCCCCGTCTGGCTGCGCCAGCAGCCGGGGCCCGACGAGCACTTCGAGTATGACGCCCTGCTCTGCGTGGCCAACTGGCCGGCGCCGCGTCGCCACCCCTGGCGGGTGCTGCTGCAGGCCCGGGCCATCGAGAACCTCAGCCCGGTGATCGGCGTCAATCGGGTCGGCGAGGATGCCAAGGGCATGACCTATGCCGGGGATTCGATGCTGGTCGATGCCAAGGGGGAGGCGCTGCTCGACGCGCCCCGGGACACCCCCTTCCTGAAGACCGGCAGCCTGTCGCTCGAGGAGTTGCGCAGCTTCCGCGAGAAGTTTCCCGCCTGGCGCGACGCCGACCACTTCGGCCTCGCCGACGGGGTGGGCTACTGATGCGTCTGGACCGCTTCCTCTGCGAGACCACCGACCTGACACGCAGCCTGGCCAAGAAGGCCCTGCACCGCGAGGAGGTCCTGGTGGGCGGCGAGGTGATCAAGAACCCCGCCACCCAGGTCGACGAGCACAGTCGCGTCACCTGGAACGGCGAGCGCCTGGCCCTGGTCGGCCTGCGCTACGTGATGCTCCACAAGCCCGAGGGGGTCGAATGCAGTGCCCGTCGCGGCCTCTACCCGCTGGTCCGCGAACGGGTCGACCTGCCCCATGTGGAGCGGCTGCAGACGGTGGGCCGGCTGGACGTCGACACCACCGGCCTGGTGCTGCTCACCGACGATGGCCAATGGTCCCATCGGGTCACCTCGCCGAAGCGGCGCTGCGGCAAGGTCTATGAGGTCACGCTCGCCGAGCCGCTGGACGGGGCCGCGTGGGACGAGGCCGTGGCCCGTTTCGCCGAGGGGGTGCTGCTCGACGGGGAAGAGAAGCCGACGCGTCCCGCAGAGCTGGCCATGCGCTCACCCCGCGTGGCCGAGTTGACCCTGTACGAGGGCAAGTACCATCAGGTCAAGCGGATGTTCGCGGCCATCGGCCACCATGTGGTGGCCCTGCACCGCGAGTCGATCGGGCCGCTGTTCCTCGGCAAGCTGGCACCCGGCGAGTGGCGTGAACTCAGCGAGGAGGAAGTGGCGCTGTTTTGAGCCCGGCCCGTTGGTGCGAGGAGGCGTCAGGCGTAGGTCTCGATCCTCGCCCGACCGCGGTGCTTGGCCGAGTAGAGCGCCTTGTCGGCGAGCCCGATCAGCGTCAGCGGGTCGCCGGCATGCTCGGGGTAGGTGGCGATGCCGCAGGAGATCGACAGCGGCCCGAGCACCCGGTCGCGGTGACGGAAGCGCGTCCGGCTCAGGATCTCCAGCAGCTCGGCGAGGCGCGCCTGGGCGATGGCCGCGGTGGCCCCCGGCATGATGATGACGAACTCCTCGCCGCCCATCCGGCAGACCACGTCGGCGTCGCGGAAGTGATGGGTCAGCACCCGTCCCACGCCGACCAGCACGGTATCTCCCGCCTCGTGCCCCTCACGGTCGTTGAACCGCTTGAAGTGGTCGATATCGATCATCGCCAGGGTCAACGGCGTGCCTTGTCGGCGCGCGACCGCCGCCTCGTGCTCGAGCAGCTCGTCGAAGTAGCGGCGGTTGTGCAGCCCGGTCAGGGCGTCCTGGTAGGAGTAGCCCTGCAGCTTCTCGACCATCTTCTCCAGCGCTCGTGTGCGCTCGGTGACCTGCTTCTCGAGGGAGAGGTTGAGCCGGTGTAGCTCGTGCTGGGTATGTCGGTAGTGCCATAGCGAGATCATCACGATGGCCATCGCGAAGCCCAGCGCGGCGACACTCACGGGAACACGGCGCCAGGGCAGCAGGCCGTGGGCCACGGCCATGTCGACCAGCAGCAGCAGGGCGAAGAGCCCATAGCTGGTGATGATCAGTTTCTGCTCGGCGTTGAGGGCGCCCAGGTGCACGACGATGGTCGTGAACATCACCAGCAGGCTGACCAGCAGCAGAGCATCGAAGGGCGGGAAGGTGCTGGAGAGGTCGATGATGCCGGCCAGGGCCAGTCCCGGCGCCATCACCAGGTAGCCCAGGTGTAGCTGCCAGATGCGCCGCAGCAGCGTCGGACGTTGCGCGACGAACCAGTGCTCCAGCATCAGCCCCATGGCCACCGGCAGGGTGTAGTAGCCGACGGCGGCCAGGTAGTCCCATAGCAAGGGGATGTCCAGCAGCAGCTGGCTGGCCTGCGTCTCGGCCAGCAGCATGCTGCCCGCGGCCAGGGCGAATAGCCCGATACCGAAGAAGCTTCGCCGGTCGGCCTGCACGAGGGCGAAGATGAAGGCGAGCAGGGCCAGCAGCAGCAGGAAGGCGCTGACGACCAGGTCGCCGGCGGAACGTTCGAAAATATAGTGCAGCAGGTCGAGGCGGTCCATCAGCTTGACTTCGCCCCACAGGCCGATGTCGGTGTAGTCGGAGAAGACGCGGAAGTAGAGGGTCTTGCCCGCGAAGGCCTCGGGCAGGCTGATCATGTGCCAGGGCCAGCCCTCGAATCGCCCTTCTCCGCGAGCATCGAAGTGCCCGTACTGATAGATCAGCTCGTCCTCCAGCCAGGCCTGGGTGATCAGGTCGACGCTGTAGATGTAGAGCACCGGGTCGCGCCACTCGCCCTCGGGCAGGGTGATGCGGAACCAGGCGTGCTTGCTGCCACCGCGACCGGGCGGGTTGGAGGGGAAGGCGATTGGCTGCCACTCGCCCGACGATGCTGGTTCGGCGACCCAGGCCGGGGTGCCGTCGGCCTGGAAGGTAGAGTCCCCCCAGCGATATTCCCAGCCCTCGTCGAGTGCCAGCGGGGCGGGCCCGGCACAGGCGGGGGCGGCCAGCAGCAACGCCAGAAACAGGGTCCCGAGCAGGGAGGAGAGGAGTGTGCGCATGTTGTCCTGAGGCCTCGGATCAGGACGGCAGTGTAACCCAGCGTAACCCCTGGCGGATGCCTGCCTTGTCAACGCCCCGCGGCAGGCGATATGACCTTATCGGGCGCGACGCTTTTTATACCGTTATCTTTCCTGTGCAATTGGTAGCAAAGACCAGAGTCAGGGAGTAAGGGAGTAAGGGAGTAAGGGAGCTCGAGTGCCGCAAGATGCCGCAAGCCTCACCTTGGCTGGGGCATCGCTGCCCAGGCCATCATCGGCGGCCCAGTGTTCGGCTCACTCGCGCGGGGCAAGCCCGGCGGCCGCGACCAGGGCCCGGGTGTAGTCGCAGGCGGGATTCTCGAGGACCTGCAGGCAGTCGCCCTGTTCCATCACCTCGCCGTCCTTGAGGACCAGCACCCGGTGGGCCATGGCCCGCACCACCGCCAGGTCATGGCTGATGAACAGGTAGCTGAGTCGACGCCGGGCCTGGAGGTCGCGCAGCAGCTCGACGAGTTGCTTCTGGACGCTGCGATCCAGCGCCGAGGTGGGCTCGTCGAGCACCACCAGCCGTGGCTCGAGGATGATCGCCCGTGCCACGGCGATGCGCTGGCGCTGGCCGCCGGAGAACTCGTGTGGGTAACGGGAGGCGCACGCCTCGGGCAGGCCCACCTCGCGCAGGGTGGTGCGCACGCGGCGGTCGACCTCGGCGCTGGTGAGCTCGGGGTGATGGAAACGCAGCCCTTCGCTGACGATGTCGAAGACCGGCAGCCGCGGCGAAAGCGAGCCATAGGGGTCCTGGAACACCACCTGCAGGCTGCGGCGCTGGCGTCGCAGGGCGTTGCCGGTCAGCTGGTCGAGGCGAATGCCGTCGAACTCGATCTCGCCGCTGCCCTGGCCCAGGCGCAGCAGCGCGAGGGCCAGGGTGGTCTTGCCCGAACCGGATTCGCCGACGATGCCCAGGGTCTCGCCGGGCGCTACATGGAGGTCCAGCGGCTTGACCGCCTCGAAGGGGGGCGGGCGTCGGGCGAACAGGCGTGCCGGGCGCGGGAAGCGGACCCCGACCCCCCGGGCGCTCAGCAGTGGGGCGACCCGCGCGACGAAGGCCGGGCGTCCTGCGGGTTCGGCCTCCAGCAGCTGCCGGGTGTAGTCGCTGCGGGGCTGGGTGAAGACCTCGGCCACCGGGCCGGTTTCCTGCTCGCGGCCGGCATGCAGCACGCAGATGCGGTCGGCATGGCGGCGCACCAGGTTGAGGTCGTGGGTGATGAACAACATGCCCATGCCGTGGGCATCGCGCAGTTCGGCGAGCAGGGCGAGGATCTCCTGCTGCACGGTGACATCCAGCGCGGTGGTGGGCTCGTCGGCGATCAGCAGCTCGGGGCCGTTGGCAATCGCCATGGCGATCATCACCCGCTGGCGCTGGCCGCCGGAGATCTGGTGCGGCCAGGCATCCAGCAGTTCTCCGGCACGCGGCAGCCGGACCTGCTCCAGCAGTTCCCGGGTGCGCGCCCGGGCGGACCTGCCAGTCAGCCCCTGGTGCAGGCGCAGGGTCTCGCCGATCTGCTTGCCGATGGGGTGCAGTGGGTTGAGCGAGGTCATGGGCTCCTGAAAGATGAAGCCTACCCGGCCGCCCCTCAGGCCTCGCCAGCCCCGGTCGGACAGGGTGGTGAGGTCGGTATCGCCCAGCCGGCGCCTGCCCTCGACCCGCGCATTGGGAGGCAGCAGGTTCATGGCGCCGAGCGCCGAGACCGACTTGCCGGAACCGGATTCCCCGACCAGGGCGAGGGTCTCGCCGCGATTCACCGTGATCGACAGCCGGTCGACCACGCTGGCGTCGTCGAAGGCGATGGTCAGGTCGTCGAGTCGCAGCAGGGGCTCAGGCATCGCGGGGCGTCCTCGGGCTGGCGGCATGTTGGATATGCCGGGGGTCGAAGGCATCGCGCAGCCCCTCGCCGATGAACACCAGCAGCGAGAGCATGACCGAGAGGGTGACGAAGGCGGTAATGCCTAGCCACGGGGCCTGCAGGTTATTCTTGCCCTGGGCGACCAGTTCGCCCAGGGACGGTGAGCCCGGGGGCAGGCCGAACCCCAGGAAGTCCAGAGCGGTGAGGGTGGTGATGGCCCCGGTGAACAGGAAGGGGATGAAGGTCAGGGTCGCCACCATGGCATTGGGCAGCACGTGGCGCCACATGATCAAATGCGAGGGCAGGCCCATGGCCCGAGCAGCGCGCACATACTCGAGATTCCGGGCGCGCAGGAACTCGGCACGTACCACGTCGACCAGCCCCAGCCAGGAGAACAGCAGCATGATGCCCAGCAGCCACCAGAGGTTGGGTTCCACCAGGCTGGCCAGGATGATCAGCAGGAAGAGCATCGGCAGCCCCGACCAGATCTCGGTGAAGCGTTGGCCGATCAGGTCCACCTTGCCGCCGAAGTAGCCCTGGATGCCGCCGGCCAGCACCCCCAGCACCAGCGATCCCGCGGTGAGCACCAGCGCGAAGATCACCGAGAGCCGAAAGCCATAGATCACCCTGGCCATGACGTCGCGGCCCTGGTCGTCGGTGCCCAGCCAGTGCCGGGTAGTGGGCGGTGACGGGGCCGGATGGTCGAGCGCCATGTCCAGGGTCTCGTAGGAAAACGGGATCGGCGGCCAGAGCATCCAGCCGTTGGCCATGATCTCGTCGCGCACGAAGGGGTCGCGGTAGTCGGCGGGGCTGGGCAAAAAGCCCCCGAACTCGGTATCGGGATAGTCCACCAGGACCGGCAGGTACCACTGTCCCTGGTACTGCATGACGATGGGCCGGTCGTTGGCGATTATCTCGGCCACCAGGCTGACGACGAAGAGAACCGCGAAGACCCACAGCGAGAGCCGGGCCCGGCGGTTGTCGCGGAACACCGCCAGGCGACGACGCGTGATGGGTGAGAGATCGCGCGAGATCAGTGACATCGAATCAGGACTCCCGTGTCTCGAAGTCGATGCGCGGGTCCACCCACACATAGGTCAGGTCGGAGATCAGCTTCAGGACCAGGCCGATCAGGGTATAGAGGTAGAGGGTGCCGAAGATCACCGGGTAGTCGCGCTGCATTACCGCCTCGAAGCCCAACAGGCCCAGGCCGTTGAGCGAGAAGATGACCTCGATCAGCAGCGAGCCGGTGAAGAAGATGCCGACCAGGGCGGCCGGCAGCCCGGCGATGATGATCAGCATGGCGTTGCGGAAGACGTGGCCGTAGAGCACTCGTCGGTCGCTGGCCCCCTTGGCACGCGCGGTGAGCACATATTGCTTGTGGACCTCGTCGAGGAAGCTGTTCTTGGTCAGCATGGTCAGGGTCGCGAAGCTGCCGATCGCCGAGGCGATCACCGGCAGGGTGATGTGCCAGAGGTAGTCCTTGACCTTGCCCCAGGCGGAGAGCTCGCCGAAGTCCGGGGAGGTGAGGCCGCGCAGCGGAAACAGGTCCCAGTAGCTGCCGCCGGCGAACAGCACGATCAGCAGGATGGCGAACAGGAAGCCGGGGATGGCATAGCCGACGATCACCAGTCCCGAGCTCCAGACGTCGAAGCGTGAACCATGTTGCAGCGCCTTGCGAATGCCCAGCGGGATCGATACCAGATAGACCACCAGCGTGGTCCACAGCCCCAGCGAGATCGATACGGGAAGCCGCTCGAGCATCAGGGTGGTGACCTGCTCGTCGCGGAAGAAGCTCTCGCCGAAATCGAAGGTGGCGTAGTCGGCGATCATGCCGAGGAAGCGCTCATGGGCGGGCTGGTCGAACCCGAACTGGGCCTCGAGCTTCTCGATGAAGGCGGGCGGAATGCCCCGGGCGCCTCGCGACTCGCCGCCCGACGCGACGTCTCCGCCACCCCCTTCCATGCGGGTGCTCGCCTGGCTCGAGAGCCCCTGGAAGCGGGCCAGCACCTGGTCGATGGGACCGCCCGGGGCGGCCTGGACGATGATGAAGTTGAGCAGCATGATCCCCAGCAGGGTGGGGATCATCAGCAGCAGGCGGCGCAGTACATAGCGGGCCACAGCGTATCCTTACTCCACGGATGATGGCAGCCGGCGAACCGGCCACCGGTCATGCACCTTCAGCGGTTGCGCTGACGGGTCTCGATCTCGGCGCCGCGCTCGGGATCCACCCACCAGGCGGCCAGGTCCAGGTTGTACGCGGGGAAGGGCTCCTTCCAGCCGAACTTGTCCCACAGGGCGATGCGTGTCTTCCCGAGGTGCCACTGGGGAATCACGTAGAAGCCCCAGCGCAGCACCCGGTCCAGCGCTCGGGCGGCGGTGTCCAGCGCCTCCCGGGAGTCGGCGGCGATCAGGGTGTCGACCAGGTCGTCGACCACCGGGTTGCTGAGCCCGATCAGGTTGCGGCTCTGGGGAACCTCGGCATATTCGCTGGTCCAGAAGTCGCGCTGCTCGTTGCCGGGGTTGGCCGACTGGGGGAAGCTGCCGACGATGATGTCGAAGTCGAAGCTGCGCAGCCGGTTGAGGTACTGGTTGACGTCGACGATGCGAATATCACCCTGGATGCCGATCTTGGCCAGGTTCTGCAGCAGCGGCTGCACGACCCGCTCGAACTGGGTGTCGAAGAGCAGTACCTCCAGCTTCAGCGGCGCACCGGAATCGAGGTGGGTCATGACGCCATCACGCACCACGTAGCCTGCCTCGTTCAGCAGCTCCAATGCCCTGGCGAGCCGTGGACGCATCTGCTCGGGATGCTCGATGGGCAAGGGTTCTGCGAAGACCCGCTCGGGCAGGGCCTCGCGGTGAGGCTCGAGCAGGGCCAGCTCGGCCTCGCTCGGCAGGCCCTCGGCGGCCATCTCGGAGTTGGCGAAGTAGCTCTCGGTGCGCTGGTAGGCGCCGTAGAAGAGATTGCGGTTGAGCCACTCGAAGTTGAAGGCCAGGTTGAGGGCCTCGCGGACCCGAACGTCCTGGAACTTGTCGCGGCGCAGATTCATCACGTAGGCCTGCATCCCGGCGGGCTGGCCGTCCGGCACCTCGAGCCGTTTGACGAACCCCTCTGCCAGGGCCGGGAAGTCATAGGCGGTGGCCCAGTTCCGCGCACTGGTCTCGATGCGCATGTCGAGGTTGCCGGCCTTGAAGGCCTCGAGGGCCACCGTCTGGTCGCGGTAGTAGTCGTAGACCAGCCGTTCGACGTTGTGGCGGCCCCGGTTCACCGGGAGGTCCCGTCCCCAGTAGTCGTCGACGCGCTGGTAGACGATGCGCCGTCCCGGCTCCACCTCGCCGATGCGGTAGGGGCCGGAGCCGAGCAGGGCATCGCGGGTGGTGGCTTCGAAGTCACGCTCCTGCCAGAAGTGGGCCGGCAGGATCGGCAGCTGGCCGATGATCAGCGGCAGCTCACGGGACTCGCTGTCGGCCAGGTCGAAGTGCACCGTGTCCTCATCCACGGCGCGAACTCCCGCGACGTCCGCATAGTAGGCGCCGTAGAAGGGCTGGCCCTTCTCCGTCAGGGTCTCGAAGCTGAACACCACGTCCTCGGCGGTGACCGGCTCGCCGTCATGGAAGCGTGCTTCGGGGTGCAGGTCGAATTCGATCCACTGCCGCTCGGGATCCAGCCGTACGCCCTCGGCGAGCAGGCCATACATCGAGAAGGGCTCGTCGGGGTTCTGGGTCAGCAGTGTATCGTAGATCTCGGTCAGCCCCGTGGCCGGGGTGCCGCGGATGATGAAGGGGTTGGTGGAATCGAAACTACCGATGGCTGAGCGCACCAGGCTGCCCCCCCTGGGGGCGTCGGGGTTCGCATGGGGAAAGTGCGCGAAGTCCGCCGGCAGGCGCGGGTCGCCATAGAGGGCCAGTCCGTGCACGGTCGGTACATCGGCCGGGGCGGCCGCCAGGGCCGGTCCGCCGAGCAACGTGCCCAGCAGCAGGCCCAGGCCAGGGGCAGCGTGTCGCATCGATCAGGTTCCTTGTAGCAGGCGGGGGCGTGGCCCCGATCATCAACTACCGGAAAGTGTCAGCTGTTGGCCCGGTTGTAAAGCGTCGGGCCGCTCGATGCTGTTCCAGCGAGCCAGGTCAGCCAGCGCCACGGCGTGGCGCGAGGCGATGGCGGAGAGGCTGTCTCCGCGGCGGACCACGTAGACCTCGTCGTCGACAGTCGTGCGCCCGGGGGTATCGCTGCGCAGGCGGGCCACCATGCGCGTGGCACTGTCGGCGGGCACCAGCAGCCGCTTGACGTGGCGGGGGTCGGCCCGGTTACCGAGCAGGCCGGGATTGAGGTCGGCCAGCGCTGTGCGTGAGACGCCCGCCAGGCGGGCCGCCTCGCCGAGTTTCAGCGTCCGGGTCACCGGGACCTCGGCGACGGCCGGCGCGGCGTCGATCTGGGGCAGTTCGACGTCGTAGCGTTCCGGTTCGGCGATGATCGCCGAGATGGCAATCAGCTTGGGGACGTAGGCCATGGTCTCTCGCGGCAGATCGAGGTCCCAATAGCTGCCGGCCTGCCCTCGGGAGAGCGCGGCGCTGCGGGCACGGTTCACGGTGCCGGCACCGGCATTGTAGGCGGCCAGGGAGAGCGCGATGTCACCCTCGTACCACTGCTCGGCCTGCATCTCGATGTAGTCCAGGGCGGCACGGGTGGAGCGCGCTACATCCAGGCGGCCATCGTAGCCGCCGCCGCGGCGCAGCCCCAGGGCGTTGCCGGTGCCGGGCATGAACTGCCAGAGGCCTGCCGCGCCGCGGTGGCTACGGGCGGTGGGGTCGAAGGAACTCTCGATGAAGGGGATCAGGGCGATCTCGCCGGGCAAGCCGCGCTCTTCCACCCGCGCGGTGATCCAGGCGAGCCAGGGCCGGGCGCGCTCGGTGATCTCGACGATGTTGTGGGGGCTCTGGCGGTAGTGGTCGATCCACTGCTGCACGCGTGCCTGATCGGCGTCCTCCTGCCACTGGAAGGCCTCGGCGAGGCGCGACCAGGCATCCCCGGGCTCGAGGGCCAGGGCATCCCAGAAGCTCTGGTTCGGAGGAAGCGGGGTAGGCTGGGCCGTGTGGCTGGCCGAATCGTCCTTGAATACGCGCTGGGGTGTCGGTGAGGCCTGGCTGTTGCCGGTGGTGGCCATCAGTGAACCCATCAGCGCGAGACAGCTGGTGAAGCCCAGGATCCGTCGACGTGTCGTGTGGTAGGTCATCGAAAGGTGATCTCCTGGTCATGCAGGGGCCTGCCGCCACGGGCAGGCTTCGTGTCGTCCAACAACGGCGTGTTCAGAAGGCATCCTTCCAGGCGCGCAGCGTGGTGAAGGTCGCCAGATCGCTGTCGGTGTCGCCATGCGCCGCCGCGGCCTGGCGCACGCCGGCCGAGGCGCAGCGCAGGAAGGGATTGATGCGCCGTTCGCGACCCAGGGTGGTGGGCAGGGTGGGGCGGTCGAGTTCACGGGCGCGCTGGCACTCCGCCACGGCGGCCTCGACATCGGGGTTGTCCGGGTCGGCGGCGCGGGCGAACGCCAGGTTGGCCAGGGTGTACTCGTGGGCGGCGAACACCAGGGTGTCCTCGGGCAGGGATTCGAGGCGCGACAGCGACGCATGCAGCTGTGCCGGGGTGCCCTCGAAGAGCCGGCCGCAGCCGGCACTGAACAGCACGTCGCCGCTGAACAGCAGCGGCGGGATGCCCGGCGTGAAGAAGCCGATATGATCCAGGGTGTGGCCGGGCAGGGCGTACACCTCGAACAGCCGGCCCATTACCCGTACTTCGTCGCCGTCGCCGACCCGCTCGTCGATGCCTTCGATCTCGGGGTTGTCCGGGCCGATCACCCGCGGCGAATAGCGCTTGATCAGCTCCGCCAGGCCGCCGGTGTGGTCGTGATGATGGTGGGTAATCAGCACGCTGCCCAGCTTCAGCCCCTCGCGCTCCAGCCACTCGATCACCGGCGTTGCATCGCCGGGGTCCACCACGCAGACTGCCTGGCTCGTGTCCTGGCGCAGCAACCAGATATAGTTGTCGCTAAAGGCGGGTATCGGTGTCACGCTCAACATGGGCTTGGGGTCCTTGACGGAGGCGTTGCCAGACGCTGCCGCGATTCGTTGCGATAGGGTTTACAAAATCCGGCACTGTGGAGGGAAAACGGCACTATGTCAAATTCGCGGGATCCCCACACCCTGACGCGACTGGTCCGTGAGGGACGGCTTTACTGGGCCTCAACGGCCGGTCAGGCGCTGTGGCGGGCCGAGCGCGCCTGCCTGGGGCCGGTCTGCGAACGCCTCGTCGGGCAGCACAGTCTGGAGCTGGGCATGGCCCCCGTGCTCAGCGACATCTGCCCGATCCGCCATGCCCTGGGCTGGTCACCGAGCCGCGAGATGGCCGACCATGACGCGACCCTGGTGTGCCCCCCGGATGCCCTGCCTCTCCCCGATGATAGCCTGAGCCTGGTGGTGGTCCACCATCTGCTTGAGGTGGTGGACGAACCGCACCACATGCTGCAGGAGGCGGCGCGTGTCACCGCCGACAATGGACGACTGATCATCTTCGGCTGGTGTCCGCTGAGCGCCGGTGGGCTCTCGCGGGCCTGGCCGGGCAGACGACGTCGCATGCCCTGGCGAGGCCACTGGCGCTCTCCCGGGCGGCTTGGCGACTGGCTGGCGTTTGTCGACTTCGAGATAGAGCGGGTAGACTATTGCGGTTTTCATCTGCCCGGCAGCCTGCCGCGCAATACCGTACTGGAGACCCTCGGGCGGCGCCACAATTTGCCGCTGGGTGACAGCTACATGATTCATGCCCGCCGCCGGGCGCAACTCGCCCAGTCGCAGCGCTCGCACTTCGAGCTGGCCCGCCCCCTGGTCGGGCCGGCGCTGGGCAGCGCCACGCGGGTCGGGCCACAACCGGAAAGGAACCGCAAGGGTGACTGACAGACGCCACGCCGAGCCCCCGCAGACAGTGACGATCTATACCGACGGGGCCTGCCGCGGTAATCCCGGCCCCGGCGGATGGGGGGCCCTGCTGGTCAGTGGTCACCACGAGAAGGCGCTCAAGGGCTACGAGGCGGAGACCACCAACAACCGCATGGAGCTGATGGCGGCGATCATGGCGCTGCGCGAGCTCAAGTGCCCCTGTCGGGTGGCGCTGTGGACCGACTCGGAGTACCTGCGCAAGGGCATCACCGAGTGGATCCACAACTGGATCAAGCGTGGCTGGAAGACCGCCTCCCGCCAGCCGGTCAAGAATGCCGAGCTATGGCGAGAGCTCCACGAGGAGACCCATCGCCACGCGATCGAGTGGCACTGGGTCAAGGGGCACAGTGGCCATCCCGGCAACGAGCGGGCCGACGAGCTGGCCAACCAGGCCATCGACGAACACCGGGCCCGCGCCTGACGTCCCGCTTTTCCCTTGCGACCCGACGAGAGACTGCCATGCGTCAGATCATTCTGGATACCGAGACCACCGGCATCGATCCCCGTGACGGCCATCGCCTGATCGAGATCGGGGCGGTGGAGATGGTCAACCGCCGCCTTACCGGCAATCGCTATCACCAGTACATCAACCCCGAGCGCAAGATCGAGGCCGAGGCCGTGGGCGTGCACGGCATCACCAACGAGCGGGTGGCCGAGGAGCCGGTCTTCGCCGAGGTCGCCGATGCCTTCTGGGCCTTCATCGAGGGGGCCGAACTGGTGATCCATAACGCCCCCTTCGACGTGGGCTTCATCGATCATGAGCTCGGCAGGCTCAACACGCGGCGCGGCGAGCCACGGCTCGGTCCGGTGGCCGACCACTGCCGGATCCTCGATACCCTGACCCTGGCGCGCGACAAGCATCCCGGCCAGCGCAATAGCCTGGACGCCCTGTGCAAGCGCTACGAGATCGACAACGGGCATCGTGTCCTGCACGGCGCTCTGCTCGACGCCGAGATCCTCGCCGACGTCTACCTGGCCATGACCGGGGGGCAGACCCTGCTCTCCCTGGACGCCTCGGCGACCTCGCAAGGGCGTGCCGGTGAGCCGCAGGGGCTAGCCATCCGCCGGCTGTCCCTTTCCCCGGGCCAGCTGCGGGTGGTGCCACCCGACGAGGCGGAACTGGCGGCCCATCGGGCCAAGCTGGAACGTATCCGCGATGCGGCCGGCGAGTGTCGCTGGGATGCTCACCCCGGCCTGCCCGTCGGTGAGCCGTCACCCTGATGCTGCGGCGAGAACTGCCCAGCGAAGAGGCGGCCGGGCGGGTCATTCGCCTGGCCGGGGGGCGCATCGCGCCCGGGGTCGACGAGGGTCCGCTGCAAGCCTTCCAGCCCTGGCATGAGCGGATGCAGCCGCTGTGCTGGTGGCAGGAGGAGCCGGTGGCGCTCTCGCTGGAGGCACAGCCCGGGGAAGACTGGCTCGACGCCCGGGCCTGGCTGGCCCGCCTGCCGGAATCCTGGTACCCACTGGTCTCCACGGCGCTCCAGGTGGCGGCCTGGCTCGACAACCACCGCTTCTGTGGCCGCTGCGGTGCGCCGACGAGGCGCCTCGATGCCGAGTTCGCCATGCATTGCGAGCAGTGCGGCCATCGCAACTACCCGCGCATCTCGCCCTGCATCATCACCCTGGTCACCCATGGCGAGTCGCTGCTGCTGGCCCGTAGTCCGCGCTTCCCGCCGGGGCGTTACTCGACCCTGGCCGGGTTCATTGAGCCCGGCGAATCGGCCGAGGAGGCCGTGCGCCGCGAGATCTTCGAGGAGGTGGGGCTCAGCGTGGGGCGCGTCAGTTACTACAAGAGCCAGGCCTGGCCCTTCCCCCACTCGCTGATGCTGGGGTTCTTTGCCGAGGCGGCCAGCCGGCGCATCCGCATCGACGGCGTCGAGATCGCCGATGCCGCCTGGTTCAGCCCGCGGCGCCTGCCCCAGCTGCCGCCGCTCTACTCCATCTCCCGGGCGCTGATCGAGACCCACCTCAGGGAGGTCGAGCCTCGGGGCTAGGATGCTGAAGGGTCTGACCCCAGGATGAGTGCTCAGTGGCCGGGGAACAGGCGGGTCAGCTGTGTGGCCAGCATGACGTTGCCGGTGGCCTTGAGCTTGCCGGTCATGAAGGCGTTCATGCCGTTGATCTCGCCGTTCATCACCCCCATGAGGGTCTCGCGGCTCATGCTCAGGCTGACCGAAGGGTCGTCGTGCTCGCCCTCGTGGACGTCCAGCGTGCCGTCGTCCACGACCAGATAATGGTCGTCGGCATCGGAGAAGTGGAACTGGAAGACTTCATGCATGCCGCTGGCGGCCTCGGCGTCGAAGCGACGCTGGAGCTTGTCGATGGTGGCGTCTGACATGGGGATCCTTGATCGCAGGGGAGGGTGTCCGGTGTCAGAGCGTATTTGAAACGATCGTTTTAATCAAGCGCCCTTGTGCCGGCGGGAAGGCCGCGGGCAGGATGTCGGGACAGCGAGGACAGAGGAGAAAACGGTGAACGAGTGGCTGACGGAATTCGGCATGTTCGTGGCGCAGCTGTTGACCCTGGTGGTGGTCATCGGCCTGGCGGTGGCGGTGATCCTGCGGGTCAGGGGCGAGACCGGGGAGCGCACCCGACTGCGACTCGAGGAGCTCAACGGCACGCGCCGTTACCGCCGTCGGCGCATGCAGCTGGCGGCCAGCCAGCCGGGGGCGCGCAAACGGCTGACCAAGGCCTTCCGGCGCGATGACAAGAAACATGAGCGTCGCGGTCGCAAGGAGGAAGGGGAGGCCTCGCCGACGGTCTGGGTGCTCGATTTCCATGGTGACATCAAGGCCAGTGGCACCGGGCAGCTGGCCGAGGAGGTCTCGGCGGTGCTGGCGGTGGCCAGCCAGGGGGACGAGGTGGTGATCCGCCTGGAGTCGGCCGGCGGCCTGGTGCATGGCTACGGCCTGGCGGCCGCCGAGCTGGATCGCCTGCGCCAGGCGGGCCTCTCCAGCACGGTGTGTGTCGACAAGGTGGCCGCCAGCGGCGGTTACCTGATGGCCTGCGCGGCCGACCAGCTGCGAGCCGCCCCCTTCGCGGTGATCGGCTCCATCGGGGTGGTCGCCCAGCTGCCCAACCTGTATCGCCTGCTCAAGCGCCACGACATCGACGTGGAGTTGCTCACGGCGGGGCGCTACAAGCGCACCCTCACGGTCTTCGGTGAGAATACCGAGGAGGGCCGCGAGAAGTTCCTCGAGGACCTCGAGACCACCCACCAGCTCTTCAAGCGCCATGTGGCCGAGCGGCGTCCGGGGCTCGACATCGAGGCGGTGGCCACCGGCGAGATCTGGTACGGCAGTGATGCCCTGGCCAGAGGCCTGGTGGATGCCCTGGGTACCAGCGAGGCCTACCTGGTCGAGCGCATGCAGCAGGCGCAGGTGATCAGCCTGAAGCTGGAACAGAAGCACAGCCTCGGCGACCGTCTGGGCCTGGCGGTCTCGCGGGGCGTGGAGCAGAGCATCGAGCGGGGGCTGGAGATGCTCGATGCCGGGCGTTGGCAGAAGCGCTGATCGGCAGGCTCCTAAGGCCTGCCGCCCAATTCCAGGCTGCCGAGGGCCTCGATGAGGGTTCTCGCCCGCTTGCCATGCAAGGAGTAGTAGATGGTCTGGGACTCGCGGCGGGTACTGACCAGGTTCTCGCGACGCAGGATCGCCAGGTGCTGGGAGAGCGCCGACTGGCTGAGCGAGAGTCGCTGGTTGAGCTCGGTCACCGACAGCTCGGTGCCGTCGAGCAGGCAGAGTATCCGCAACCGGTTGTCGTTGGCCATCGCCTTGAGCAGGGCGCTGGCCTCGTCGATAACCGCTGTGCCGCCTTCCAGGAGGCGTGCTGCAGCGCCGCTGGTATTGCCCATGATCTGTCCCCTGCCGGGCAGGTCCGGCATCCCGGTTGCCGGTTGCCTGCGCTGTTGAGTGCCTTCCCATGAGCCCGCCGTTCGCGGGTGGCGTCAGTTGCTCGTGCATATCCTGATTCAGCTTATCCTCAATAATAGTCCAGCTTGGCGTCTGTCGCCGAGTCAACGCTGGATCAATGGCGAATCCGCTGCGTCGCCCGCCTTGTTGTCGACAATTGAGCCCGGATGCCTTGCACTTTTGTCGATGATTAGCCGATGGTATGAGGTTAGGACCGCGAAGTTGCTCTAGAGTGTCAACAATTAACGCCCCTTCGATTGCTGACAGGATGCAGATGAGCATGTACCAAGACGAGTTTCGCCGCTCCATTGATCACCCCGAGGCCTTCTGGGCCGAGCAGGCCAGGCGCATTCCCTGGTTCACCCCGCCCACGACCATTCTCGAATACGACGCGGCGGGCCATGCTCGCTGGTTCGTGGATGGCGAGCTCAATATCTGCCATGCCGCCCTCGATCATCATGTCGAGCAGGGCCGTGGCGATCAGCCGGCCATCTTCTGGGACTCCCCGGTCACCGACAGCAAGCGGACCCTCACCTTCGCCGAGCTACGTGACCAGGTGGCCCGCTTCGCCGGGGCCTTGAAGGCGCTGGGCGTGGAGAAGGGCGACCGGGTGGTGATCTACATGCCCATGGTGCCCGAGGCGCTGGTCGCCATGTACGCCTGCGCGCGCCTGGGCGCCGTGCACTCGGTGGTGTTCGGCGGCTTTGCCCCCCACGAGCTGGCCGTGCGCATCGAGGATGCCGAGCCCAAGGTCGTCGTCGCCGCCTCCTGCGGGGTCGAGGTCGACCGGGTGCTGCCCTACAAGCCGATCATCGACGCGGCCATCGAGCAGAGCCGCTACAAGCCCGAGGCCTGCGTGGTGTTCCAGCGCGACCAGCATCGCGTTGAACTGGGGGCGATCGACCACGACTGGGCAACCCTGGTCGAGAAGGCCGAACCGGCCGACTGCGTGCCGGTCAAGGGCAGCGATCCGCTGTATGTCCTCTACACCTCCGGGACCACCGGCAAGCCCAAGGGGGTCGTGCGCGATACCGGCGGCTATGCCGTGGCACTGAGCTATTCCATGGACACCATCTACGACGTGGCTCCCGGCGACGTCTTCTTCTCGGCCTCCGACGTGGGCTGGGTGGTCGGCCATTCCTACATCGTCTATGCCCCCCTGCTGCGCGGCTGCACCACCGTGGTCTACGAGGGCAAACCGGTGAAGACCCCGGATGCCGGGGCCTTCTGGCGGCTGATCAGCGAGTACCGGGTCAAGAGCTTCTTCACCGCGCCCACGGCCTTCCGCGCCATGAAGAAGGAAGACCCGGACGCCAGGCTGATGGCCCAGTACGATCTCTCCTGCCTCAAGGCGCTGTTCCTGGCCGGTGAGCGCCTGGATCCACCGACCTTCCACTGGCTGGACGACCTGATGGACGTGCCGGTGATCGACCACTGGTGGCAGACCGAGACCGGCTGGCCGATTGCCGCCAACCTCCAGGGCCTGGAGCCGATGCCCACCAAGGCGGGGAGTGCGACGGTGCCGGTGCCCGGTTTCAACGTCCAGGTCCTGGATCGCGAAGGAGAGCCGGTCGGCGCCATGGAGCAGGGCAGCGTGGTGATCAAGCAGCCGATGCCGCCTGGCTGTCTGAGCGGTATCTGGGGTGACCCGAAGCGCTTCCACAGCGCCTACATGGCGGCCTTCCCCGGCTACTACCTGACCGGTGACGGTGGCTACTTCGACGAGGATGGCTACCTGTTCATCATGGGGCGCACCGATGATGTCATCAACATCGCCGGCCACCGGCTCTCCACCGGCGAGATGGAAGAAGTCGTCGGCGCCCATCCCGCCGTGGCCGAATGCGCGGTGATCGGCATTCACGATGCCCTCAAGGGCCAGCTGCCGGTGGGGCTGGTGATTCCCAAGGATGGCTTCGACGGTGACGAGGTCGCGCTCGAGGAGGAGCTGATCGCCCTGGTGCGCGAGAAGATCGGGCCCGTCGCCTGCTTCAAGCAGGTGCTGGTGGTCGACCGCCTGCCCAAGACCCGTTCCGGCAAGATCCTGCGCAAGTTGCTGCGCAACATCGCCGACGGCAAGGAGTTCGGCGTGCCCTCGACCATCGACGACCCGGCGAGCCTGCAGGACGTGCACGAGGCCATGAAGGATCGCTCGGTGGGTACCGCCCACGAGGCCCGCCCGATCTGACGCCAGCCGCGCCGACGCCTGACCTCGACCGCAAGACGCCGCCGCCCTTGAAGGGCGGCGGCGTCTCCGGGGCAGGGCGAGCCATGGCCAGGCGCCGGGTCAGGCCGTATAATGCCCGGCCCGTCCGCCCCACGGGCGGCTCCCGTGACACGAGGGTTCCCTCACCCCTCCCCAAAAAAGGATGCCGTGATGTTCGTGCTTTCCGATGCCCAGTATCGGCGCTGCCTGGCGCTGCTGGTCGCCTTCCATATCCTGGTCATCGCCGCCAGCAACTACCTGGTCCAGCTGCCCTTCACCCTGTTCGGGTTCCATACCACCTGGGGCGCCTTCAGCTTCCCCTTTATCTTCCTGGCCACCGATCTCACCGTGCGCCTGTTCGGCAAGGAGCCGGCGCGAGCCATCGTGCTGAGGGTCATGCTGCCGGCGCTGGTGATCTCCTATGTCGTCTCGGTGGTCTTTCCGCGCGGCGGCTTTGCCGGTCTCGAGGGGCTGGGCGAGGGGAATCTCTTCGTCGCGCGGATCGCGCTGGCAAGCTTCATGGCCTACGTGCTGGGCCAGTTGCTGGACGTGCAGGTCTTCGACCGCCTGCGCACCCTGAAGGCCTGGTGGGTGGCGCCGGCGGTCTCCACGGTGCTCGGCAACCTGGTCGATACCTTCGCCTTCTTCTCCATTGCCTTCCACGAGAGCCCCGATCCCTTCATGGCCGCCAACTGGCCGGAGATCGCCTGGGTCGACTACGTCATCAAGCTCGGCATCAGCCTGGCGTTCTTCCTGCCCCTGTATGGCGTGCTGCTGGCCTGGCTCAGCCGCCGCCTGGTGGCCGTGACGGGCAGCCCCGACCTGATGCCCGGCGCGGCACGGGCCCGAATCTGACTCTACCCCCAGCCGAGGAGACTGAGATGCCCATCGCACTTCACTACATCGATACCGGGGGCGACGAGACCCCGCTGGTGGTCGTCCACGGCCTGCTCGGCAGTGCCGACAACTGGCGCTCCCACCTCAAGCAGTGGCAGCGCCGGCATCGGGTGATAGCCGTCGACCTGCGTAACCATGGTCGTTCGCCGCATGTCGCGGGGATGGGCTACGACGCCATGGCCGAGGACCTCCTCGCCCTGCTGGATCGGCTCGGCGTGGCCAAGGCCCACCTGCTGGGTCACTCCATGGGCGGCAAGGTGGCGATCAGCCTGGCCAGGCTGGCCCCGTCCCGCCTGGCCTCGCTGATCGTCGCCGATATCGCGCCGCTCGCCTACGGGCACGACCACGACAGCGTCTTCGCCGCCCTGCGCCGCGTCGAGACGGGTCAGCCCACCAATCGCCGCGAGGCCGACGCGCTGCTCGCCGAGCATGTCGAGGAGTCCGCGGTGCGCCTCTTCCTGGCCACCAACCTGGAGCGCGACGACGAGGGCATCCTGCGGCTGCGCATCGGCCTCGACGCGATCCAGGACGACTACGAGACGATCATGGGAGAGCCGGCGGGAGAGGGCGCCTTCGACGGGCCGACCCTGGTGCTGCGCGGTGCCCGCTCACGCTACGTGACCGACGAGATGCTGCCGGCGCTGCGCGAGGTGCTGCCGCGGGCCGAGATCGAGACCCTGGAGGCGGGCCACTGGCTGCATGCCGAGCAGCCCAAGGCCTTTCAGGCGGCGGTCAACGCCTTCCTCGAGCGCGTGGAGGGCTAGCGGGGCGGCGCTCCGGGGTCGATGGCCAGTCGCGATACCGGGTGGCGCTCCCGGATCAGGCCGGCCTCGAAGAGGTAGTCCTCGAAGCGGCGGTAGCGGCCCTGGTCCAGGGCCGCCGGGCTGAGGCTCAGGCGCGAGCGGACCATCTCCCAGGCCTCGCGGTTGACCGCGGTGTTCAGGGCCGGCTCCGCGTTCGCGATCAGCGTCCAGGCCTCGTCCGGGTGGTTGGCGATCCAGGCCGTGGCCGTCTCGATGGCCGCCACCAGGCGGCGGATGGCGTCCCGCTGCGGTGCCAGGTGGTCGCGATTGGCGAGCAGCACCAGGCCATCATGGAGCGGGATGCCCAACTCCTCGACGCGCATTACCCGGGTGGCCAGCCCCTCGTCGGCGAGCTGGCGGGGCAGCAGATGGCGCATGGCGCCGATCACGCCATCCACGCGCCCCTCACGCAGGGCATCGTCGAGCCGGAAGTGCAGCGCCACGGTCTCGATCTCGTCGTCGCGGATCGCCGCGCCGCGCAGCAGGGCCGCCAGCAGCACGTCACGGCTGTCGATATTGGCATGGCCGATGCGCGAACCGGCCAGTTGGGCAGGGGTCTCGATGGCCCCGTCCTCGCGCACTACCAGGGCGCTCAAGGGCATGGCGACCAAGGTGGCGATGCGGACCAGCGGTATGCCGCGATCGACCTCGAGGTGCAACAGTGGCTGGCGGGCCACCGCCAGCTCGATCCGTGACGCCGCCAGCAGCTTGCTGGGCACATCCGGATCGGCCGGTGTCGCGAGGGTCACCTCGAGTCCGCGGCTGGCGAACAGGCCTCTCTCCCGGGCGACGAACAGGGCGGCATGACGAGGGCTGGGATAGCCGTCCAGCATGATGCGTAGCGAGGTGACCGGCGGCGGCTCGATCGGTTCCGCCGGGCGCAGGGCGATGGCCGGGACGCTGGGGCGCGAGGGCGTGTCGACGCTGGGCCCGGTCGGGGCCTCTCGGTAGCGACGGCGGGTCTCGGCCCAGGCCGCGGCCTCGGCGGCGGCCCTTGCCGCCTCGTCGGCAAGGGCCTTGAGGTCGGGCACCATCACCTCGGTGCCCAGCGGCGGGTAGCCCTCCTGCGGTTCCACGGCGGCGGCCGGTGGGTCGGCTGCGACGGGTAGCGTCGCCAGCAGGGCGGTTGCCGACAGCAGCAGGCTCCAGCAAAGAGACCGCCGAAAAACGGATGTGATCATCGGAACGGGTCTCCTGCCATGCGCGCTATCCGGTCTTGCGTTGGTGCCGCACAACCTTAACCGCTGCCCACGGGCCGCGGCCAGTCATGACCACAAACGCAAATCGCCGTGACCGGCGCGGCATGCGATAATCCGTTCTCTCGCAGCCGAGGCAGGATGCCATGGATTCGATCAATACCCTCTTCCTGCTCAGCGGCTTCCTGCTGGCCCTGAGCATTCTTGCCAGCCGGCTCTCCTCGATGGCCGGGGTCCCCCTGCTGCTGATTTTCCTGGGCCTGGGCATGCTGGCCGGGGAGGAGGGCCTGCTCGGCATCCAGTTCGATGACTATTCGCTGGCGTTTCTGATCGGCCACCTGGCGCTCGCCATGATCCTGCTCGACGGTGGCCTGAGAACTCGCCTCAAGACCTTCCGCGTCGGCTTCCGGCCGGCGCTTTCCCTGGCCACCCTGGGGGTCTTCATCACCAGCTCGCTGGTGGGCGTGTTTGCCATGTGGCTGTTCGACCTGAGCCTGGTGCAGGGGCTGTTGGTGGGGGCCATCGTGGGCTCCACCGATGCCGCGGCGGTGTTCTCCATGCTCAGTGGCCGGGGCGTCAATCTCAACGAGCGGGTCGGGGCGACGCTGGAGATCGAGTCCGGGACCAACGATCCCATGGCGATATTTCTCACGGTGATGCTGGTGGACGTGCTGGTCGGCGATATCGGCGGGGTAGGCGAGACCCTGCTGTTCCTCGTGCAGCAGTTCGGCCTGGGCATCGTCATCGGCGTGGGCTTCGGCTGGCTGAGTGCGCGCCTGCTCAGCTGGCTGGACTTGGCCCCGGGGCTCTATTCGCTGCTGGCACTGGGCCTGGGTTTCTGCATCTTCGGCCTGACCAGTGCGCTGGGCGGCAGTGGCTTCCTGGCCATTTACCTGGCCGGCCTGATGATCGGCAACCGGCCGGGGCGCCACCTCGCCTTCATTCTGCCGGTACACGATGGCCTGGCCTGGCTCTCCCAGATCGGCCTCTTCCTGGTGCTGGGCCTGCTGGTCACCCCCAGCGAGATGCTGGATTACGCGCTGCCGGCACTGCTGGTGGCCCTGGCGCTGATCTTCGTCGCCAGGCCGCTGGCGGTGCTGGTCGCCGTCAAGCCCTTCTTCAAGTTCCGCTGGCGGGAGACCGGCTTCATCGCCTGGGTGGGCCTGCGCGGGGCGGTCCCCATCGTGCTGGCGATCTTCCCGGTCATCGGCGGGGTGGAGAATGCCTCGCTCTACTTCAACGTCGCCTTCGCCGTGGTGCTGCTGTCGCTGCTGATCCAGGGCGGCACTCTGCCGTGGATGGCGCGTCGCATGAGGGTCGAGCTGCCACCCAGCGTGACGCCTAACCGGCGCGGGCCACTGGGCATCCTGCCCGAGAACGACTACGAGATGTTCGTCTACGAGGTCGAGAACGCCGACCTCGAGGACGTGCCGATCCGGCTGCTGCGCTTTCCCTCCGGGGCGCTGATCTCGGCGCTCTTCCGCGAGCATGCCATGCTGCACCCCAAGGGCAGCACCCGGCTGCGGCTGGGTGACGTGATCTGCGTGATCGGTCGCACCGACGATCTGCCGGCGCTCAACCGCCTGTTCAACGGGGATGCCAAGCTCAAGCGCGAGCGGGCCTTCTTCGGTACCTTCACCTTCGACGGCGAGGCCCAGATGCGCGACATCGCCGATGCCTATGGCCTGACGCTGAGCCCCGGCGAGCAGGACATGACGCTGGCCGAGTTCATCTCCCTGCGGGTCGGTGGTCACCCGGTGGTGGGCGATGACGTGGACTGGCACGGCATCCACTGGGTGGTCAGCGAGATGGACGGCAACAAGGTCACCCGTGTGGGGCTCAGGCTCTACTGACCCGTGGCCATCCCGGGCATCAACCGGCGCGCGCGTCCTTGAGCACCTCGAGTTGCACCTCGACAGCCCCTCGCTCTGGACTGGTCAGCCAGACACCGCCATCCTCGATGATGCAGCTTAGCGTCATGCTTTTCGCCGCCAGCCCGCTCAGCGCCTCGACCGATACCGGTGAGACGTCGACCACCGTCAGGTTGTCGAGGGTGGCGAGCTTGCCAGCAAGCGAGTCCCACCAGATCGCGGCGCCTTGGCCGCTGTAGGTATACAGAACCACTCGCTTGGCGCGGGCACAGGCGCGGCGAACGGACTTCTCGTCGGGCTGGCCCAGCTGGATCCAGAGCTCGATGTCGCCGGTCAGGTCCTTGCGCCAGAGGTCGGGTTCGTTCTCGGTGCTCACGCCACGCCCGAAGGCGAGCGACTCATCGGCGTTCAGGGCGAAGGCCAGCAGCCTGGCCATCATGCGCGCATCGGTTTCCGACGGATGGCGAGCCACGGTCAGGGTGTGGTCTGCATAGTAGTGCCGGTCCATGTCGGCGATCTGCAACTGGACCTTGTGGATCATTGCCTTCAGTGCCATGTGGCTAAGCCGCTCGCCCTTCTGGGAAATAGGGCCTGCCATCATGACATATGACCTGGTCGCCGTCGTCGGGGGAAGGAGGTCGTACCATGCTGACCAAGCACGCAGCGAACATCAGGGGCCGCGATTTCTTCGTGGGTGACATTCACGGCCAGTACCGCCTGCTGCAGGAAGCCTTGCAGGGCGTCGCCTTCAGCCACTCGGAGGACCGTCTGTTCTGCGTTGGCGACCTCATCGACCGAGGTGCTGATTCGCTCGACTGTCTGAAGCTCGCCTTCATGCCGTGGTGTCACGCCGTGCGCGGCAACCATGAGGAACTGGCCCACAACGCGCTGTGGGACGGCGAGGGCAGCAGTGCCTGGGCGTTGTGGATGATCAATGGCGGTGGCTGGGTCGTCGAGAGCGGCGTGAGCGAGACGCGAAGGGTCCTGCAGGCGGCGCTTCGCCATCTGCCCCTGGCGCGCGAGGTCGCGGTCATGGGCAAGCGCGTCGGCATGGTGCACGCCGAGCCGCCGGCCGACTGGACGTGTATCGAGGCGGCCGACCCGCAAACGCTGGTCTGGGGGCGCTCGCGTATCCAGCGGGGCGACGCGACGCCGGTGGCGGGGATCGACGCCGTCGTCGTCGGCCACACCATCGTGGAGCGGCCGCTGACCCTGGGCAACGTCCATTACCTCGACACCGGCGCCTTCAGCACCGGCCGCCTGACGCTGGTCGATGCACGCGAGTTGCTGAGGTGAGGAGGGCGACGACAATGACAAGCGTTGCCCGGGTAATGGGCAGGATGTCCGCCCCATGAAAAAGGCGCCCGTAGGCGCCTGATTCTTAATAAGAAGTGGCGGAGGGACAGGGATTCGAACCCTGGGAAGGCTCTCACCTTCGCCGGTTTTCAAGACCGGTGCATTCAACCGCTCTGCCATCCCTCCGGCTTACCGGTGGGTATACTACCAGCTTTCCCCGCCGGGTCAAGAGCGCCTAGGGATCAAGATGTTAGGCCTCTCATGGCGAGGTGAGGCACAATGAAGAAATCAGTAACGGCAGGAGAGCATCATGCTTGAGCCCACAGTGAGCGCCGGGGTTCGTCCGGTCCCTGCCGTCTCGGCCGCCGTGATCAAGGGTGACCGCATCCTCATGGTGCGACGACGCAACCCGCCCAGCGTGGGTATGCTGGCCCTGCCCGGCGGCAAGGTGGAGGCGGGCGAGAGTCTCCAGCAGGCGGCGGCGAGGGAGTTGATGGAAGAGACCGGTGTGCTCGCGGCGCCCCGACGCATCCTGACAGCCATCGACCTGTTCGACCACGACGAGGCGGGCTTGCTGAGGATGCATTTCGTCATCGTGGTGGTGCAGCTTGAGTGGCAGGGCGGGGTGGAGGCGGCTGCCGACGATGCCACCGAGCTGCGCTGGATGGACCTCGCGGCACTCGAGCAGGACGATGGGGAGGTCTGTGACTCGGCCGCTCGCGTGGCGCGCCGGGTGCTGGCCGAGGCGATGTCCGCAGAAAGCGCGTTGAAGCCAGACTAGCCAGTCTCTTGCGTCGGGAACCTTCTGGCGGCATGCTAGGTCAAGTGACTAGATCAACCACACAGGGAGCTTCGGATCCATGGCTTACCAAGACACGCAGATGACACGGCAGCAGACCCAGGCCGTCGGTACCAGCAAGGTCCTGCGCAATACCTATGGCCTGCTGGCGATGACCCTGCTGTTCTCCGCCGTGACGGCCGGTGCCGCCATGTCGATGGGCATCGAGAGAATGAACATCCTGGTGTTCTTCATCGGCGCCTATGGCCTGATGTTCCTGGTGCACAAGACCGCCAACTCGGCGCTCGGCCTGCTTTCCACCTTCGCCTTCACCGGCTTCATGGGCTTCACCCTGGGGCCGATCCTCAGCGCCTACCTCACCCTGCCCAACGGTGCCCAGCTGATCATGACCGCGCTGGGCATGACCGGGGTGACCTTCGTCGGCCTCTCGGTCGTGGCGCTGATCACGCGCAAGGACTTCAGCTTCCTGGCGAACTTCCTGATGGCCGGTGCCATCGTGCTGATCATTGCCATGGTGGCGGGCATCTTCCTGCAGATCCCCGCACTGTCGCTGATGGTCTCGGCTGGCTTCGTGCTGTTTGCCTCGGCCGCGATCCTCTACCAGACCAGCGAGATTATCCATCGGGCCGGCGAGACCAACTACATCCTCGCCACCATTACCCTCTACGTCTCGATCTACAACCTGTTCATCAGCCTGCTCTCCATCCTGGGGATCATGAGCCAGGACTGACGGCCACCGCCACATCACGGATCCCTGGCCCCGCCTTCCGGCGGGGCCAGGCTGTTTCAGGAGGACCCCCATGCGCTATGCCATCCTGCTGATGGGTGCCCCCTACAGTGACCAGGCGAGCCACTCCGCCCTGCGCTTCGCCCGTGCCCTGGTGGCACGGGGCCACCGTCTCGAGGCGGTGTTCTTCTACCATGATGGGGTGCACAATGCCGCCCGGCTGGCCGCTCCCCCCCAGGACGAGCCACACCTGGTCGATGCATGGGCGGCGCTCGCCAACGAGCATCGGGTCGCGTTGCAGGTCTGCATCGCCGCCGCGCTGCGCCGCGGCCTGCTGGACGAACGGGAAGCGGCAAGGCATGGCAAGGACGGCGTCAGCGTTCAGGCGCCCTTCGAGCTGACCGGGCTGGGCCAACTGGTCGATCTCGGCACCCGCTGCGACCGCCTGGTCACCTTCGGCCCCTGAGGGCATTCGACGGAGTCCCGATGCAAGAACACCACGACGACAGTGACCTGCTGGTCATCCTGCGCCACGGTCCCCACGGCAGCAGCTGGCTGAGGGAGGGCCTGGATGCCGCCCTGGTCGCCGCCGCCTTCGGGCGCCGCGTCTCCCTGCTGTTCATGGGCGAGGGGGTGACGGCACTGCTGCCGGGGCAGCAGGTGGGCCCCCTGGGGCAGAAGGGCACGGCCGCAACGCTGGAGATGCTGGAGATGTATGATATCGAGACCCTGCTGGTGGAAGAGCAGGGGCTATCGTGTCTCGGCCTCTCGAGCGACGACTTGATGCTCGAGGTGGCGTGTTTGTCGCCCATGGCACTGGCGCGTGTCCTCTGCGGACATCGCCTGGTGTTGACCTTCTAGCCTGTCGCAAGGAGTGCGCCAATGCTGCTGCATGTCGTGAACCGTTCTCCGGCGACCAGCCGGGTCTATCAGCAGGCCCTGGCCGGCATGTCGCCGGACGATCGCCTGCTGTTGATCGAGGATGGGGTCCAGGGGGCGCTCCCTCAGCTGGTGCGGTATTACACGGGCCTGGAGGGTCGCCTGTTTGCCCTGAAGGAGGACCTGGAGTCCCGCGGGCTGCTGGGGCGCTGCGATGCCAGCGTGCAGGTGGTCGATGTGGATGGTTTCGTGGAGCTGACCGAGGAAGCCGAGCGTACGGTGAGCTGGTACTGATGGCAACGACAGAAATATACCGTTATCTTCCTGTTGGATCACGGCGATATGGCCTGGATCCGGAAGGCTATCTCGTCGACATGAATGACTGGTCGCCGGAGGTCGCCGAGGCCCTGGCGCAAGAAGAGGGCATTGAACTGACACCGGAGCAATGGGAGATCCTCCAGGTGCTGCGCGACTTCTATGCGCGCTATGAGATGGCGCCCGCCATGCGCCCCCTGGTCAAG
Organism: Halomonas sp. 11-S5; assembly: GCF_029889825.1. Taxonomy (NCBI): domain Bacteria; kingdom Pseudomonadati; phylum Pseudomonadota; class Gammaproteobacteria; order Oceanospirillales; family Halomonadaceae; genus Halomonas; species Halomonas sp. 11-S5. The sequence goes on from NZ_JARANW010000001.1 coordinate 134,715, forward strand.
GCGGTGGGGCGGGCCCTTGGCCCCGAGAAGGGGCGCTCCATCCACCTGATGCGACTCTTCCCGGGCAGCCCGGCCAAGGTCGCCGCCCGCCTGGCCGGCCTGCCCAAGCCCACCCATTGCCTGTGACCCGCCGATCATGAACTTCCTTGCGCATGGCTGGCTCGCCCGGGGCGGCCACGATGACTTCCTCTACGGCAACCTGATCGCCGATGGGGTCAAGGGCTCGGACCTGTCGGCCTGGAATGCCGAGCAGGCCGCCGGCATGCGCCACCATCGGCGGGTAGACGCCTTCGTCGATGGCCATCCGGTGGTCTCGGGCGTGCTCGCACGATCCCCTCGCAGGCAACGCCGCTATGCCGGCATCGCCCTGGACCTGGTCTGGGACCACTTCGCGGCTCGGTCGCTTCCTGGCGATGAGCGGCGCCGGCTGGTTCATCGCTGCTACCGGGTACTGGGGACGCAACCCGCCCCGGCGCGGCTGGCGGCGATGATGCCGGTCCTGGTGGAGCAGGATTGGCTCAACCGCTACGCCGATTTTGCCTTCACCTGCCGGGCCATCGAGGGCATCGGCCGGCGGCTGTCCGGTCCCAACCGCCTGGCCGAGCTGGTGCCCTGGCTGGAGGAGGACTACGAGCGACTCGCCGTGGACTTCGAAAGGCTCTGGCCCGCGGTCAATGATGCCCTGGGGATTGCCTCACCCCAGGGAGGGGTCACTCGACCCTGAGCCACAGGCAGTCGACCGGATCACCCGGCTCGATTCGGCTCTCGGCGGGGATCACCGCCAGCGCATCAGCGCTGATGCAGGAGGAGAGCACGCCGGAATTCTGATCTCGGAAGGCCCGGGCCAGGATCCCGTCGCTGCCGAACTCGAGCATCACGCGCATGTAATGGCGCCGCGGGCCGGTTTGCGTGGAGAAATCCGCCCGGGCCCGCAGGCAGGGCAGCTGCGCGAGTGCCGGGCACCCCTGCAGGGCACCCAGCAGCGGACGCAGGAACAGCCACGCCCCGACGAAGCAGGAGACGGGGTTGCCAGGCAGGCCGACGAAGCGCACGTCCTGGCCCGCAGGTCCCGGCAGGCGGCCCAGGGCGAGGGGCTTTCCGGGTCGGATCGCCAGTCGCCACAGGTCCAGCCGGCCCAGCGACTCCAGCGCCGCCTTGACGTGATCCTCCTCGCCGACACTGACGCCGCCGGTGCTGATCACCAGGTCGGCCTCCTGGGCGGCGGCGCTCAACGTCTCGCGGGTGCCCGCCGGGTCATCGGGAATCGAGGTGACCAGCGTCAGTTCCGCGCCGAAGCGTTCGAGCAACCGCCTGAGCATCGCCCGGTTGGAGTTGTAGATCTGGCCCGCGGCAAGGGGTTGGCCCGGGTCGACGATCTCGTCGCCGGTGGAGAGCAGCGCCACCCGCGGCCGACGTCGGACCACCACCTCGGTGATGCCCTGACCGGCCAGGTGGCCCAGCGCCGCGGCCTCCAGCCGCTCGCCGGCCGGCAGCAGGGGGGCGCCCGCCGCGACGTCACGCCCGCGGCGGCGGATATTGTCGCCGGCCGGGATGTCGGGCGGTATCGCGGCCAGTCCGGCCGCCACCTCGACGCGCTCCTGCATCACCACGCAGTCGGCCCCCGGGGGAATCTCGCCCCCGGTGAAGATGCGCGCACAGGTGCCGGGCGCCAGGGGCGCGGCCGGTGAGCCTGCGGCGATGCGCTGGGCGATGGGCAGCCACTTGCCGGCATCCCGGTGGTGGAGGGCATAGCCGTCCATGGCGCTGTTATCGAAGGCGGGCACGTCGAGCCGGGCCTCGATGGCCTCGGCGAGCACGCGGCCCGCCGCCTCGTCACAGGGCAGGGATTCCGGCGGTGTGGTGGCCACATCACGCAGCAGCGCCGCCAGTGCCACCTCGATCGATTGCAGCTCAGCCATGCTGGCCTCGCTCGGGGATCACCAGGTTAGCGAAGTTACAGGGCTTGTGCCGACTGTCGAGCTGCTCGACCAGGATGCCGTCCCAGGCGGTACGGCAGGCGCCGGTGGAGCCGGGCAGGCAGAACACCACGGTGGCGTTGGCCAGTCCGCCGAGGCAGCGGCTCTGCACGGTGGAACTGCCGATCTCCTGCCAGGAAAGGTGTCGGAAGAGCTCGCCGAACCCTTCGATCTGCTTGTCGAGCAGCACCGAGATCGCCTCGGGCGTGGAGTCACGGCCGGTGAAGCCGGTGCCGCCGGTGGTCAGGATCACCTGGGCGTCGGGATCGGCGATCCAGCCGGCCACCACGGCGCGGATGCGATAGACGTCGTCGGGCACGATGCGCTTCTCGTGCAGGCGATGGCCGGCGGCGGTCAGGCGCTCGACCAGTGCCTGGCCGCTGCGGTCGGTCTCCTCGCTGCGGGTATCGGTGATGGTCAGCACCGCAATGGAGAGGGGAGTCATCGGCTCGCTCATCCGTCCTTCTGCTCCTGCTTGGCGGCCTGGCGCGCCTCGAAGGCGGCCATCTGCTCGGGGGTGGCCTCCTGCTGGTACCTGGTCTTCCACTCCGCGTACGGCATGCCGTAGACGTGCTCCCGGGCGCTGTCGTAGTCGAAGTCGACACCGCGCTCGTCGGCGGCGGCCACCAGCCACTTGGAGAGGCAGTTGCGGCAGAAGTCGGCGAGGATCATCAGGTCGATGTTTTGCACCTCCTTGTGCTCATCCAGGTGGCGGAGCAGGCGGCGAAAGGCGGCTGCCTCAAGCTCGGTGCGAGTGGCGTCGTCGAGATGCTGCATGGAGGTCTCCTCGGGGTGGCGATTGCGTCTGTCGCACCAGCTTAACAAAAGACACCGCCCGTAGGCGGTGTCAGTGGGCGGCTCCCTGCCAACGCTCAGCCGGAGCGCGGCGCCGGTGCGTCGCCCTCGGATGTCGGGCGGCTCTCGGCCAGCTGCTCCTCGGGAACGGCCTGGTCCTTGACCTCCTCGTACCAGAGGTTGTGATGCTCCTTGGCCCAGGTCGCGTCCACATAGCCGCTGGCCATGCCCTCGAAGGAGCCCTCGGTACCGAGCGTGCCGATGTAGATGTGGCCCAGCGCTACCGCCGTCAGGCCGAAGGCACCCACGGCATGGATGATGTTGGCCCACTGCATGGTGTCGCGGACCTGGCCATAGTTGGGAAAGTCCATCACCAGGCCGCTGGCGATCACCGCGATGCCGGCGGTGGCGAGCAGCCAGTACCACAGCTTCTCGCCGGCATTGGCGAAGCCCGCATCCGGATGCTCCTTGCCGACCAGGCCGCCGCCCTTGGCGAACCAGGCCAGATCATGCTTGCGCGGAATGTTGTGGGCCAGCAGGCGCAGCAGCAGGATCACCAGCAGGACGCCGAACAGGGGCCCCAGGTAGTTGTGGATCAGCTTGGTGCCGGACATCATGGCCGCCCAGAAGCCGTCACCGAACAGCGGGCGGAAGACGGCCTTGCCATAGGCCAGGTTGAGTCCGGTGAGGGCGAGCAGGATGAACAGGGTCGCCACCGTCCAGTGCAGGGACCTGACCACCAAGGACCAGCGCAGCAGCTTGCGGCCCGTTAGCGGCTCGTCGAGCTTCTTGCGGCCGACCACCAGGTAGAAGACGGCGATCACTACGATCATGCCCACCACGACAATCACGCCGAAGGGGGAGACCCAACGCTCACGGAGCTGCCGCCAGGTCTCGCCACTGGCGTTGATCAGGTTGTAGTTGGAGTCGAAACGGCTGTCCCGGTAGTTGGGCCCGGTCTCGCCGCTCTTGATCTGCCGCCAGGCATCGGCATCCAGGGCGGGAACCGCCGTGGCCGCCTCGCGATCGGGGTCGGCCTGGGCCAGGGCGAACTGGGCAAGCCCCAGGCTGGCCACCAGGGCCAGCACCAGCAGGGGCAGTTGCCACAGCGCCCGCCAGGGTGTGGATTTGCTCATGATATGACCTCCTTACCCCTGCTGGGTGGCGTCGTAGGCCAGCGAATCGGCGTCGGCCCTGGGGTTCCCCGACCAGCCGCCATCCTTGTGTCCCCGCTGGACGACCCGCTGGCGGAAGATATCGGCGACCTCCTGGGCATCGCCGGCCAGCAGTGCCTTGGTCGAGCACATCTCGGCACACAGCGGCAGCTTGCCCTCGGCGATGCGGTTGGCCCCGTACTTCTGGTACTCCTCCTCCTTGGTCTCCGCCGGACCGCCGGCGCAGAAGGTGCACTTGTCCATCTTGCCCCGCTCGCCGAAGGCGTTCTGCTTCGGGAACTGCGGGGCGCCGAAGGGACAGGCGTAGAGGCAGTAGCCACAGCCGATGCACAGGTCCTTGTCGTGCAGCACGATGCCGTCATCGCGCTGGAACAGGGTTTCGGTGGGGCAGACGGCGATGCAGGGCGCATCGTCACAGTGCATGCAGGCCACCGAAATGGAGACCTCGCTGGGCTCGCCGTCGTTGAGGGTCACCACGCGACGGCGCTGGACGCCCCATTCCACCTCGTTGGCGTTCTTGCAGGCGGTGACGCAGCCGTTGCACTCGATGCAGCGCTCCGCGTCGCACATGAACTTCATAGTGGCCATGGTGTTCTCCTCAGCTTGCCTTCTCGATGCGACACAGTGTGCACTTGGTTTCCTGCATCTGGGTCACCGAGTCATAGCCGTAGGTGGTGGCGGTGTTGGCCGCCTCGCCGAGCACATAGGGTGCCGAGCCTTCCGGATAGCGGTCATGCAGGCTCTCGCCCTGGAACATGCCGCCGAAGTGGAAGGGCATGAAGACCACCTCGCGGGCGACCCGCGGGGTGACCAGCGCCTTGACCTTCACGCGGCCACCCTCGGCGCCCTCGACCCACACCATGTCGCCCTCGGCGATGGCCAGGTCGTTGGCGAGGGCCGGATTGATCTCGACGAACATCTCCTGCTGCAGCTCGGCGAGCCAGGACATGGAGCGGGTCTCCTCGCCGCCGCCCTCGTACTCCACCAGGCGCCCGGAGGTGAGGATGATCGGGTACTCCCCGGTGACGTCCTTGTCCTGGATGGTCTTGTAGAGGGTGGGCAGGCGGTAGTGGGAGGCCACGTCGTCCCAGGTCGGGTAGTCGGCCACCAGGTCGCGGCGACTGGTATAGAGCGGCTCGCGGTGCTTGGGGATGGGGTCGGGGAAGGTCCAGACGTTGCAGCGCGCCTTGGCATTGCCGAACGGGGCGCACTCGTGGGCGATCGCCACCCGCTGGATGCCGCCGGAGAGGTCAGTCTTCCAGTTCTTGCCTTCCGCCTCGGCCTTCTCCGCTTCGGTCAGGTCGTCCCACCAGCCGAGGTCCTTGAGCATGGCGTCGGTGAACTCGGGATAGCCGTCCTCGAGCTCTGAGCCTTCACTGAACGAACTGTCGGCGAGGAGGTTCTCGCCGTTGCGCTCGATGCCGAAGCGGGCGCGGAAGGTCAGGCCGCCCTCGGATACCTTCTTGCTGGTGTCGTAGAGGATCGGCGTGCCGGGGTGGCCCATCTCGGCGGTGCCCCAGCAGGGCCAGGGCAGGCCGTAGTAGTCGCCGTCGGCGGGCCCGCCCTCGGCCTTGAGGTCACGGAAGCTGAAGGTGTGCCAGTTCTGTTGGTGGGCCTTGAGGCGCTCCGGGCTCTGGCCGGTGTAGCCCACCGTCCACATGCCGGCGTTGAACTCCCGGGTGATGTCCTCGATCAGCGGTTCGTCGCCATTCATCTGGTAGTTCTTGACGAGCTCCTCACCGAAGCCCAGCTTCCTGGCCAGCAGGTACATGATCTCGTGGTCGGGCTTGGATTCGAACAGCGGCTCGATCACCTGGTCGCGCCACTGGATGGAGCGGTTGGTGGCGGTGACGCTGCCGTAGGTCTCGAACTGGGTGGCCGCCGGCAGCAGGTAGACGCCGTCCTGGCGGTCGTGCATGACCCCCGCCACGGTGGGATAGGGGTCGACGATGACCATCATCTCGAGCTGCTTCATGGCCTTCTGCATCTCGGGACCGCGCGTCTGGGAGTTGACCGCGTGGCCCCAGTAGAACATCGCCTTGAGCCGGGTACGCTGGGAGATGTCCTCCTCCTGCTCGAGCACGCCGTCGATCCAGCGCGAGACGGTGATGCCGCTGGAATACATCGGCTGGCCGTCAGTGTACTCGGCCTGATCGAAACGGCTCTTCAGCCACTCGTAGTCCAGATCCCAGACGCGGCCCCAGTGCTTCCAGGCGCCCTCGGAGAGGCCGTAGTAGCCGGGCAGGGAGTGGGACATCAGGCCCAGGTCGGTGGCGCCCTGGACGTTGTCGTGGCCGCGGAAGATGTTCGCCCCGCCGCCGGACTTGCCGATGTTGCCCAGGGCCAGCTCGAGGATGCAGTAGGCACGGGTATTGTTGTTGCCGGTGGTGTGCTGGGTCCCGCCCATGCACCACACCACGCAGCCGGGGCGATTCTCGGAAATGCGCCGAGCGGTGTCACGCATCGCCTCCTCGGAGACGCCGGTGATGCGCTCCACCTCGCTGGGCGGGAACTGGGCCACCTCGTCGCGCACGTCGTCCATGGCGTAGACGCGCTGGTCGATGTACTCCTGATCCTCCCAGCCATTCTCGAAGATGTGCCACAGCAGGCCCCAGATGAAGGCGACGTCAGACCCGGGGCGAATCCGCACATAGCTGTCGGCCTTGGCCGCGGTGCGGGTGAAGCGCGGGTCCACGACGATGATCTGCGCCTGGCTCCTTTCCTTGGCCAGCAGGATGTGCTGCATGGCCACCGGGTGCGCCTCGGACGGGTTGGAGCCGATGAACATGATCGATTTGCTGTGCTGGATGTCGTTGAGCGAGTTGGTCATCGCCCCGTAGCCCCAGGTGTTGGCGACCCCGGCCACGGTGGTGGAGTGGCAGATGCGCGCCTGGTGGTCGGTGTTGTTGGTTCCGGCCAGGGCCGCGAACTTGCGCATCAGGTAGGCCTGTTCGTTGTTGAACTTGGCCGAACCCAGCCAGTAGATGCTGTCCGGGCCGTGCGCCTCGGTCAGTTCCAGCACCTTGCTGCCGATCTCCTCGATGGCCTCATTCCAGCTCAGCCGCTGCCACTCGCCGCCCACCAGCTTCATGGGGTACTTGAGGCGGCGGCTCGAGTGGCCGTGCTGACGCAGCGAGGCGCCCTTGGCGCAGTGGGCACCGCGGTTGATGGGGTGGTCGAAGGCGGGTTCCTGCTTGGTCCAGACGCCTTCCTGGACCTCGGCATAGACGCCGCAACCCACCGAGCAGTGGGAGCAGACGGTCCGCTTGGTCTCGACCGGGGCGTCGGAGATGGCAGTCTTCTCGGCGGCCTCGGCGCGCTGCATCATGGGGGCGCCCATAAAGCCTGCGGCGGCCAGCCCGCCGGTGGTGGCCCCGCTGCGCTTGAGGAACTGGCGGCGGGAAATGCCCAGTCCACCGGCCCTCGGGGTATCGGATCTAGGTGTCAGACGCATGGTATCGCTCTCCTGGCTCGGGGCCGTCAGTCACGCAGCGTGGCGTAGAAGGCACGGATGTGGGGGGTTTCCCGATACTCGCCGGAGGGTTTGGCCTCCTTCGTCGTCGGCTTGGCGTCGGCCTGGGCCAGGGTCACGTGGCCGACGGCCGCCGCCGCGCCGGCGGCGGCGGTACCGATACCGAGCGTCTTGAGGAAGCGCCGGCGCTCCGGGTTGCGTGTGTTGGGCATGGGGATGTCTCCTCTACTCATGCTGTCTGTGGCCCTAGCCGGGCCCTTGTTGTGATGGTCTTTGTGTTGGTGGCATCACGGTCCGGTGTGGGGCGTCAGGGTTCGACGATCCTGACGGGATCCTCGCGCGACTCGGCCTCGAGTCGCCGGGACTCCTCCTCGATGAAGGCCTGGCCGAGCCGGCCAAGCTGCGCGTGGAAGGGGGTGTCGACCCGGCCGAGATCCGCCAGGCAGTCCGCGGCCCAGGGCGCAAGGTGCGTCATGAAGAACCGTGCCTCGTCCCGGGCGCGGGCCTCGATCAGCATGGCCATCACCTCGCAGAGGGCGGCCAGGTGATCCTCCGGGTCCCGACTGTGCTCGGCACGCTGGAAGCCCAGCGCCTTGAGGTCACGGCGCAGGGCGACCAGCGCCGCGTCCATCAGCTCGCCGTTGCGGTACCAGGAAGCGTAGGGCGTGATCTCGCCCTGCACCACCCCGACCAGGTGACGAAAGTGAGCCCGCTGGAGGGCCTCGGCCGTGGCCGCGCCCGCGGCGGCGACCAGCGACGCCCAGCGTTCGGCGAGCAGGGTGCCGTCCTGCTCGACCTCCAGCCCGGCCAGCCACTCGAGCAACGAGGCATCGGGAGCCTCGCGCAGCAGCCGCGCCAGCAGCCGGTAGACATCGGCTCGCAGGGCGTCGCGCTCGTTCAACTCGTTCATGGGGCTCATACCTTCAGCTGCGCTTCGGGGTCACGGGCCATGGCCTGCCAGACATCCTTGACCCGGCAGTCCTCGCACATCTCCAGGCGTGCCAGGGCATCGCCGGCGAAGTAGGGATGGTCGGCGAGCTTGGCCTTGAGGGTGGCGACGGTACTCGCGGTGGCGAAGGGCTTGCCGCAGCGAATGCACGGGAAGGCCGCCTCCTCGTGCTGGACCCGGCGTTCGCGTCGCATTGCGTCGGCCAGGAAGCCGGGCACCAGGGTGATGGCATCCTCGGGGCAGGCCTCGGCGCAGAGCCCGCACTGCACGCAGTCCGCCTCGCGCAGGCTCAGCAGGGGGCGGTCGTCGCCGGCGGCCAGTGCCGGGGTGGGGCAGTTGGACACGCAGGAGAGGCACAGGGTGCAGGCCTCGCCGTCGACCGCCAGGCCGCCATAGGCGGCGCCGGCCGGCATCGCGTGGCGCTGGCCATCGGGGGTGCCGAGACGCTCCAGATGGGCCAGCACGCCATCGAGGCGGTCGCGCTTGTCGCTGCCGGTGAGCGCCAGGGGAGTGCCCTCCAGCGGCGCTTCGCCCGGCAGGGCGTCACGGGCAATCTCGTCGCCGGCCATCAGGCGCGTCACCCGCGACGGCGAATGGCCAAGGGCGTTCAGCAGTGCATGCGCCTGGGCGAGCTGATCGTCGATGAAGGCCGTCAGGCGGTCGGGCATGCCGGGGCGGCACTGGATGCGCACCTCGGCGGCACCGCCGGCCAGGGCGGTCAGCCACTGGTCATGACCGGCGGCCCCCAGCTCCTCGAGGGGAATATCGAGGACATGGCCCGCGGCGTCGCCTTCCGCGGCCAGGTCGCCGGCCTCGGCGAAGCGCACCACCGGTGCCGTGCCGCCGGCGTCCCGGTAGGCGGCGAGCCAGGCCAGCAGGGTCTCCTGCTGGCGGGCGGTCTCCGGGAGGCGGAACTGGATCGCCCCGGTCGGGCAGGCGCTGCTGCAACTGCCGACGCCATGGCAACGGAAGGGGTCGATCTCGATCCACGCCTCGATACGCCCCTGGTGGCTCGTGACGGCATCGGCCGGGCAGACCTCCAGGCAGCGAGTGCAGCCCGTGTAGCCGCTGGCAGAGTGGGCGCAGAGCGCATTGTCGATCTGGAAGTAGCGCGGCTTGTCGAACTCGCCGACCAGGCCGGCGAGCACCGCCAGCTGCTCGTCGCGCTGCGGGTCATGCCAGGAGAGGGCGACATAACCGGGCGGGGGCAGTTCGAGGGCCAGCACCGGGGTTTCGCCCAGGTCGAGCACCAGGTCGAAGTGCTCGCGATCGGCCAGTGCCCGTGCCAGGTCGAGCGTGTCATCCTCGCCAGCCAGGCGGAGCGAGAAGTGCCCCAGGTAGCCCTCGATCTCGAGCGTACGGGACTGGGCCCGGGATAGCCGCTGGTGGGTCATGTCGACGGTGTCGGTGAACAGCGCCTCGTCGTCCTCGTGCGTCTCGCCGTCGGCCATCGGTTCGGTGAAGAGCAGGGTCGGAAGAGGCAGGCCCCGGTCGTGCAGCGCCCGGGCGGCACGCCGGACATCGCGCTCGTTGCCGAGCACCAGGGCATGCCCCTCGCTGTGGTAGCCGACACTGGCCGGGGTGAGATTGACCGGCCAGGAGACACGCTGACGGGCCGCCTCCCGCGCCTGCCGGTTGCGGTCGTTATCCACCGGCATGATATCGATTCGCTGGTTCATGCAGTCTCACGGTCGGGTTGCGTAGGTTGAACGTGTTCTTGTTGTGAAGTGCTAATTTATCAGTGTTGGTCGAATCGGCGCCACGCGCAAACGCTCCCTTGGTCTAAGGTGCACCGGGCGGGCGGGCGAGCGGCGTCGTCCGCCAGCTCCTCGGGGCCCTTGTCCTCGGCTTGCTCTGGAGAGTCTGGTGAGGCCATGACCGGATCGTCTTCGGAGACTGCGTGTTCGGAGACTGCCTGTTCGGTGGCAGCCGGCTCGGCATCGGGGCGTGATGTCTCGCTGGCAGGGGCTTCCGGGGCCTGGTCATCGTCCGGCTGCCGCCGGGTCCAGCTGCGCAGCCGCTCGGCCACCTCGCCGGCCAGGGGCTGGAGCTTCTTCCGATAGTCATCGTCGTAGTCGTCGAGACCGTCACGGATGCCGTAATGGTCTGCGGCAAAGAGACGCCGCAGGGCGCGCTTGCGCAGGCCGCTACTGACCCCGGAGGCCAGGTAGGCCTTGATGTCGCTGCCGGCGGGCAGGGTGTCCGGGTCGGGCAGGGTATAATCGAGACTGCCGGGCGCAGGAGAGCCGGACGGCGCGGCATCCCGTTCGAGAAGGTCAGTTTCCAGCGGCTCCCGGCCTGGCTCATCGCCCTCCTGCGCCTCGGCCCTGCGTGGCGGCAACGGCGCCTCCGGTGACGCCGGAAGCTCGCCGCGCTTGAGACGGGACCATCGTTCGAATCGGCTCATGTCTGGATCTCCCGGGCGCGCCCGGCACCCTTGCGCTTCTTCTTGCGCCCCTCCGCCGGGGCCTCGCCATGATGGGCGAGGTAGCCCTCGAGCCAGGCCTGTATCGCCAGCGGCATGTCGACGTCCAGCACCCGATGCTCGCCATCGAGCCAGCCCGCGGCCACCTCCTGGCTGGCGGTGATGGCGGTGGGTGACGGCCTGGCGCCAGCCTCACCGGCCCGCACGAACAGGCGGGGGGTGGCACTGGTCAGGTTGAAACGGTAGGCGGCCCGCTCGGTCATGTAGAGTTGCAGGTCGAGTGTCCAGGGACCCGCGTGCCCGGGGGCGAGGTCGATGATCCTCCAGCGGGTCGTGGTGAAGCCCTTGATGGAGAGCGGCTCGCCGACGACATCGAAGCTGAGGGAGCGAGAGCTGCTGATTGGCGACATGTGACGTGCTCCGGCCTTGTGCCCCTGTAGTAAAGACAATAGGGGGAGGACAATGCCATCATTATCAATCAACGTTGTGTCGAGGAGCCGTGGATGCACGACATCAGCCTGAGCCGGGCGCGCCTGCCTGCCACCCTGGAGATCGAGGTGCTCGACGAGTTCGGCGCGGCGAAGCAGCAAGCCATCGCCGCGGAACGGGCCCTGACCGTCTACCTCAACAAGCGGGAGATCGTCACCCTGATGACCCTGGGCGCCGACCCCGAGGCCCTGGTGGTCGGCTACCTGCGCAATCAGGGGCTGCTCATCGACCAGCGGGACCTCCAGGCGGTGCACGTGGACTGGGAGGTGGAGGCGGCCGCGGTGGTCACCCGCCACCTGCCGGAGGACCTGGAGGAGCGGTTGGGCCAGCGCACGGTGACCACCGGCTGCGGCCAGGGGACGGTCTTCGGCCGGCTGCTCGAGGCGACCTCGCTGCACCCGTTGCCGGCCACCGTGATGCGCCAGTCGGTACTCTACCGGCTGCTCGACAACCTCGGCGCCTATAACGAGACCTATCGCAGTGCCGGCGCCGTGCATGGTTGCGCGCTGTGTCGCCAGGCGTCGGTGCTGGACTTCGTCGAGGACGTGGGGCGGCACAATGCCGTGGACACCCTGGCCGGCCGCCAGTGGCTGGCGGAGGCGGAGAGCAGCGATGCCGACATCTTCTACACCACCGGGCGGCTGACCTCGGAGATGGTGCTCAAGGTGGCGCAGATGGGGATCGGGGTGCTGGTGTCGCGGTCTGGCGTGACCCAGAAGGGCGTGGAGCTGGCCGAGCGCTTCGGCGTGCTGCTGATCGCCCGGGCCAAGGGGCGCCACTTCCAGGCGATCCATGGCGCGGGGCGGCTCGAGCTCGATGCCATTCCCGCGCAGCGCCCGGGGGACCGGGCGCGGGCGTGAGTCTCAGGCGCTGCTGTCGCCCCGTGTACAGACCGACAGCACCACGGCATCGGCGTCGCTGACCGAGACCAGGGCATGGCCCATGGCGCTGTCGAAGTAGATGCTGTCGCCGCTGCCCAAGGCCAGCGGCTCGTAGTACTCGGTGTAGAGCAGGATCTCGCCGTCGAGCACCATCAGGAACTCCTCGCCGTCGTGGCGCACCCATTCGCTGAACTCCTCGAAGGCCCGCGCCCGCACGATGGTCTTGAAGGGGATCATGCGCTTCTGGGCGAGCTCGCAGCTGAGCAGCTCGTGCTCGTAGGTCGGGGTGGGGTGGCGCTGGCCCTCGCCCTGGCGGGTGAGGTCGCGTCGCCCCAGGGTGAGGGGCTGGACCCGGGGGGGCGAGAGCAGCTGGGGCAGGTCGATGCCCAGGCCATTGATCAGCTTCTGTACCGCCGTGAAGGTGGGGGAGATCTGATCGTTCTCGATCTTGGAGAGGGTGGAGCGAGCCAGGCCGGTACGCTGGCTAACGTCCTCCAGCGTCCACCGGTGGGCCAGGCGAATCTCCTTGAGGCGCTCGCCGAGGCGCAGCGGTTCGACGAAGGGCTTGCGGCCGGCGGCGATGCGCAGGGCGGCGTCCTGATCGGTGGTGGCGGTCATGCGCTGTTCACTATCGGAAACGAGGTTTCCCCCAGCCTACCACAGTCTCCGCACGCGGCCCCACGCCAGCGCCCCCGTCATGCCAAAGGGCGACGGGAGAGCGGGGTAACCGGTGGCAAGCTCACCCGTTTCCCGGCATCGAGAAACAATCGGGTCAATTGCCGAAGGGCAGCCCGAGCAGGGCCTTGAGGTGTGCCTCGGCACAACGCCCCAGGGAGTCCAGGTCATAGCCGCCTTCCAATACCGACACCAGGCGGCCATCGGCATAGAGCGCGGCGATCTCCAGCGACATGTGGGTGATCCAGTGGTAGTCCTCGTCCTCCAGGCAGAGCTCTGCCAGGGGGTCATCACGGTGAGCGTCGAAGCCCGCCGAGACGAGCACGATCTCCGGCTTGAAGGCATGCAGGGCAGGGAGCCAGTCGTCCTCGATCGCCTGGCGGAAGGCCGCGCTGTCGGTGCCGGCGGGCAAGGGCGTATTGACCACGTTGTGCCATTCGCTGCGCAGGTAGCGCCAGGGGTAGAATGGAAACTGGAAGCTGGTGCAGACCAGCACCTCGGGATCATCCTTGAAGATATCGATGGTGCCGTTGCACTGGTGGACGTCGAAGTCGAGGATGGCGATCCGGCGAGCCCCGTACTTGGCCCTGGCATGGGCCGCGCCCACCGCCACGTTATTGTAGAAGCAGAAGCCCATGGCGTCGCTGGCCTCGGCATGGTGCCCCGGGGGGCGCACCGCGCAGAAGACGTTGTCGGCCTGGTGTCGGAATACCTGGTCAACGCCACGCACTACCGCCCCCGCTGCCACCCGTGCCGCCTTGAGGCTGTCCGGGTTCATCATGGTGTCACTGTCGAGGGTGACGATGCCGTGCTGCGGCACGCACTTGTCCAGGGCCCGCAGGTGGCGAAGGGGGTGGACCCGGGCCAGCTGCTCCTCGGTGGCCTCTCGCGCGTCGGACTGCATGGTCTGCTGCAGCACGCCAGACAGCATCAACCTCGCCCGGATGGCATCCAGGCGCAGCGGGCTTTCGGGATGTTCGGGGCCCATGTGGTGCAAGTGGCAGTCGGGGTGAGTAATGTAAGCGGTGATCATGCACTGGCTCCGAAATGACTGAGGTCACCTTAATCGTGACGCCCGCTTGCGGGCCAGTGTCAATAAGTCTTACACAATGAAGGGCAACGACCCTTCAGGGAGGATCCTGCTTGAGCACCCGCTTCCTGCGCCACTTCTTCGAGCCTGGCACCATCGCGGTGATCGGGGCGTCCGAGAAGCCCCACTCCATGGGCGGCCAGGTGATCCGCAACCTCCGGGAAGGCGGCTTTGCCGGCAGCGTCTGGGCGGTCAACCCCAAGGGCTACGACGCGGTCTTCGCGATGCCCTGTGTCAGCCGGGTCTCGCAACTGCCCCAGGTGCCGGACCTGGCGGTGATCTGCTCGCCGGTGGAGACGGTACCGGGCCTGATCGACACGCTCGGGCGCTTCGGCGTCAAGGCCGCGCTGGTGCTGTCCGGTGGTGCCCATCTCGACGAGGAGCGTGACGACAAGGGCTCGCTGCGTAGCCGCATGCTCGGCGCCGCCAGGGCATCGGGCATCCGCGTTCTCGGGCCCGAGTGCATGGGGCTGATCGTCCCGGGACGCAAGCTCAACGCCTCCTATGCCAGCCAGCCGGTGAAGGCCGGTCGCGTGGCCTATCTCGGCCAGTCGGGAATGCTCGGCAATGCCATGATCGACTGGGCCGCCGGCCGCGGCATCGGCTTCTCCCACCTGCTCACGGTGGGGGATAGCGTCGACGTCCTGCTGCCCGACCTGATGGACTACATCAACCAGTTTTCGCCCGCCCAGGCGATCCTGCTTCACCTCGAGCGCATCATGGATGCCCAGCATTTCATGACCGCGCTGCGCGATGCCTCGCGCAATCGCCTGGTGCTGGCCATCAAGAGCGGCCGCACCGCGGAATCCGATATTTCCGGCCTGCCGCCGACGCCCGGTGTCGCCAATCGTGACCAGGTCTTCGATGCGGCCTTCGCCCGGGCGGGGGTCGTGAGGGTCGATGATTCCGACGAGCTGTTCGATGCCCTGGAGACACTCTCGCGCATGAAGCCCCTGAAAGGGGACCGCCTGGCCATCGTGTCCAATGGCCTGGGGCCGGCGATGCTGGCCATCGACAAACTGATCAACGCCGGGGGCAAGCTGGCACACTTCAGCGAGGCGACCCGCGAGGCCCTGCGCCGCGACGGCTTCGACATGAGCAAGCCCGGCGAGAACCCGGTGGACCTGGGCGGCAATGCCACGCCGGAGCGACTCGTGGAGGCCTTGGAGATCGTGGCGGCCGACCCGGGGGCGGATGCCGTGCTGGTCGTCCATGCCCCGACCCGCCAGGCCCCGTCGAAGGTGACCGCCCAGGCGATCATCGCCGCACGCAAGCGCTTCCGGCGCAACCTCTTGACCAGCTGGATGGGCCTGGAGGAGGCCCTCTCGGCGCGCCACGAGTGCAACCTGGCCGGCATTCCCACCTACATCTCCCCGGAGAAGGCGGTGAAGGCCTTCATGCACATGGTCGATTATCAGCGGGTGCAGGCACTGCTCCAGGAAATCCCGCCGAGCCTGCCCTTCGCCACCACCCCGGAGATCCGCCGGCACTGCCGGTCGCTGATCGAGGAGGCCCGCGAGGCGGGGCGCGAATGCCTGACGCACTCCGAGACGGCCCGAGTGCTGGAGGCCTACGGGCTCCCGGTGGCGCCGAGCCGCTACCCCCAGACCGCCGCGGAGGCCGCCGAGGCGGCGGCTGACTTCGAGGGGCCCATGGCCCTCAAGGTGATCCACGAGGGCAACTGCCGCCCCTTCCGCTACCGCCAGCATCCGCACAAGATCTCCGCCGGCCTGATCCAGGACCTGGCGAGCCCGGAACAGGTCGCCGAGGCCGTGGGCCGTCTGGGCGACAAAGTGAAGGAGAAGTTTCCGGACATCGCGGTCCGCGAGTACTGCCTGCAAGCCATGCAGCGTGGCAAGCACTCCATGCAGCTGTGCGCCGGCATCACCCGTGATCCGGTCTTCGGCCCGGTGATCGTGTTCGGTATCGGCGGCTACAAGGTCAATATCCTGGCCGACCGCCAGGTGGCGCTGCCACCGCTCAACATGAGCCTAGCCGCGGACGTGGTAGGGCGCACCCATGCCGCACGACTGATCCGCGAACACTCCAGCTATCCCGAACGCGACCTGGAACGGCTCTGCGAGCTGCTGGTGAAGTTGTCACAGATGGCCAGCGACCTGCCGCAGCTGCGCGGCCTGGAGCTCAATCCGCTGCTGCTCAACCGCGATGGGGTGGTGGCGGTGGATTTCGCCATGGACCTCGGCACCCCCGCGCGTTTCGCGATCATGCCCTATCCCGAGGAGCTTCGCGAGTGGGTAACGCTCAACAACGGCTGGCGGGTCGAGGTTCGCCCGATCCGCGCCGAGGATGCGCCGCTGATCACCCGTTTCCACGAGCAGCTCTCCGAGGAGAGTATCCGTTTCCGCTACTTCCACAACAAGGCCGACCTGACCCAGCGGGATCTGTCGAATCTCTCGCACATCAACTACGACCGGCAGATGGCCTTCATCGCCGAGCACCTCCGCGATGACGGCAGCAAGGAGATGCTCGGGGTGGCCCGCGTATGGAACGACCCGGATAACATTCGCACGGAATTTTCAGTCATCATCCGCGATGACCTCCAGGGACTGGGCATCGGCAGCCTGCTGATGAAGAAGATGATCAGCTACTGCAGGAGCGTGGGGACCCTGGAGATGATCGGCAAGATCATGGTCGACAACCACCCGATGCGGGCGCTGATGAAACACCTGGGCTTCAAGCTGCGCTACAACATGGAGGAGCAGGTGGTCGATGCGGTACTGCGGCTCAACGAGCCGGAGAGCGACTGGCAGCGGCATCGCCTGGAGAGCCTGCCGGACTGAGCCAGCCGTCGGAAGGACGACGGTCCCGCAACTCGGCGGGGCCGTCCGTCGAGGGCTAGTGCTCGCGATCAGGGCGCCAGGCGGAAGCGGTGCCAGCTGCCATCGCGCCGCTCGTAGCGGATGCGGTCGTGCAGCCGGCTCGGCTGGCCCTGCCAGAACTCGATCATGTCAGGAACGACCCGGTAGCCGCCCCAGTGGATGGGCCGGGGGATATCCTGTCCCTCGTAGGCGCGCTCGAAGCGCTGTTCGCGCTCTGCGAGCCAGGTGCGATCCGGGATCACCACGCTCTGAGTGGCCACCCAGGCGCCCAGCTGGTTGCCGCGCGGGCGGGTGGCGAAGTAGGCATCCGACTCCTCGGGGGCGACCTGCTCCACACGCCCCTCGACCCGCACCTGGCGGGAGAGCGACGGCCACCAGAAGACCAGGGCCGCATGAGGCACGTTGGTCAGTTCACTGCCCTTGTGGCTGTGGTAGTTGGTGTAGAAGACCAACCCCTTGTCGTCGATGCCCTTGAGCAGCAGGATGCGGGCATGAGGGCGGCCCTGGCTGTCCGCGGTGGCCAGGGTCATGGCATTGCCGTCGTCCCCCTCGGCCTCCAGCGCCAGGGTCAGCCACTCGTCGAACAGCGCCATGGGCTCGTCGGGGGTGGCGGATTCGTCGAGTTGGCCGCCTTCATAGTCGCGCCGGATGTCGGCAATCTTGCGTGTCATGACCTTCTCCTCGGATTTTGTGCCATGGTCGCCGCTCGCCGTGTCGAGCTCAATACCCCGGGCAGGGCGGGCGGTAGATATTCTCGGCTAAGCTTATGGTGCCCAGCCCAGTTGCACCATCGCCATGTAGGCGCCGGTACCGCCGATGATCGACAGCAGGGCGTTGCGCTGCCACAGGTGCAGGCCCACCACCGCCAGGGAGGCGAGAATCATCGGCCAGCCGTCGGCCGCGGCATTAAGGTGGCCGTCGGCCAGTGGTTGAAAGTCGCGCAGGGCGTAAAGCACCAGGATCATCATCACCGCCGGCGGCAGGTAGCGACCCAGGTGGAGGATCAGCGGGTGCTCTGCCTGGCGCGCCAGCGCCACGAAGGGCACCACTCGGGTGGCGAGAGTCGCCGCGGCACAGACCATGATGAAACCCAGCAGTTCGAGGCCGTTCATGGGCAACCTCCGGGCTGCCGGTTGTGTCGATGGCGGTAGTCGGCCAACAGCACCAGGCTGGCCGCTCCGATGGCCCCAAGCAGCAGATGGCGATCCGGCAACAGCAGCATGGCCCCGAAGCCGGTGGCCAGGGCGATGGTGAAGGGCAGCCACTGGCGTAGCCGCCGCGCCTGCTCCAGAGTCAGGACGATGAACAGCGCCGTGAGGGCGAACTCGATACCACGGCTGTCGAACGCCAGGGTCGTGCCGACCAGCACCCCCGCCATCGAGCCCAGCACCCACCAGAGCTGGTTGAGCAGGCTGACGCGAAAGGCCTGGGCATGGTCCAGACCGGCATCACTGGCGTGGGTGGTGAGCAGCGAGTAGGTCTCGTCGGTAAGGGCGAAGACCAGGTAGGGCTTGCGCCAGCCGGCGCCCTGGAAGCGGCGCAGCAGGGAGAGCCCATAGAAGAGGTGGCGGGAGTTCAGCATCAGGGTGGCCACGGCCACCTCCACCAGGCCGGCGCCGGCGGCCAGCAACGTGACCGCCAGGAACTGCCCGGCCCCGGCATAGATGAGCAGCGACATCAGCAGCGCTCCCCAGGCCGGGATGCCCACCTCGATGGCGAGGATGCCGAAGGCCGCCCCCAGCGGCAGGTAGCCGAACATCACGGGCAGGGTGGTGACACCCGCCTCCCGCCAGGCGTGAGAGTGACGCAACGTCGACCTCCTTGTCGTAACATTAGTCGGCACGCTGTTGCCGGCTGCGAAAGCGAGCATAGGCCGTGCAGCCGACGAACAGAGCCAGGGCGACCAGGGCCTCGGCACTGCCGCGAAGTCCCTGGCCGGGGAGGGTGGCCACCATCACCCCCTGGGTGAAGTAGAGCAGGCTGACAAAGGCCAGCCAAGCATGGCCGCGGGGGCGGCGCGTGAGGATCGAGGGCAGGAAGAGCACCAGCGGCAACACGAAGGCCACCAGGGGCACCAGGGGGTTGCCGTCGGTAGTGACGATCACGCCACGATAGATCATCAGCACCAGCAGCAGTCCGTAGCTGCCGAGTACCAGCCGTCGCGAGCCATCGGTCAGCCGGTCGAGTCCCTTGCGGGCTTCCAGTCCTTCCAGCCACTGTCTCATGAGACCTCCCGGCGCGAGGCCTCGAGGGCCAGGGTCAGCCGTGCCAGACGCTTGCCCTGGGCGAAGACCAGGTGGCGCTCATGCTCATCCAGCGGCCGGTCGCTGCGCTTGCCGGCGAGGTGACTCGCCCCGTAGGGCGTGCCGCCGGTGGTGGTCTCCATCAGCTCGATCTCGCTGTAGGGCAGGCCGGCATAGACCATGCCATGGTGCAGCAGCGGTAACAGCATCGAGACCAGCGTGGTCTCCTGGCCACCATGCAGGCTGGAGGTCGAGGTGAAGGCGGTGGCCGGCTTGTCGATCAGGGCCCCGCCGAGCCATAGCTCGCTGGTGCCGTCGATGAAGTACTTGAGAGGGGCGGCCATGTTGCCGAAGCGGGTCGGGCTGCCGATGGCCAGGCCCGCGCAGTGGCGCAGGTCATCGAGGCTGGCATAGACGGCGCCCGCCTCGGGAATCTCGGGGTCGACGGCCTCGCAGCTGGCCGAGACCGGTGGCACGGTCCGCAGGCGGGCCTCGATGCCCGGGCAGGACTCGACGCCGGCAGCCAGGTGCTCGGCCATGGCGCGGGTGGCGCCATGACGTGAGTAGAAGAGGATCAGCACATAGGGGCGGTGTTCGGTCATGGGGGTTCCTGAGGGACTGAGGAGGCAGGGCCGCGAGCGGATGGAAATCAGTCGAGAAGAGAAGTGAAGGGGCTCATTGTAGGCTGCGGCCGAATCTCGCCACAACCGGGCGAACATATCGAACAGCGAGATCTCGCTTTCCATGCCACCTCCTTGAGCCGAAACGATTTCCGAGGGTCGGGGGGGGCGACGGGTGCAGCCGCCTAATCGCGTCGTCGATAGGCCCAGACGCGGCGGCCATCCGCCAGCGTCACCCGGACGCGATCATAGCGAATGCCAAGTCTCTCGTAGCGATCCAGGCGGGCCAGCTCTCTGGCATCGACGGTCAGCACCAGGCCTTCCACCTGCCCCCGAGGGGCCTCCTGCAGATCGAGGTCGACGCGTCGGTAGCCCTCCAGCACGGCGGGCTCGGGGTCGCCGACTCGGCCGTAGACCAGCCAGCGGACCGGTGCATGGGTCAGGGTGCCATAGACGAAGACCCGGTGGGGGCCTTGCTGGATGGGGGACAACTGGTCGGGGCGATCGTAGGTCCAGGGGCTGAGCAGGGAGAGCCATAGCCAGCCGGCCATCGCCAGCGGAGTACCGAGGGCCAGGGCTCCCAGCCACTTGAGGGGTCGCATGGGGCATCCTTGTCATGGGGCAAGGGGTCATCCTGCCATGATCGGGCTGTCGACTTAAGCCGCCGGGGCGGCTCTGCTAGGATGGGATCTCCCCATGACGTCCAGGAGGAGGTGCCCATGAGCCAGGCGAATCGCGACGACGTGGATTTCCGGGCACTGATGGAGGATGTGCGGCCCTTGAACCACGCCATCAACCGGGCCGATCCCGGGCGAACACGTGGCGAGCCCAACGAGGCCCAGCGGGCTCGGCGCGAGAGTGCCGCGGCCGAGGCGGCGGGCCGCGACTTCCTCTCCGATGACTTCGTCGACCTTGTGCCGCCCTTCGACCCCCTGGCCTTCCACCGGGACGGC
This sequence comes from Halomonas sp. 11-S5, assembly GCF_029889825.1. NCBI lineage: Bacteria > Pseudomonadati > Pseudomonadota > Gammaproteobacteria > Oceanospirillales > Halomonadaceae > Halomonas > Halomonas sp. 11-S5. The sequence continues at coordinate 155,298 of NZ_JARANW010000001.1, forward strand.
ATCCAGCAGGCGGTGGTCGACCGCCTGCGCCACGGCGGCTACCCGGTGCAGGCCAGCCTGCACCTGCTGCGTCGGCCGCTGGAGGAGTGTCGGCGCCTGCTGCCGCCCTTCATCCGCGAGGCCTACGCCCACGACCTGCGCTCGGTGTTGATCGTCCATGGCCGCGGGCGCGAGATCGACAGCCCGCCCAACGTGCTGCGTTCCTACTTGGCGAAGTGGCTCGGCGCCTTCGACGAGGTCCAGGCCTACGTCTCGGCGGGCCAGGCAGACGGCGGCTTGAGCGCGACCTGGGTGATGCTGCGCAAGAGCGAGCGGGCGAGGTCCGCGAACCGGGAGCGGCAGCAGAAGCGGCGGGGCTGAGGTCCTCGGGAAAACGACGCTGCCGGCCCGAGGGCCGGCAGCGTGCTCCGCACGGGCAGGGGGCGTCAGGCCAGCGCGGGTTGCGCGCGTTGCTGCCCGAGTTCGCGCAGGCGACGACGGAACAGCGGCTCGGGGTCGTCGGTGCCCGGCTGGTAGCCGCGACTGAAGGTATCCAGGGCGCGCAGGGCATCCTCGACGACCTGGTCCTCGCGCAGCGAGAAGGCATCGAAGCCGCAGCGGGACATGTAGAACAGCTGGTCGATCAGCACGTCGCCCAGGGCGCGGATCTGGCCCCGGTAGCCATGCCGCTCGCGCAGCAGCCGGGCGATGCTGTAGCCCCGCCCATCGGTGAACTTCGGGAAGTCGATGCCGACCAGCGGGGCCGCCATCAGCTCGTCGGCCAGCGCCGGCGTGAGCTCGGTGTCGCTGGGCAGCCAGGGGGCCAGGTCCTCGCGCCGGCCGGCGGCCTGCCACACCGCCAGGGGGACCAGGGCGGGGCCCTGCGCCGGGGCGGTCTCCCCGTCGTGGCGGATCCAGTGGTCCTCGACCAGGCGGCGCTTGACGATCAGCGGGCGGGTGACGGTCTGCTCAGGCATAGACACGCTCCTTGAAGGGTTTGAGGCCGATGCGGCGATAGGTATCGAGGAAGGTCTCGTCGGGCTGGCGGCTGCCGACATAGACCTGCAGCAGCTTGTCGATCACCTCCGGCACGTCCTCGCGGAAGAACGAGGGCCCCAGGATCTTGCCCAGGGAGGTGCCGTTGCCCTGACTACCGCCCAGCGAGATCTGGTAGTACTCCTCGCCCTTCTTGTCGACGCCGAGGATGCCGATGTGGCCGACATGATGGTGGCCGCAGGCGTTCATGCAGCCGGAGATGTTGAGCTCCAGGGGTCCCAGGTCGTAGAGGAAGTCGAGATCCTCGAAGCGCTCCTGGATGGCATGGGCGACCGGGATCGACTTGGCATTGGCCAGGCCGCAGTAGTCGCCGCCGGGGCAGCAGATCAGGTCGGCCAGGGTGCCCACCGTGGGGTTGGCCATGCCCAGGGCCTCCAGCCGCTGCCAGAGTTCCTCCAGGCGGTCCACCGGCACGTCGGTGAGCACCAGGTTCTGCTCGTGGGTGACCCGCAGCTCGCCGTGGCCGAACTCGTCGGCCAGGTCGGCGATGGCCACCATCTGCTCCGAGGTGACGTCCCCGGGCGAGTGCTCGCGACGCTTGAGCGACAGGGTCACGGCCTTGTAGCCGGACACCTTGTGGTCACTAACGTTGTTGGTGACGAAGCGGGCGAAGGCGCGGTTCTCGCCGCGCAGCCCCTCGAAGGCCGCAATGGCCTCGGCCGGCACTTCACGGCGCGGCGGCTCGACGAAGTGTGCCGCCACGGACTCGACGGCGCCGGTGGTCAGGGTCTGGGGGCCATCCTTGAGGTGGGCCCACTCCTCCTCGACGCGGCGACGGAACTCGTCGACGCCGAGTGCCTTGACCAGGATCTTGATGCGCGCCTTGAACTTGTTATCGCGGCGACCGAACTGGTTGTAGACCCGGACCAGGGCCTCCAGGTAGGTCAGCAGGTGCTGCCAGGGCAGGTCATCGCGAACCACCTCGCCGATCATCGGCGTGCGGCCCAGCCCGCCGCCGGCCAGCACCCTGACGCGCACCTCGCCATCGTGATCGCGCCACAGGCGCAGGCCCACGTCGTGGACCTGGATGGCGGCGCGGTCCTCGACGGCGCCGGTCACGGCGATCTTGAACTTGCGTGGCAGATAGGCGAACTCGGGGTGAAAGGTCGACCACTGGCGGATCAGCTCGCACCAGGGGCGCGGGTCGACCTCCTCGTCGGCCGCCACGCCGGAGAACTGGTCGGTGGTGGTGTTGCGGATGTCGTTACCGCTGGTCTGGATGGCGTGCATCTGCACGCTGGCAAGATCGGCGAGGATATCCGGTACGTCCTCGAGCTTCGGCCAGTTCAGCTGCAGGTTGGTGCGGGTGGTGAAGTGGCCATAGCCGCGATCGTAGCGGGCGGCGATCTCGCCCAGCTTGCGCAGCTGATAGGACGCCAGCATGCCGTAGGGAATGGCGATGCGCAGCATGGGGGCATAGCGCTGGATGTAGAGGCCGTTCTGCACGCGCAGCGGCAGGAACTCCTCCTCGCTGATCCGGCCCGCGAGATAGCGGCGCATCTGGTCGCGGAACTGGGCGACGCGTTCATCGACCAGGGTCTGGTCGTGGGTGTCGTAACGATACATTCAGCGCATTCCTGATGCTGGGAAGTGGCGGACTATGGCGCTACCTTACCGCCTGTCTTTTATTCTAGAAAAGAATAAATGTTTATAGTTTATATGCAAAATGGAATGACGGCGGCTCAGATGACCAGCACCTGCCAGCGCCGCCGTTGCCAGATCAGCATGAAGCCGGCCGAGTTCAGGACGCGATAGCCAAGCTGCACCCACCAGATGCCGACCAGCCCCTGGTCATGCACCACCCCGACCCACCAGGCCAGCGGCAGGAAGAGCAGCCACTGCAGGGTGAGGGTGGTCGCCATCACCGTGCGGTGGGCACCGGCGCCGAGCAGGGCCTGGGCGAACACCAGTGCCGCGGCATCCAGCACGATCATCGCGGCGGTCAGGCGCAGGGGCAACGTGCCCATGGTGACGAGTTCGGGGTCATGCAGGAAGAGGCCCAGTACCGCTTCGGGAAACAGTCCCATCGGCAGGGCCAGCACCGCCAGGCAGGGCCAGGCGAGCCGCACCACGTCCCATCCCCAGCGATGGGCCTCACCATGGGCATGGCGGCCCAGCGCCTGGCCCACCAGGCTCATCGCCGCCATGCCGAGCCCCACGCCGGGCAGGATCAGCAGCAGCGAGAGGTTGACCAGCACGTGGCCGACGGCAACGCTGGCGGTCCCGATCTGACCCAGGATCCAGAACAGCACGGCATAGCCGGCGGCAAACCAGACCTGCTGGAAGGAGTGGGGCGTGGCCAGGCGCAGGGTGGTGGCAAGGGTAGGCCGCCGGGGCAGGCCGGCCAGGAAGCCGCTGGCGGTGGCGTGGCGCAGGCTGAGCCCGGCCCAGATGGCGAGCCCCACGAAGAGCGACAGCGTAGTGCCAGCCCCGGCGCCGGCCGCGCCCATGGCCGGCAGGCCGAGATGCCCGAAGATCAGGACGATGCTCGCCACCACGTTGATGGCATGCATCACCAGGATGATGCGCAGGTAGAGGCCGGTCTGCTGGATGCCGTTCCAGTAGCCACGGAAGCAGAAGATCATCGCCACCGGGAGCAGCGAGACGACCCGCCAGCGAAAGTATTCCACCGCCTCGACAGTGACCGCCGGGTCCTGGTTGATCAGCGCCAGCAGGCGCGGCGCCTGCCACAGGCAGAGCAGGGTCAGGGGCAGGGCCAGCGTCAGGGCGATCGCCAGGCCGGCGTTGAGCGCCATGGCACACCGCGCCCAGTCCTGTTCGCCGTGGCGACGCGCCGTCTGCGCCTGGACGCCGGAGGAGAGCCCGAAGACCACGGCGGTGATCAGGAACATGGCGTAGCCGCCGATGCCCACGCCGGCCAGCGGCACTTCGCCGAGCGAGCCCACCAGGGCCGCATCGATCAGGTTGAGCAGGCTCTGGGTGAGCATGCCGGCGATGATCGGCAGGGCGAGGCGCTGGATCGTCTGGCGTCGGGTGGACTCGGGCAGCATCCGTGTTCCGGGTAGGTGAGGGCAGGCGGCCCGCCGCAGCGGACCAGATGGGTCAGGCCGGGTCGTAGGAGAGCACCGGCGCGAGCCAGCGCTCGAGCGCCTCGACGGTCATGCCCTTGCGGCTGGCCAGCGCCTCGACCTGGTCCCGGGTGATCTTGCCGGTGGAAAAGTACTTCGAGCGGGGGTGCGAGAAGTACCAGCCGGCCACCGCGGCGGCGGGCCACATGGCGAAGTTCTCGGTGAGGTCGATACCGGCGTTGTCGGTGGCCTGGAGCAGGCGGAACAGGGTCGCCTTCTCGGTGTGGTCGGGACAGGCCGGGTAGCCCGGTGCCGGGCGGATGCCCTGGTACTTCTCGGCGATCAGGGCGTCGTTGCCCAGGGTCTCGTCCGGCACGTAGCCCCAGAACTCCTTGCGCACCCGCTCGTGCAGGCGCTCGGCGAACGCCTCGGCCAGGCGGTCGGTGAGCGACTGGACCAGGATGGCGTTGTAGTCGTCGCCGGTGGCCTTGTACTGCTCGGCCAGGGCCTCCACGCCATGCCCGGTGGTGACGGCGAAGCCGCCGATCCAGTCGGGCGTGCCGCTCGGTTCTCCGTTGGCGTCATAGCGAGGCGCGATGAAGTCGGCCAGGCTGTGGCAAACACCGTCGCGGTTCTTGGTGGTCTGCTGGCGGATGTGGTGAAGTCGCTCGATCACCGCGCTGCGCGACTCGTCGGCATAGACCTCGATGACGTCGTCGTCGACGCTGTTGGCCGGCCACAGGCCGATCACGCCACGGGCCTGGATGCGCTTCTCGTCGATCAACTTGCGCAGCATCGTCCGGGCATCGGCGAACAGCTGGCGGGCCGCCTCGCCGACCTTGGCATCGTCGAGGATCTTCGGATACTTGCCGGCCAGCTGCCAGCTCATGAAAAAGGGGGTCCAGTCGATGCGCTCCACCAGCTCCTCGATGTCATAGTCGTCGAACACCTTGAGCCCGGTGATGGCAGGTCGCGGTGGCGAGTAGCCGTCCCAGTCCATGGCCGGCTTGCGCTGGCGGGCCTCGGCGTAGGAGAGATCGGCCGCCTTGGGGCGACGCTTGGCGTTGCGTTCCCGCACCGTCTGGTACTCGGCGTGGATCTCGTCGATGTAGGCCGGCTTCAGAGTCGGCGAGAGCAGCTTGCCGGCCACGCCCACGGCGCGCGAGGCATCGGTGACGTAGATCACCGGATGCTCATAGCCGGGCTCGATCTTCACCGCGGTGTGGGCCTTGGAGGTGGTGGCGCCGCCGATCAGCAGCGGCAGGGTGAAGCCCTGCCGCTGCATCTCCTTGGCCACATGGACCATCTCGTCCAGCGACGGGGTGATCAGGCCGGAGAGGCCAATGATGTCGGCGTTCTCGTCGCGGGCGGTCTGCAGGATCTTCTCGGCGGGCACCATCACCCCGAGGTCGATGACCTCGTAGTTGTTGCACTGGAGCACGACGCCGACGATGTTCTTGCCGATGTCGTGGACGTCGCCCTTGACCGTGGCCATGACGATCTTGCCCTTGGCCTGCTGACCTTCTGTAGAGAGCTCGCTCTTTTCCGCCTCGATGTAGGGCAACAAATAGGCCACCGCCTGCTTCATGACCCGGGCCGACTTGACCACCTGGGGCAGGAACATCTTGCCGGCGCCGAACAGGTCACCGACCACGTTCATGCCGTCCATCAGCGGCCCCTCGATCACCTCGATGGGCCGCTCGGCCCGCTGCCGGGCGAGCTCGGTGTCTTCCTCGATGTAGGCGGTGATTCCCTTGACCAGGGAGTGGGCGATGCGCTTCTCGACCTCCCAGGAGCGCCACTCCAGGTCCTCCTTCCTGGCCGGGCCGCTGCCATCGCCCTGGTACTTGTCGGCCAGTTCCAGCAGCCGTTCCGTGGAATCGGCGCGGCGATTGAGCACCACATCTTCTACGGCCTCGCGCAATTCCGCCGGCAGATCGTCGTAGACGGCCAGTTGGCCGGCGTTGACGATGCCCATGGTCAGGCCCGCGCGGATGGCGTGGTAGAGGAAGGCCGAGTGGATGGCCTCGCGCACCGGGTTATTGCCACGGAAGGAGAACGACACGTTGGACACGCCACCGGAGACCAGGGCATGGGGCAGGTGCTCACGGATCCAGCGGGTGGCCTCGATGAAGTCAACGGCGTAGTTGTTGTGCTCCTCGATGCCGGTGCCGATGGCGAAGATGTTGGGGTCGAAGATGATGTCTTCCGGCGGGAAGTCCAGCTCGTCGACCAGGATCCGATAGGCACGCTGGCAGATCTCGGTCTTGCGGGCGAAGGTATCGGCCTGACCCTGTTCATCGAAGGCCATGACGATGATGGCGGCGCCGTACCGCCGACAGGCGGTGGCCTGCTCCCGGAAGGCGTCCTCGCCCTCCTTCATCGAGATGGAGTTGACGATGGACTTGCCCTGGACGCACTTGAGCCCCGCCTCGATGATCGCCCACTTGGAGGAGTCGATCATGATCGGCACCCGGGAGATGTCGGGCTCCCCGGCGATCAGGTTGAGGAAGCGCACCATGGCCTCCTCGGACTCGAGCATCCCCTCGTCCATGTTGATGTCGATGATCTGGGCGCCGTTCTCCACTTGCTCCAGGGCCACTTCCAGCGCGGTGGTGAAGTCCTCCTCGACGATCAGCCGCTTGAAGCGCGCCGAGCCGGTGACATTGGTACGCTCGCCGACGTTGACGAACAGCGCATCGGCCTCGATGTTGAAGGGCTCGAGCCCGGAGAGGCGGCAGGCGCGCGCCCGCTCGGGCACCCGGCGCGGCGCCAGCCCCTGGATGGCGGCGTGGATCGCCGCGATGTGCTCGGGGGTGGAGCCACAGCAGCCGCCGATGATGTTGACCAGGCCACTCTGGGCGAACTCGGCGACGATCGCCGCCATCTCCTCCGTGGTCTGGTCGTACTCGCCAAACTCGTTGGGCAGGCCGGCGTTGGGGTGGGCCGAGACGAAGGTGTCGGCCTTGGTGGCGAGCTCCTCGACATAGGGCCGCAGCTCCGCCGCCCCCAGGGCGCAGTTGAGCCCGACGGAGAGCGGGCGGGCATGGCGTACCGAGTTCCAGAAGGCCTCGGTGGTCTGGCCCGACAGGGTGCGTCCCGAGGCGTCGGTGATGGTCCCGGAGATCATCACCGGCAGCCGTTCGCCGCGTGCCTCGAACAGCTCCTCCAGGGCATAGATCGCCGCCTTGGCATTGAGGGTGTCGAAGATGGTCTCGATCAGGATGAGGTCGGCGCCGCCCCCGATCAGCGCCTCGGCAGCCTCGTAGTAGTTCTCGCGCAGGGCGTCGAAGGTGACATTGCGCTTGGACGGGTCGTTGACGTCCGGCGACAGGGAAGCCGTACGCGAGGTGGGCCCCAGCACGCCGGCCACGTAGCGCGGCACGCCGGTCTCCTCGGCGACGGCGTCACAGACTGCACGGGCCAGACGCGCCGATTCCCGATTAAGCTCGGGCACCAGGTCTTCCATGCCGTAGTCGGACTGGGAGAGACGCGTGCTGTTGAAGGTGTTGGTCTCGACGATGTCGGCGCCGGCCTCCAGGTACTGACGGTGGATGCGCGTCACCAGGTCGGGACAGGTCAGGGCCAGCAGGTCATTGTTGCCCTTGAGGTCGCTCGACCAGTCGGTGAAGCGTTCACCACGAAATTCCTGCTCGGAAAGCCCGGCATTCTGCAGCATGGTGCCCATGCCACCATCGAGCATCAGGATGCGTCGCGCGAGGCTGTCATGGAGCGTGGCGGTCAGGGTGGTAGGAGCGGCGGCCATGGGTCGAATCAATCTCCAGCGTGGGGCAAGGGTCGAGCCGGCAGCGGGGCGCCTGGGGCGTCTTGTCGAAGGTAGGCGCTGCGGGCCAGGGGCGGTCCTGCCGGACTCCGGGACATCGGCAGGCCGCCGGGAAAGGCGCTCATCTTAGCAAACGCCACGGCGCTGCGGCAGGGGGCAGGCTAAAACCCAGCAATTCAGTCGGGATTGTGTCAGCCGCGCGGGTCGCTTACCATTGAGGGCAGCACACTTTCTGTACCTGTCGCGACGCCACCCCGGCGCGACATGTCACGATAGCGAGAGCACCATGAGCGACAGCATCCAGATCACCGACAGCGCCCAGGACTACCTTGCCGAACTGCTCGAGAAGCAGAGCGTCGAGGGCATTGCAGTCCGCATCTTCATTACCCAGCCGGGCACCCCCTACGCCGAGACCTGCCTGGCCTACTGCCGGCCCGGCGAAGAAGAGCCCAGCGATCAGCTGCTAGAGCTCGAGAAGATCCGTGTCTACCTGGACAAGAACAGCCTGGCCTTCCTTGAGGAGGCCGTGGTCGACTTCAACGCCGATCGCATGGGCGGGCAGTTGACCATCAAGGCGCCCAACGCCAAGATGCCCAAGGTCAATGCCGACAGCCCACTCGAGGATCGCGTCAACTACATCCTCTATAGCGAGATCAACCCGGGACTGGCCTCCCACGGTGGCGAGATCAAACTGGTCGAACTCACCGATGACCAGTTCGCGGTGCTGGCCTTCGGCGGCGGCTGCCAGGGCTGCGCCGCGGTGGACCTCACCCTCAAGGACGGCGTGGAGAGGACCCTGCTGGAGCGCATCCCGGAGCTCGCCGGGATCCGCGACGTGACCGACCATACGGACACCACAAACGCCTACTACCGCTAGGCCGCTCGGACTCCCATCCGGGAGCACAATTCATGGCGCGATTGCTGGCCTAGGCGCCCGCTTTCAGGAAGCCTTCGGCCTCCATCGCGATCTGAAGATCGCTCCCACGAAACTCGTTGTCCTTTTTACCCTTTCATCTTGCCCCCGAAGGCCCCGCATCCGCGGGGCCTTCGTCGTTCTCGGGCACCTCCTCGCGATTCCGGGCAGGCACCGGCGCCTGCCAGAGGCAGCGATGGAGCTGGGTCTCCAGGTCGCGCAAGCGACGCACCTGCTCCTCCAGCAGCTGCTTCTGCTCGTCGATGCGCGCCTGCATCAGGGCCTGCTCATGCTGCAGGGTCCGGGTTCGCTCCTCGGCCTGGAGGCGCGCCCACTCGGTCTCGCGGTGACGCTTCTCTTCCTCGGCCAGGGCGCCGCGTGCCTCCTGCGCGACCTGCTGAGCCCGCTCCAGTCGCGCCTCGAGCTGCTGCAGCCTCTGAGCATGGCGTTTCTCGGCGGTCTGTCGCTCCTGGCGCGCCTCGTCGAGCAGCCCCATCAGCCGCGCCTCGCTGCTCTCGTGACGCTTTTCCTCCCGGGCCAGGCGCTCCTGGTGGTGCGCGGCCTGCTCGCTGAGGGCCTGCTGCCGCTCGTGCTCCTGCTGCAGGCTCGCCAGCTGCGCCTCCAGGCGAGTCTGCCGGGTGGCGAGCTTCGCCTCGCGCTCCGCCAGGACATCGCGCTCTGACTCGCGGCGCGCCAGTTCGCCGCTCTGCTCCTCGAGGCGCTGCTCGGTTCGCGCCAGGTGGGCGGCCAGCGCCGACTCCCGCTGTTCGGCGTCCTCGGCCCGGCGCAGGGCCTCGCCGGCTTCCTCCCGCGCCGTCTCCACCCGGCCCTCTGCCTCCTGCCGGTAGTGGGCGAGGGCCTCGTTGGCGGACACCTGGGCCTTCGCCCACAGCGATTCGGCGAGTTCCTGCAGGGCCTCGGGCATGCCCCGCGGCGGGGGCAGGTCGCGGTTCTCCTCCCGCCGTGTCCGCCACTCCCGCAGGTGCTCGCTGATGGTCGTGAAGCTGCCGGTGCCCAGCACCTCGCGCACCTTGTGCACGCTGGGCGCCTCTCCCTTCTCCAGCAGGGCATCGATGGCCCGCTGAACATCCTCGTAACGCACGCCGCTGCGCGCCATGGTCGTGTCCTCGTGGTTGTCTGCCGGGGCTGCCCCTGGGCTTTCGTGGGCAGTGTACCCGCGGGCGGTTCGATATTGAAGGTAATTACGTTTTATGTTCGATGTAATTTTATTTACGGTATGCAGAAGAAAATCAAGATTACGCGGCTTATCTTGATTTTCATGCCTGGAAGGCCGGATACTGAGCGGCAAGGCGCAAGGCGCAAGGAGCGGATATGGACAGTGAGACGTGGCCGGCAGCGCCCGGCGAGAGGCGCGAGGCGACATCGACGGCGCTCGAGCGACTCGCGCTGTCGCCCGGTGAGACGGGAGAGCGGCAAGGCCTGCACATCACCGCCGGCAGCGATGCCGAAGCCGTGGCGCAGTGGCTCGACGAATACCGGGCCAGCCCCCGGACCCTGCGTGCCTATCGCCGCGAGGCGCAGCGCCTGCTGCTGTGGCTGGCAGAGCAGGGCAGGGGGCTCGATGCGCTGCGCCGGGAAGACCTGGACCTCTTCGAGGCCTTCCTGGCCGATCCGCGACCCGCCGAGCGCTGGATCGGGCCGGTGCGCCCGCGTCGCGACCCGCGCTGGCGTCCCTTCCGCGGACCGCTGTCGCCCGCCAGCCGCCGCCAGAGCCTGGTGATCCTGCAGGGCATGTTCGCCTGGCTGGTGGAGGCGGGCTGGGTCCGCCACAATCCCTTCCGCCTAATGCGCGACAAGCGCCGGCGCCTGGACAACCGCCAGGGGAGCATCGAGCGCTACCTGGAGCGCCCCCTGTGGGACTGGCTATGGGACTGGCTCAACCGGCCGGCGGAGGAGGACGCCTCGCCCCGGCGGCATTACGAGCTGACCCGGCTGCGGCTGGTGTTCGGCTTTGCCTACCTGCTGGCCCCACGGATCGGCGAGATGAGCGCGGCGCGCATGAACGACTTCCAGCGCCGCGAGGGGCGCTGGTGGTGGAACGTAGTGGGGAAGGGCGACAAGGTGGCGCGTATCCCGGTGCCGCCGGACATGATGGAACTGCTGGGTGCGTGGCGCCGGTCGCTGGGCCTGGTGGGAAAACCATCGCCGGATGACGCCTCACCTCTGCTGCGGGCCCTGGACGGCCGGCGGGGGCTGGGCGACAACCGCCTCTATCGGCTGGTCCGTGATGGCTTCCGGGAGGCGGCCGAGGCGCTCGAGCGGGAGGCGGGCGAGGCGGCGCAGGGTGAGGTGCTGCGCCTGCGTCGGGCGACACCGCACTGGCTGCGTCATACGGCCCTGACCCATCAGGCCCAGGCCGGGGTGGAACTGCGCTATCTGGCCGCGACGGCTCGCCACTCGCGTCTCGACACCACGGTGCGCTACCTGCATGCCGAGGACGAGGAGTGGCATCGCCAGCAGGCGCGGCACGGACTGGGGGTCGGACGGGCGAGGGCAGCACACACCGATGATCGAGATGACGGCCGTGAGCCGTTATAATGGCACACGCCTTTTCCAGGAGAGACCATGACTGCCGAGACCACCGCCGAACAGGCCCAGCAGGAGCTTCTCGACGAGTTCGAGATGTTCGACAACTGGATGGATCGCTACCAGTACCTCATCGACATGGGCAAGCAGCTGCCGGCCTTTCCCGAGGAGTGGAAGGTCGACGAGCTGAAGATCCAGGGCTGCCAGTCCAATGTGTGGATGCACCACCGCCGCGACGGCGAGACCCTGCACTTCGATGCGGTCTCCGATGCCGCTATCGTCTCCGGGCTGATCGCCGTGCTGATGCGCATCTACAACGACCGTCACCCGGCGGATATCCGCACCACCAGCCCCCACTTCATGAAGGACCTGGGGCTCGACAAGCACCTCTCGCCGACCCGCAGCAACGGCCTCAACGCCATGCTGGAGCGGATCTACCGCGTGGCCGAGGCGGAAGCGGCCGCCTGATCAGCGGCCGCCTGGCGGCCGGTCGTCCGTCCGGCAGCGGAACTGCTCGTCAAGCTCCGGATCCTCCCGACAGAGCCGCTCGCTGGGTCCGCCCGGGACCGGGTCGATGCCGCCCTCGCAGCCCGGATGACAGCGGGCGATTCGCCGCACCGCCAGGATCCCGCCCTTGAACGGGCCATGCACCCGCAGCGCCTCCACCGTATAGCTCGAGCAGCTTGGCCAGTAGCGGCAGCGCGGGCCCAGCAGGGGGCTCAGCGTGAACTGGTAGAGCCTCACCGCAGCGATCATCAGCCAGCCGAGGGCCCGGCCCAGCCAGCGCAGCAGGCGATGGATCCCGGCGACCAGGCAGGGCACGTCTCAGCCCTTGCCGTAGAGAGCGTCGGGGTCGATCAAGGGGTCACTGGCGATGCGTGCCTCGTCACCCTCCAGCGCCACGTAGAAGCAGCTGAGCCTGCCGCTGTGACAGGCAGGCCCCGTCTGCGCCACCTGCAGCAGCAGGGTGTCGCCGTCGCAGTCCAGCGCCGCGCCCTTCAGGTGCTGCTGCTGGCCGGAGCTCTCGCCCTTGCGCCACAGCTTGCCCCGCGAGCGCGACCAGTAGCAGACCCGGCCGGTACGCAGGGTCTCCTCCAGGGCCTCGCGGTTCATCCAGGCCATCATCAGCACCTCGCCACTGTCGTGCTGCTGGGCGATAGCCGGGATCAGGCCGTCGGCGTTGAAGCGGATGGCGTCGAGGATCCCGGCCAGGGGGAAGCGGCTGTCGCCGGCGGCCCGCTCGAGGGCCTTGAAGGTGTCGCTCATGAAATCTCCGCAGGGGCGGCGGGGTGCTCGGTTGCCTGTCGGCAGGCGTCACACTGGCCCAGCAGCTCGATGGTCTGGCGCTGGACCGCGAAGCCCAGCTCCCTGGCGCGACGCGCCAGGTGGTCGTTGATCTCGTCCAGGTGCAGCTCCTCGACCCGGCCACAGAGGCGGCAGATCAGCAGCTGGAAGCCGTGGGCATGCTCGGGGCAGGGGCAGGCCACATAGGCATTGAGGGACTCGATGCGATGCACCAGGCCCTGGTCGATGAGAAACTCCAGGGCGCGATACACGGTAGGCGGCCGTGCCGCCGCGTGTTCCGCCGCCAGACGGTCGAGCAGGTCATAGGCCTTCAGGCTGCCGGGGGCAGCGGCGATCATCTCCAGCACCCGTCGACGGATCGGCGTGAAGCGCGCGCCGCGCTGCTGGCACTGCCGTTCGGCCTGTCGGATCATGTCGCGGGGATCGGTCATGGCACCCGGGGCGATGGCGGGGAGGATGCAACATTCTACGCGCCGGGCCGGCGAGGGGCCAGCCGTCCGCACTGTGGGGCGCCGGGGGCAAGCCGCCGGATCAGCCCAAGCAATTCTGCAATCTGCAATACCCTCACGCCTTTCAGGCCGTCTCGCGCAGCTCGCTGGAGCGGGCGAAATGATGCTGGGAGAAGGCAACCCTTTCCTCGGGCGCGACCCCCTCGGACTGGCGTTCGATCAGGTCGAGCCGGGAGCGCAGCCCCTCGCCGTTGGCCATCTGGATCGCCAGCCCCGGACGGGCGTTGAGTTCCAGCAGCATGGGACCATGGTCCCGGTCGAGCACCATGTCGGTGCCGAGATACCCGAGCCCGGTCATCTCGAAACAGCCGGCGGCCAGCCGCAGCAGGGTGCCCCAGTCGCTGATCTGCAGACTGGCGAGCTCGTGCCCGGTGTCGGGGTGGTCGTGGCGGGTGCGGTCGAACTGCACCCCGCGGATCGCGGTGCCGCTGGCGATGTCGATGCCCACGCCCACGGCCCCCTGGTGCAGGTTGGCCTTGCCGTCCGAGGCGGCAGTGGAGAGGCGCATCATCGCCATCACCGGGTAGCCCTTGAAGACGATGACCCGGATGTCCGGCACCCCCTCGTAGGTATACTCGGAGAAAGATGCGTCGAAGTTGATCAGTGCCTCGATCAGGGCCACGTCAGGCGACCCCCCCAGGGAATAGAGCCCGGAGAGGATATTGGAGACATGGCGCTCGACGTCGCCGAGGGTCAGCTGGGCGCCGCTAGGCTTAATGTAGCGATCGCCTTCGATCCGCTCGATGACCAGGATGCCCTTGCCACCGCTGCCCTTGGCCGGCTTGATCACGAACCCGTGGTGGCCGACGAGCATGGGACCGATATGCTTGACGCCGAACTGGGTGGTCACGGTGCCGATCAACGCCGGTGTGGTGATGCCGTACTCCTGGGCCAGCAGCTTGGTCTTGAGCTTGTCGTCCACCAGCGGGTAGAGCCGACGGTTGTTGTAGCGGCCGATGTAGCGGATGTTGCGCCGGTTCATGCCAATGATTCCCTTGGCATGCAGGCGGGCAGGGGTCGTCCACATGGTGTCAGTCCTCCGTGACCGGCTTGAAGCGGCGCAGCTCGAGCAGGCGATAGCCGGTGTAGTTGCCGAGCAGCAGGATCAGCGCCATCAGGATCAGCTGGACGCCGAGGAAGTTGAAGGTGATGTGGCGGATCCAGGGGTTGTTCATCGCCAGGTAGGCCAGTACCGCGGTGAGCAGGCTGCCGCCACCCTGGATCAGCACCTGCTTGGGACCTTCCTCCTCCCAGAGGATCGACATCCGCTCGATGGTCCAGGAGAGGATGATCATCGGGAAGAAAGTGATGGTCAGGCCGGCGTTGAGCCCGAAGCGGTAGGAGAGCACCGAGAACACCGAGATGATGGCGATGACCGTGATGATCACCGCCGTCACTCGCGCCACCAGCAGCAGGTTCAGGTAGGAGAGATAGTTGCGGATCACCAGTCCCACGGCCACCACCAGCAGAAAACCGATCAGCCCGGTGATCAGGGTGGTCTGGATGAAGGCCAGCGCGATCAGCACGGGCATGAAGGTGCCCGAGGTCTTGATGCCCACCAGCACCCGGAGGATCACGACCATCAGTGCGCCGATGGGGATCAGCAGGATGGTCTGGAACAGCGCCTGGTCTTCCAGGGGCAGGCTGTGGATCGAGAAGTTGAGCAGGGTGTCATCGGCCAGCTCGCTGCGCACCGCCGCCGCCGCCGGCTGGTTGCGGGAGAGCATCGAGAAACCGATCCGCGAGTTGCTGCCGCCCTGGACCTCGAGTACCGCCTGTCCGGCGGACTCCCAGAGGAGCAGGTTGTCCGGCCGGCCCCGGGCACCGGTGCGAGGATCGAACAGCGCCCACTCCTGGTCATCGAAGACCTGGATCCAGGGTGTCAGGCTCTGCCGCCGGCGGCCGTGCTCGAGCAGCAGGCCGCTGACCTCGCGGGCCGGCACGCCGGCCTGGTTGAGCAGGCGCGCCAGCAGCGGGGTGCGATCGAATTGGGTCAGCAGGAGGCGAGCATTCTCGCCCTGGCGCTCCTCTGTGAAGTCGGTGATCAGCTCGCGCGCGAAGGTGAAGGGGTCGGCGCTGCGCGTCCAGGCCCGCTCGATCACCTGGCTGGCCGCGGTGTCGTAGGGGCTTTCCCAGACGATGTCACGCCGCAGGGGAGGGGCCTCGACCTTCGGGTTGCGCGACTCCGGGGCCACCAGCGCCTGGACGCTGTAATAGAGCTGCTGGTCGCCGATGGCCTCGCGGGTGGACCATTCGGCGCGACGGCCGCCGTTCTCCTCGAGGAAGGCCAGCCCGTAGCCGGGCGAGGCGGTGTGTTCGGTGAGGATGCGATACCCCTGCTGACTCGAGGGCAGCGCCATGTTGACCTTGGCCGGGCCGCCCTCGGCGGTGAAGTTGACCTGGGCCTCGATCTCCCAGACCTGGCGTTGTTCGCCCGGTGTCCAGGGCACCTCGAACTGCACGTGGCGGTGGATGCTCAGGGCAACACCGGCCACCAGCAGGAAGGCGACGATCAGGTAGAAGGGCAGTCGTGACATGGGTCTTCCTTGATGGGGCTTGGGTCAGGCGACGTAACGAACGTCACTCATCGGCTGCTTCCTCGCGATCAGCGGCCTCGTCGGCGCCGGCTTCCGCTGCCGGACGCCCGCCCGGGAACTCGGGGCGTTCATGCAGGTATTGCTCGGCCACGTCGATGACGGCGATGTCCATCAGGAAACGGCGACCCAGCAGTACCGGATGGTCCAGGTGGGTGCGGTCATTGAGGCTGAACTGCACCGTCTCGCGCAGCGGCCCCAGGGTCATCAGCAGGCTGATCACCGGACGCGAATCCTCGCCGGAAGCCTGGATGATGCGCACCCGGCGCTCCACCGGGGCCTCGATCCACTCGCCGCGCACGCTCTCGACCAGGCTATCATCGTCATTGAGCCCCAGCTTGAAGCGCACCCAGTTCTCGCCATCACGCTCGAAGCGGGTGATCTTGGTGGCCGACAGCGACGAGGTGGTGGCACCGGAATCGATGCGCGCCTTGAGGTAGGTGCCGACACCGGGCAAGCCGATCCATTCGCTGCGCCCCAGGATCTCCTTGTTGTCCAGGCGAGTCTGGCTGTCACGGCACTGGCGGGTCACCTCCGGTGCGTCGTCATCGCGGTCGAGGCGCGCCACCTCGCCACGCAGTTGCCGCAGCAGGCTGCCGACCTCGCGCACGTCCGCCGACAGCGCCTGCTGGCGTTGCAACTGCTGATCGAGCCTCGTCTGCTGGTCGGTCACGCAGATGGAGGTGACGGCGCCTTCCAGCCGCTCGATACGTGCCTGGAACTCTGCGCTGGTGACGGGCGGCGGTGGGGGCTCGCGCTCGGGCAACAGGGTGCAGCCGCTCAGCAGCACGGTGGCAACGATCAGGGTGCCGGCGAACGGCAGGCGATGGCGCATGAACAGAGCTCGAGCATCGGGATGATGCGTGATGATAAGGAGTCGCCTCCAGCCTTGTCCAACGTCGACGGGGTGCGACAGCATGATTATAGACGGTCCTGACGGCATCATCCCCGACCATATCCCCGGCCATGATTTAACATAATATACATTATACGAACTTAAGGAGATAAGCCATTTCAGCGTCCTCAATCGCACGGCGATGAAGAAATTCGGGGTCACCCTTGCCGAGATCACTATCGTCTTCGACCGGACGCCGTGACAAAACGCCCCCGGCTCGCGGGAGCCGGGGGCGTCGGAGAATCATCTCGACAGCGCTGGTCGATCAGAGCGGCTTCTTGTCGTCGGCCTCGGCCGGCGCGTAGGAACCATCCTCGCGGTGCACTTCGTTGCCGGTCAGGCCCGGCGTGAACACGCAGGCCAGGTGCATGGTCTTGCTGGCGCGCAGCAGGTGCTCGTCGTGCTGGTCGAGGATGTAGATGTCACCCGGCTTGATCGGCCAGATCTTGCCGTCGGCCAGGGTCTCCACCTCGCCTTCGCCCTCGATGCAGTAGACCGCCTCGAAGTGATGCTTGTAGTGGATGTGGGTCTCGGTGCCTTCGAAGATACGCGTGATATGGAAGGAGCAGTTGCCGCCATCATCAGCCAGGCTCAGGCGGGTGCTGTCCCAGTTGCCGTTCTCGGCCTTGACCAGGCGGTCGGTCTTGCGGGTTTCCTCGAGGTTGCGAACGATCATGGTTGCTCTCCAGTGGTGTCAGTGACGGACCGGTCAGCCCCTGCCGACCGGTCGATGACCGGGCCACCCACATGGGGCGACACCCTCAGACTATCAGCTAAGCGCCTGCTTGGTACTAGTCTCGAGGATATCGAGGCCCTTCTCCAGCTCTTCGTCGGTGATGGTCAGCGGGCAGAGGCACTTGACCACCTCGCCGTCCTGACCACTGGTCTCGATGACCAGGCCATTCTCGAAGGCCTTGTGGGTGATCTTGTCGGCAATCTCGCCGCTGCCAACGTCGATGCCACGCATCAGGCCACGGCCACGCTCGGAGGCCTCAATGCCCAGCTCACGGAGCATGCCGGCGATTTTCTGGAAGCGCTTGGCGACCACCTCGCCCTTGCGCGCCACGTCCTGCTCCAGCGCGTCGTCGCTCCAGTACTGGCGCAGGGCGGCGGCCGCGGTGGTGAAGGCCAGTGCGAAGCCGCGGAAGGTGCCGTTGTACTGGCCCGGTTTCCAGACGTCGAGCTCGGGGCGCATCAGCACCTGGGAGAACGGCAGGCCCAGACCGGAGAGCGACTTGGAGTTGGTGACGATATCGGGGACGACGTCGGCATGCTCGAAGCTGAAGAACTTGCCGGTGCGACCGCAGCCGGCCTGGATATCGTCGACGATCAGCAGGATATCATGGGCGCGGCAGATGCCCTCGAGGCGCTTGAGCCAGTCGAGGCCGGCGACGTTGATGCCGCCCTCGCCCTGCACGGTCTCGACGATGACACCGGCCGGGATGTCTAGTCCGCCGGACTTATCGCCGAGCAGCTTCTCGAAGTAGTCCAGAGTGTCGGTGCCCTCGCCCAGGTAGCCGTCGAAGGGGATGAAGCTGGCGCCCTGGGTGGGCACACCGCCGGTGGCCTCGCGGAACTTACGGTTGCCGGTGGCGGCCAGCGCCCCCATGGTCACGCCGTGGAAGCCGTTGGTGAAGCTGACGATGTTGTAGCGGCCCTTGGCATGGCGCGCCAGGCGGATGGCTGCCTCGACGGCATTGGTGCCGGTCGGTCCGGGGAACTGGACCTTATAGTCCAGGCCGCGCGGCTTGAGGATCACCTCTTCGAGGGCCTCGAGGTAGTCACGCTTGGCGGCGGTCCAGAAGTCCAGGCCGTGGATGATGTTGTCCTCGGCCAGGTAGTCGAGCAGCGCCTGCTTGATGTGCGGGTTGTTGTGGCCGTAGTTGAGGGTGCCGGCGCCGGCCAGGAAGTCGATGTATTCGCGGCCGTTCTCGACGGTCAGGCGTGCATTCTGGGCCTTGGTGAAGACCACCGGAAAGGAGCGGGAATAGGTCCGAACGTCGGACTCCATGCGTTCGAGGATCTGGGTCTGCATGTGCGACCTCCTGTTGGCAATAGAAAGGGATCAGGACGTGCTAGCGCGGCTGAAGAAGTGTGGGGTCGCCTGCCGCCCTGGAGCGGTAGGACCAGTGAAGCGGGACCCTCAGATACGATCGGTCTGGAAGGGGCCAATGCGCACGAGGTTTTCCGGGTCGTGCTCGCCACCGAGCTGGTCGGTGGAGAAGTACTCGCGGCTGTTGAGCGGCGCCTGCCAGCGTTCGGCAAGCCGCCGAAACAGGCCCCAGGAGGCCTGGTTGTCGGGCGTGATGGTGGTCTCGAGATGGTAGACCTCGGCCATCTCCGGGCGGGTCATGACGGCTTCCACCAGGCGGCGGGCCAGACCGGTGCCGCGCGCCTTCTCGCCGACCGCCACCTGCCACAGGAAATAGGTATCCGGGGCGTTGCTCTTCACATAGCCGGAGACGAAGCCGACAATCTCGCCCTCCTCGTTGGTAGCCACAGCGCAACTGTCGCGGAACTGGGTCGCCAGCAGCAGGTAGGCATAGGCGGAATTGACGTCCAGCGGGGGGCAGGACTTGACCAGTTCGTAGATCCCCCAGCCGTCATCCGGATTGGGCTTGCGGATGAACAACGGGTAGGCCTCGTGACCGACCACGGCATCCGCTACGGTGGGGCGGGCCAGGTCGGCGGAGGGCGTGAAGGGCTCGGTGGTTGCGTTCATTGTCATGGTTCGCTGTAGCGAATTTGGGGAGGAGTATAACAGCGGCTAATCGGCAATTCAAAACCATGATTATCCTGGCGCCACGGATCCATAATGGAAAATTATGCTGCGTGATCCCCGCTCGTCAGTCGAGCCGCGTATCTTCGATAATAGACCACTGCGGTGCCTGCAGCCGGCATGGGCTCAGCGCCGTGTCGGCACGGGCATGGTGACGAACTCCTCGGCACCGGTGGGGTGGATGCCCACGGTGGCGTCGAAATCGGCCTTGGTGAGGCCCGCGCGCACCGCCACGGCGATGCCCTGAATCACCTCGCCGGCCTCCTCGCCCACCATGTGGGCCCCCACCACCACATCGCGCTGGTCGTCGACGACCAGCTTTATCAGGCAGCGCTCGCTGCTGCCGGAGAGGGTGTGCTTCAGGGGGCGGAAGTCGGCGACATAGACGCGGATCTCGCCGCACGCCTCGCGGGCCTGCTCCTCGGAGAGCCCCACCGTGCCGATGTTGGGGTGACAGAACACCGCGGTGGGGATGTTGCGGTAGTCCAGCGCGGCCGGCTCGGCCTCGTCGAAGTGGTGCCTGACCATCTGCATCGCCTCGGCGAGCGCCACCGGCGTCAGTTCGGGCCCGCCAGTCACGTCGCCCAGGGCCAGGATGGAGGGCACTGAGGTCTCGAAGCGCTCGTTGACACGCAGGTGGCCGCTGTCGGTCAGCGCGATGTCGAGGCGGTCGAGGCCCAGCCCCTCGAGATGGGGGCGGCGACCGGTGGCGGACAGGACGGCATCCACCTCGAGCTGCTCGCCGTTGGTGAGGCTCACCCGCAGTCCCCCTTCGACCTTCTCGATGGAGGCTATGTTGGCCTCGAAGTGCAGCTGGACGCCCTTCTTGGCCATCTCGTCGCGGGTGAACTCGCGCACCTGCTGGTCGAAGCCGCGCAGGAAGAGCTCGCCGCGGTAGACCAGGTGGGCCTCGCTGCCCAGGCCATTGAAGATGCTGGCGAACTCCACGGCGATATAACCGCCGCCGAGGACCAGGAAGCGCTCGGGAAAGCGCTCGAGGTCGAAGACACGGTTGGAATCGACCACGTGCTCGTTGCCCGGGAAGTCCGGCACCCAGGGCCAGCCCCCCACCGCTACCAGGATATTCGCCGCGCTCAGGGTCTCGTCGTTGACGCTGACATGGTGCGCATCCAGCACCCGGGCGCGGCCGTTGATCAGGCGCACACCGGCAGTGTCCAGCAGGCGCCCATAGATGTCGTTGAGCCGCTTGATCTCGCCGATCTTGTTGTCACGCAGTGTGGTCCACTCGAAGCGCGGGGCCTCGGACAGGTGCCAGCCGAAGCCGCCGGCGTCCTCGAAGGCCTCGTGGAAGTGCGCCGCATGGGAGTAGAGCTTCTTGGGCACGCAGCCCACGTTGACGCAGGTGCCGCCCAGGTAGCGATCCTCCGCCACGGCGACCCGCGCGCCGCTGGCGGCGGCGGTACGGGCGGCGCGGACCCCGCCGGACCCCGCCCCGATCACGAAGAGGTCATAGTCGAAATCTGACACGCAAATCTCCTGTCGAAGGGTCGAGCCGCATCGGCCCGCCAGTGAATCTCGAGACGGATCATACCAGCCGAGACGGGGCCCTGGGAGAGCGGTTGACCGCCTCGGCGGGTGAAGTTACAAGGGTTCACCCTACAACCCCGACCGAGCCAACCGGAGCCCGCCATGAAACAAGAGATCGAGAGACTGCTGGCCAACAACCGCCGCTGGGCGGAGAAGATGTGCCAGGACGATCCGGACTACTTCGCTCGCCTCGCCCGCCAGCAGAGCCCCGAGTACTTGTGGATCGGCTGTTCCGACTCCCGAGTGCCGGCCAATCAGATCATCGACCTGCCGCCGGGCGAGGTCTTCGTCCACCGCAACGTGGCCAACCTGCTCCACCACAATGACATGAACGCCCTCTCGGTGGTGCAGTTCGCCGTGGACGTGCTCAAGGTGCGCCACATCATGGTGGTCGGCCACTATGGCTGCGGCGGCGTGCGCGCCGCTGTCGCCGGCGGTGAGTGTGGCATGGTCGACTACTGGCTGCATTCGGTCCGCGAGCTCTACAGTCGTCATCGTGGAGCCCTGGAAACACTGCCCCTCGAGGAGCAGGTCGACCGCATGTGCGAGCTCAACGTCGAGGCCCAGGTCAACAACCTGTGCCGGACCAAGATCGTCCAGCGGGCCTGGCAGCGCGGCCAGGCGCTCTCCGTGCACGGCTGGGTCTACGGGCTGAGCGACGGCCGGGTCTCCGATCTCGACTGCAGCGTCCATGGCCTCGACCAGGTCGCCACCCTCTATCGCATCGACCGCATCACCCCCGCCGGAGACTGAGCCAGGCCCCATCCGGCGGGGCTCATTCGCCGGGCGCATGAGCCCTCTCACAATTTCGATTGTGCCTGCGTGGCCGAGCTCACTATGTTGTTGGCTGGACCTTCGCGGTCATCACATCAACAACAAGCCAACCAGCATGGAACGACACATGACTCTCAAGAAGACCCTACTGGCGAGCGTGATCGGCGCCGCCATGACCACCGCCGTGCTGCCCTCCGTGGCCAGCGCCGAGACCACCCTGCGCATGGCCTACGATGCCGACCCGGTCTCGCTGGACATCCACGAGCAGCTCTCCGGGGGGATCCTCCAGCTCTCCCACATGACCTTCGACCCCCTGGTGCGCTGGAACAAGGACCTGGCCTTCGAGCCGCGCCTGGCCACCGGCTGGGAGCAGGTCGACGACACCACCATGCGCATGACCCTGCGTGATGACGTGGCGTTTCACAGCGGCAATGCCTTCAGTGCCGAAGATGTGGTGTGGACCGTCGAGCGCCTCAAGCGCAGCTCGGACTTCAAGGCGATCTTCGAGCCCATCGAGAGCGTCACGGCCATCGACGACACCACCGTGGAGTTCAAGACTGCCAAGCCCTATCCGCTGCTGCTCAACCTCGCCACCTACATCTTCCCGCTGGACAGCGAGTTCTACAGCGGCACCGACGCGGACGGCGACCCCAAGGACGAGATTGTCAAGAACGGCAACTCCTTCGCCTCGACCCACCTCTCCGGCACCGGCCCCTTCACCGTGGTCGAGCACCAGAAAGGCACCCGCATGGAGTTCGACCGCTTCGACGACTACTGGGACGACGAGTCCCCGGGCAACGTGGAGCGCATCGTGCTGACCCCGATCAGCGAGAACGCCACCCGGGTGGCCGCCCTGCTCTCCGGGGACGTGGACTTCATCGCCCCGGTGCCGCCCAACGACCTGGAGCGGGTGCGCGAGGACGAGGATGTCCAGCTGGTCACCATGTCCGGCACGCGGATCATCTTCTTCCACATGAACCAGGAGCGCGTCGAGGCCTTCCAGGACCCGCGGGTCCGCCAGGCCTTCGCCTATGCCGTCAATCAGGAGGGCATCGCCGACCGCCTGATGAAGGGCTTCGCCACCCCGGCGGCGCAGTTCTCGCCAAAGGGCTATGCCGGCCATGTCGAGAGTCTCGAGCCGCGCTACGATCTGGAGAAGGCCAAGCAGCTGATGGCTGATGCCGGCTACGAGGATGGCTTCGAGATCTCCATGATGGCGCCCAACAACCGCTACGTGAACGATGCCAAGATCGCCCAGGCGGTCGCCGCCATGCTGGCGCGCATCAACGTCACCGTGGACCTCAAGACGCTACCCAAGGCCCAGTACTGGGGGGAGTACGATGACCGCGCCGCCGACATGATGCTGATCGGCTGGCACGCCGACACCGAGGACAGCGCCAACTTCCACGAGTACCTGACGGCCTGCCCGGATGCCGACAGCGGCGCCGGCCAATACAACGCCGGCAACTACTGCAACCCGGCGCTCGACAAGCTGGTGGCCGAGGCCAACCTGGAGGTCGACCTCGAGAAGCGGGCCGAGATGCTGCAGCAGGTCGAGCAGACCCTCTATGACGAGGCGGCCGTGGTGCCCCTGCACTGGCAGGATCTGGCCTGGGCCTCGGCGTCCAACATCGATATCGAGCCGATCCTCAACGTGATGAACTTCCCCTACCTCGGGGACCTGGTCATCGAGGGCGAGTAAGCCTGCCCCGCACCGGCCCGCACGGGCCGGTCATCCGAAACCTTGACCTCTGCGACGCGCTCGCCCGGCGAGTGCGTCGCCGCGTGTTGCACACGGGACGCCAGCCATGATCGCCTTTTTGATCAAGCGCCTCTTCCATGCCCTGCTGGTGATGTTCATCATCAGCATCATCGCCTTCGCCATCCAGGACAACCTGGGCGACCCCATCCAGCAGATGGTCGGCCAGTCGGTCCCAGAGAGCGAGCGCGAGGCCCTGCGCGAGCAGCTGGGCCTCAACGACCCCTTCCTGGTCCAGTACCTGCGCTTCGCGGGCAATGCCCTGCAGCTGGACTTCGGCTACTCCTACATCTTCAACCAGCCCACCACCGAGGTGATCCTGCGCCACCTGCCGGCGACCCTGGAGCTGGTCTTCGCCACGACCCTGCTGATCGTGCTGCTCTCGGTGCCGATCGGCGTCTATAGCGCGATTCGGCCCCGGGCGTGGCTGTCGCGTTTCTTCATGGGGGTGTCGATCATCGGCATCTCCATCCCAGTCTTTCTCACCGCCATCATGCTGATCCAGCTGTTCGCCATCGGGGTGAGCTGGTCGCCCTTCCCCGCCGATACTGGCTGGGGGGCCTGGCTCAACGACCTGGTCAGTACCGAGGGCGGCATGCCGGCCTACGGACGCGGCAACCCGGTGCCCGTCTTCGGCACCTGGGCGACCAACTTCGCCTCCCTCGAAGGCCTCACCTACCTGGTGCTGCCGGCCATCTCGCTGGCCTCGATCATGCTGCCGCTGTTCATCCGCCTGATCCGCGCCGAGATGCTCGAAGTATTGCAGTCCGAGTACGTGAAGTTCGCCCGCGCCAAGGGCATATCGCTGCGCCGCATCTACTTCTTGCACGCCCTGAAGAACACCATGCTGCCGGTGATCACCATGGGCGGGGTGCAGATCGGCACCCTGGTGGCCTACACCATCCTCACCGAGACGGTCTTCCAGTGGCCAGGCATGGGGCTGATGTTCCTCAATGCCATCCAGCGCTCCGACGTGCCGCTGATCATCACCTACCTGATGATCGTGGGGCTGATCTTCGTGATCACCAACACCCTGGTCGACCTGATCTATGGCCTGGTCAACCCCACCGTCAAGCTGACAGGGAAACCCGCATGACAACCACGAACTCTTCCATGGCAAGCGCCCCCGTGGCGAGCCGCTGGTCACGCTTTCGCGGCTCCTACTTGCTCTACAGCTTCAAGCGTGACCCGATCGCCCAGCTCAGCCTGGTGGTCTTCATCGCCCTGGTCGCCGTGGCGGTACTGGCACCGTGGCTGGCGCCCATGAACCCCTATGACCTGGCGCAGATCGATATCATGGCCTCGGAACTGCCGCCCTTTTGGGTCGAGGGCAGCGACCCGACCTACCCGATGGGCACCGACGCCCAGGGCCGCGACCTGCTCTCCACCCTCCTCTATGGCGCCCGGGTGTCGCTGATCATCGGCTTCGGCGCGGTGGCCTTACAGGCACTGCTGGGCGTCAGCTTCGGGCTGCTCGCCGGCTATCTGGGGGGGCGCGTGGATGCCTTCCTGATGCGCCTGGCCGACATCCAGCTGTCGTTCTCCACCCTGATGGTGGCCATCGTGGTGGGCGCGTTAGTCAAGGCGGCGTTCGGTGGCGCCACCTTCAGTGCCTATGCGGTGCCACTGCTGGTGCTGATCATCGGCCTGGCCGAATGGCCCCAGTACGCACGCACGGTGCGCGCCTCGGTGCTGGCCGAGCGCAGCAAGGAATACGTCGATGCGGCCCGAGTGATGGGCTTTACCAGCCGGCGGATCATGTTCCGCCATATCCTGCCCAATACCCTGTCGCCGATCTTCGTCATCTCCACGGTCCAGGTGGCCAACGCCATCATCTCCGAGGCGGCGCTCTCCTTCCTGGGACTGGGCATGCCGGAAACGCACCCGTCGCTGGGCTCGCTGATCAAGTCCGGCTTCGACTACCTGCAGTCGGGCTCCTGGTGGATCACCCTGATCCCCGGCCTGGTGCTGGTGGTGCTGGTGCTGGTGATCAACCTGCTCGGCGACTGGCTGCGCGACGTCCTCAACCCGCGACTCTACAAGGGCTGATCCCATGGCACTCCTCGACGTAAACCATCTCGACGTGCGCTTTGCCCTTCGCCGCGGCGATGTCCAGGCGCTGCGCGATGTCAGCTTCAGCCTCGAGCGCGGCGAGCGCCTGGGGATCGTGGGCGAGTCCGGCGCCGGAAAGTCGGTGGCGGCCTTCAGCCTGCTCAACCTGATCGCCAAGCCGGGCTATATCGCCGGCGGCAGCATCCACTTCGACGGCCGTGACCTGACCCAAATGAGCGACCGGGCGCTGCGCCATGTCCGCGGCCATCGCATGTCGATGATCTTCCAGGATCCGATGATGACCCTGAACCCGGTGCTCTCCATCGGCGAACAGATGGTCGAATGCCTCAAGGCCCACCGGCGCATCTCGAACCGTGAGGCCCGGGCGATCTCGCTGCGCAAGCTCGAGCAGGTGCAGATCCCCTCACCCGCGGCACGCCTGGACCAGTATCCCCACGAGCTCTCCGGCGGCATGCGCCAACGGGTGATCATCGCCATCGCGCTGCTGCTCGACCCGGACATCATCATTGCCGACGAGCCCACCACGGCGCTGGACGTGACCATCCAGGCCGAGATCATGGCGCTGTTGCTGGAGCTCTGCGAGAAGCACAATGTCGGCCTGATCCTGATCACCCACGACCTGGGCGTGGTCAGCCAGGTCACCCAGCGCATGCTGGTGATGTACGCCGGCCGGGTGATCGAGCAGGGCCCGACCCGGGAGATCATCAACGACCCCCAGCATCCCTACACCCAGGGGCTGATCAACGCCCTGCCCCAGATGGCCACCCCGGGCAGCCGGCTGAACCAGATCCCCGGCAGCATGCCCTCGCTGGACAACCTGCCGAGCGGCTGCGCCTTCCACCCGCGCTGCGGCTTCGTCGAGCGCGCCGACGGCACCCCCCGCCGCGCCTGCATCGACGAGGCCCCCGGTTTCGTGACCTCCGGCAACTGCCGGGTCGCCTGCCACATGGTCGCCGAGATGCTCGAGCGCGAACGCATCCCGGCCGAGGAGATTCGCTGATGAGTGCCACCGCCAAAGCCCAGGCCCTTTCGCCAGAGGCGGCTTCCCCCCTGCTGGAAATCCGCGGACTGGAGAAGCACTTCTCGCTCTCCGGAGATTTCCTCGAGCAGCTGAAGTTCAAGGGGGGCAGGATCGTCCGCGAACAGCAGCACGTGCATGCCATCAACGGCGTCGACCTGGATATCCAGCGTGGTGAAGCGCTCTGCGTGGTCGGCGAGTCCGGCTGCGGCAAGTCCACGGTGGCCCGCACCGTAATGGGCCTGCTCCACCCCACTGCCGGCGAGATCCACTATGACGGCCAGCGCATCGACGATCTTTCCCACAAGGCGCTGATGCCCTACCGCCGCCGCATGCAGATGATCTTCCAGAACCCCTATGCCTCGCTGAACCCGCGGATGACCATCCAGCAGACCCTGGAGGAGCCGATCCGCCTGCACCACCCGGACTGGTCGCCGCAGCGCATCAAGGAGCAGGTGGCCGAGGTGATGACCTCGGTGGGCATCGCGGCCGACTGGGGTGGCCGCTATGGGCACGAGTTCTCCGGCGGCCAGCGTCAGCGCATCGCCATCGCCCGCGCCCTGGCGGTGGACCCCGAGTTCATCGTGGCCGACGAGCCGATCTCGGCGCTGGATGTGTCGATCCAGGCCCAGGTGTTGAACCTGCTGATGGAGGCCCAGCAGCAGCGCAACCTGACCTACCTGTTCATCACCCACGACCTGGCGGTGGTGGAGCACTTCGGTACCCGGGTGGCGGTGATGTATCTGGGCCGGGTCTGCGAGGTGGCGCCGACGGCAACGCTCTTCGCCCGGCCGCGACACCCCTACACCCAGGCCCTGATGTCGGCGATCCCGCGCCTCGAGGACGACCGGCCGCAGCACATCCGCCTGCAGGGCGAAGTGCCCACACCGGTCAACCTGCCCTCGGGCTGCGTCTTCCACGGCCGCTGCCCCCATGCGAACGAGCGCTGCCGACGCGAGGTCCCGGCGCTGATCGCCACCGCCGATAGCGGCCAGGTGGCCTGTCACGCCGTGGAGGAAGGGCGCATCGACTGAGGCCCGCCGCGCTATGGCACAATGCCGAGGCCGAGACACGGCCGCGGCTCGCACGAGGATCGACATGGAACTGCGCTGGCTGGAAGACTTCATCGCCCTGGCCCGGAGCCAGCACTTCTCCCGGGCGGCGGAGGAGCAGAACGTCACCCAGCCGACCTTCTCGCGACGCATCAAGCTGCTCGAGGAAGAGATGGGCACCACCCTGATCAACCGCCAGACCCTGCCGCTGTCGCTGACCCCGGCCGGGGAGGAGTTCCTCGGTCTCTGCCAGGAGGTCACCCGACGGGTGGCGGCGACCCGGCAGCGGCTGGTTCACCTGGCCGAGGAACAGGCCGGACAGCTGCGGCTGGCGGCGCCGCAGAGCCTGCTGGCGCACTTCCTCCCCGAATGGCTGGCCGGCTGGGCCTCGCCGCCCCCGCTGACGCCCTACCTGCGTGCCACTGGCTGGCTGGCCAGCGACTTCTTCGAGGCCCTGGCCCGCGACGAGTGTGATCTGGTCCTCTGCTACTGGCCGGCCGGCGCCTGCCCGCTCATGCCCGAGACCGAAGGGCTCGCCCATCACTGCCTGGGCCACGAGAGGATGATCCCGACCTCGCTGCCCGAGGCCGACGGCCGCCCCCGTTTCGCGCTCGAGGCCAGGGGCCGCTTCACCCTGCCACTGATCGCCTACCACCCCCGCGGGCTGATCGACCTGGCCCTGCGTACCCACCTGGATGCACTGCCCGGGGCACCGGGCTTCCGGGTGCTCCACGAGAGCATCCAGAGCGGCAACATCCGCGAGCTGGTCGGCCTGGGCTACGGCCTGGGCTGGCTGCCCGAACGCACCGTGCGCGGCGACCTGGCCGCCGGCCGCCTGGTACGGGCCGGCGATGCGCGCTGGGAGGTGCCCCTGGAGATCCGGCTCTACCGCCGTCGCGATCGCGGCCAACCCGCCCTCGAGGCCCTCTGGGAAGCGCTGTCCAGCGGCGCCGTCCATCCTCGTCACACGCCGATCCCCTCACCGGAGTCCCCATGACCGCCACTGCCATGCCCTCGTCGCTCGCCACCCTGCAACTGCGCCACCTGGAGTCCCTGCAACGGGCCTACGACGAGGTGTTGACGCACCTGGGGCTCGACGGCGTACTCCTCTACAGCGGCCACCCCCGCCGTCACTTCGCCGATGACCAGGAGGCGAGCTTCGCCGCCTACGGCCACTTCATGCACTGGACCGGCCAGGCCGACCTCGCGCGCAGCTGGCTGCTTATCCGCCCGGGTCAGCGACCGAGGCTCAAGGTCCATGCCCCGGACGACTTCTGGCACCTGCCGGCCCGCCTGCCCGACGAGTCTTGGGTGGAAACCTTCGAGATCGAGATGGGCCGCGACGACGCTCCGCCCGCCCTGCCGGCCGGTCGCTTCGCCGTGCTCGGCGAGGTGTCCGCGGCGCTCGCCGAGGCGCTCGGCGCCGCCTGCAACCCGACGGCCCTGGTGGCTGCCCTGGACGAGGGCCGCGTCTGCAAGAGCGACTACGAGATCGCCTGCCTGGGTGACGCCAACCGGCAGGCCATGGCCGGCCATCGCGCCGCCCGGGAGGCGTTCCTGGACGGCGGCGCCGAGCTCGACATCCAGCTCGCCTACCTGCGCGCCTCCCGCCAGCGCGAGACGGCCCTGCCCTACGCCAGCATCGTCGGGCTCAATGACCACGGCGGCGTGCTGCACTACCAGCACTACGACAGCGTCGCCCCGAATAGCCGGCGCAGCCTGCTGCTCGACGGCGGCCACCGCCAGCGCGGGTATTGCGCCGACATTACCCGCACCTGGGCGGGGTCCGATGCCGACCCCACCTTCGCGGCGCTGATCGAGGGCGTCACGGCGCTGCAGCGCCAGCTGATCGGCGAGCTGGCGCCGGGGGTCGACTATGTCAAGCTGCATCAGGGTATGCACCGGGGCCTGGCAGAGCTGCTGGCCGATCAAGGGCTGATCCGCTGCTCGCCCGAGGCGGCGGTGGCTCAGGGCATCACCCGGGCCTTCTGTCCCCATGGCCTGGGCCATTCGCTGGGCCTGCAGGTGCATGACGTGGCAGGCCGGGTGGACGGCGCGGGGCGGCCGCTGCCGCCGCCCGAGGCGGACCCGGCCCTGCGCCTGACCCGGGAACTGGAGGCCGGCATGGTGGTCACCATGGAACCCGGGCTCTACGTGATCCCCATGCTGCTGGCATCGTTCAGGGAGGGCGCGGCAGGCCGCGACATCGACTGGTCGCTCGTCGAGCGCCTGGCCGACCACGGCGGCATCCGCATCGAGGATAACCTGGTGATCACGCCCAGCGGTCATGACAACCTCACCCCGCCGGAGTGACACCCCGATGGGCGCGACTGCCGACGACCGCCCGCTGGCGCTGTTCGCGAGGCGGCCGGCGACTTCCCCTTCGCTGCGGGGGGAACTCGCCCACCGGGCGCGCGATCAGCCGATCGGGCAGCTGATGCCGGTCCCCTTCAGGCCGCAGTAACCCCCGGGGTTCTTCGCCAGGTACTGCTGATGGTACTCCTCGGCAACGTAGAAGGCCTCGAGAGGCTCGATCTCGGTGGTCACCGGGTCCCTGCCGCTGCGCGACAGGGCCTCGGCATAGGCGTCGCGGCTGCGTTCGGCCGCCTCGCGCTGGGCCGGCTTGGTGGTGAGGATGATCGAGCGGTACTGGCTGCCGATGTCATTGCCCTGGCGGTTGCCCTGCGTCGGATCATGGGCTTCCCAGAACACGCGCAATAGGGCTTCCAGATCGATCTCGTCCGGGTCGAAGACCACGCGCACCACCTCCGCGTGTCCGGTTCGGCCGCTGCAGGTCTCCGCGTAGGTGGGATTCGGGGTCACGCCGCCGGCATAGCCCACCGCGGTGACATGCACGCCCGGCAGCTGCCAGAAGAGCCGCTCGGCCCCCCAGAAGCAGCCCAGACCCAGCACGATCTCTGCCATGCCCTCGGGCCAGGGGGGCTGCATGGCGTGGCCGTTGACCCGGTGGGTGCCGCGGATCGGCAGCGGCGTGTCGCGCCCTTGGGGCGCATGGTCGGGATGCAGTGGCATGGTGAGGCTCCATCGTCCGGTGGCTTGTCCGCCTAGCTAGCATGGCGGGGGCGTCTCATGGGCTCGGGGGATTGCCCGGCAGGCTGAAACTGTAGACCAGATCGACCGCCTGGGCCGCCCCCGAGACCGCCTCGAGATAGAGGCTGCGCCACAGTTGATAGCGCAGGGTGAGCTCGGCAATGGGCGAGAAGACGCCCACCCCGTAGCCGATGCTCAGGCGGTCGGTGAGGTTGCCGGTGACCCTCACTTGGCTCTCCTCTCCGGCCCCGGCGGTGTCGAGAGCCAGGTCGTCGATGCCGAAGGCCTCGCCGATGGCGCCCACGGCGCCGCCGGTCTGCCCCAGGGTGAGGCCGATCAGCGCCGAGGTCAGGGCCCCGTCGGCCCCGCCGCTGCTGTCCCGGGCACGGCCGCGCAGCAGGTAGGAGAGCGCGCTGGCCTCGTCCATGGCCGGTTCGGAGAAGATTTCCAGGGTCGGGGCGTCCGCGGAGCCGGTGACGCGCAGGCCGGCGATCACCTCGTCCTGGGTCGCCGCGGGATTGCGGATCGCCTCGAAGTCGAGCAGCGGCTGTCCCGGGGGGCCGCTGAAGAAGATGATCCCCTCCCGGATCAGCAGGTCCTGGCCGAAGGCCCGGAAGCGTCCGTCGACCAGGCTGACGTCACCGAACAGCTGGACCGGCCCGTTCTGCTGGCGGACCTCGAGGTTACCCGAGAGCCCCGACTCCAGGCCAAAGGCCTCCAGCTGCATGTCGGGCCCAAGGGAGAGGGTGATGCGGATATCGGTGGCCATGCCGGCCTGGGCCATCGCCTCGGCGGTGGAGGCACCGGGCTGGTCGCCTGCAGCAGCCTCGGCCTGGGCGGCCTGGCGGTCCTGCTCCTCGGTGATGATCACCTCATCCGGACTCGGGGCCATGGCCGAGTCGGGCACTTCCCCCACCTTGAGCCGCGCCCAGGGGATATCGACCGCCCCACGGACCCGCAGCCGCTCCGGGGTGGCGCGGATTCTCAGGTCCGGGGCCAGGCGCAGGCGGCCAAACTCGGGCAGCACCGCCAGCAGCGGCTCGTCGACGGCCTGCAAGTCGACGGCGGCCTGCCAGCTGCCCGACGCCGGCCAGCGCGCAGTACCCGCGATCCCCAGGCGCCCCTCGTCGGCGGCCAGGAAGCCGTCGATGTCGGCGCGGTCGCCGGCCAGTTCCACGACCAGCTCCCCGTCGCGCACCTCCAGCGGCAGGTCCAGGCCGCCGGCTCTCAGCCCCGCCAGGGCGAGCCGGCCGTCGAGCCGGGGCGACGCGCGGGTGCCGCCGATGCGGATATCGCCGTCCAGCCCCCCTTGCAGCGTCTCCAGGCCGGCCGCCAGGGGCCGATAGGGGGCCAGGCGCAGGTCCTCGATGCGCAGCCGGCCATCGAGGACGCCCTCCCCCAGCGGCTCGACGATGCCCAGGGCCAGGCGCAGCTCGCCGCTGTCGGCCAGCCCCAGCACCAGGTCAAGCTCCGCTTGCGCCTCGCTGGCCTCCAGCGACACTCCCAGCGTGGTGCCGGGGACCGACCAGGGCCGACCATAAGCGTCCTCACCGGTGACCTCGGCGCGGCTGTCGAGGTCGGCGGCCACCTCCCAGCGCGCTCCGCCGGCAGACCAGCCGGCCGCCAGCGTGCCGGCGCTCTCGCCGCTGATACGCCACCCCGGCGGCATGGCGGCGTCGGCCAGGTCCATGGGCAGGTCGCGGATCGCGAGCGCCGCCCGACCGGCCTCGGCCGAGGCCTCCAGCGGCTCGCTCAGGCACACCTCGCCCCCCTGGCGGCGAGTCAGGCAGAACGGCGCCACGCGCGCCGAGCCCGCGGGTAGGTCGGCGTCGAAGGTCAGCGCCTCGGCGAGGCGGATATCCCCGTAGTCGCTGTCGACCTCGAGCGGTGTCAGGGCCCCGCGATAGCGCTCCCGGGCGGCGTCGAGCCCGCCCTCCAGGGCCAGGGCCAGCCGCGACAGCGGCATCTCGTCGCCGCCCTCCGCGGCCAGGCGCAGACGGTGCTCGGAGAGTCGCCCGTCGAGGTCCAGGGTGAGGGCGTCGAGACGCTGCCCGCCGGTCTCTAGGCGGCTGACCTCCAGGGCCACTGCCAGGTCGGGGTCATCCAGGCCGGCGACCCGGGCCGTCAGGTCGAGCGCCTCCACGGCATTGCCGGCGAAGGCCAGCGAGCGGCCGGTCAGGGCGAGATCGAGCTCCGGCGCCTCCAGGCTGCCCGCCGTGGAGAAGCGTCCGGCCAGGGTCCCGCCGAGGCCGGGGTAGAGGCTGTCCAGCGCGGGCATGTCCAGGTCACCGGCCAGGTCCAGGACCTCGCGAGTCACTCGCCCGGCCACGCTGACACGGTTGACACCCTGGCGGAAGTCCAGGGTCTCGATGTTCCAGCGCATCTCGCTGTCCCCGGCGAGGACGGCCTCGAGGCTCAGCGGCCGATTGTCCAGCACGCCCTGGAGATCCAGCCCCGGGACCTCGAGCCGCCAGCCCGCCTCGTCCTGGACGAAGGCCAGCTCGGCGCCGCCGCCCAGGCGACCGTCGAGGCCCTCGACGAAACGGCCGGGGTCCAGGTTGTCAAGCGACAGCGTGGCCTTCACGTCGAGGCCGTCGCGCCAGGCGGCCTGGCCGCGGCTGACCAGCACGGCACCCTGCTGGTTGACCGTCAGCGGTGACCAGCGGAAGTGCTCGAGGTCGCCGCTGCCAGTGACCAGCAGGTCGGTGGGCGGCAGCCCCGGGCCCCGGGCAGTGAGCGATACCCGGCTGCGATAGTCGATCAGGCTGCCCTCCAGGTGCACCGCGAGCGCCTCGACCTGCCAGGGCTCGGCGGACGGGTCGGTTGCTTCCTCTTTCGGCTCGACCGGCGCCGTCTTTTCTTGTGTCTGGTCCGGCGCGGCTTCCCCCTCGCTGGCCGGCGTGTCCTCGGCCCCGGGCAGAGGCCACTGGAGGGCATCGCTTTCCAGCGAGGCGGTAAACGGCAGGGTCGGGTCGAGGGCGTCGAGTCGGGCCACCAGCTGGGCCTCCACTGGCCCCCGGGTGACCAGGTCGACCTCGAGGTCGGCCAGGCTGCCGGCCAGGGCGAGCTCGATGCGCTCCCCCGCCAGCGCCGGCATCCGTTGCGGCAGGTAGAGGTCGGCGGCCAGCCGGGCCTGCAGGGGATAGTCGTCACGAAGCGTCACGCGGGCCTTCAGCTCGGCATCCGCATCGGCGGTGGCGACCGCCAGGGTGTCGATCTCGACCTCCTGGCCGCGGGCGCTGAGGCGCAGCAGCAGCCGCTCGACGCCGTACTCGACCGACCCGGCGATCGCGAAGTCGTCGATGACCAGTTCCGGCACCTCCACTGCCATCGGCAGGGTCACCTCGGGGAGCACACGACGCGGCTGCTCGTCGAGCGGCAGGTCGGCGAGCCCTTCCAGCTCGGCGGCGGCCCGGGCCGGCAGCGGCGAGCGCATGGCGATGGCCGCATCGATGGCCGCCGCCGAGAGCCGGGGACCCTCCTGCTCAGCCTCGCTCAAGGCCAGGCGGGTGCCCGCCGAGAGCGGCAGGGTCAGGCGCGTGCCGGCCAGGCGGGTGGGTAGCAGGGTCAGGGTGCTCGCCTCGGCGCGGACACCGGTGGTGAAGGAGGCCCAGGCCAGCTGCGTGCCATCGGCGAGCCGTAAATGCACGTCGTTCAATGACAGCTCGCGCAGTTCCACCGGGAACGGCAGCTGGATATCCTCGAGGGGCGCGCCGGCCTCCTCCTGCGACGCCACCTCCGGCTCGGCGTCCGAGCCGGCCAGGCGGATATCGGCGCCTTCCACGGCCAGCCGGTCGAGACACAGCCGGCCCTGCAGGACGCACTCCTCGGACCACGCCAGTTCGAGGCGGGTCAGTGCGATGCGGGTCACCCCGGCTTCCAGACGGAGGTCATGCAGCACCAGGCGATCCAGCGGGGCCCCCTCCACGGCGCCCAGCTCGTAGAACCCGCGCTTGGCACCCTGCTCGAGCAGCACGCCGGTGCCCCAGGGCGAGAGCGCCAGGCCCAG
This sequence comes from Halomonas sp. 11-S5, assembly GCF_029889825.1. Taxonomy (NCBI): domain Bacteria; kingdom Pseudomonadati; phylum Pseudomonadota; class Gammaproteobacteria; order Oceanospirillales; family Halomonadaceae; genus Halomonas; species Halomonas sp. 11-S5. The sequence goes on from NZ_JARANW010000001.1 coordinate 189,972, forward strand.
CAGCAGCACCACCAGGCCCAGCAACCAGAGGGGCAGGACGATCAGCAGTCGGGCCAGGGCCCAGGTCAATGCACGGGTTCGCAAGATGGGGACTCTCAGAATTCCGGACCGATGGCGAAGTGGATGCGGAAGGCATCCTCCACGTCGAAGGGATGGGCGACATCGAGGCGAATGGGGCCGACCGGGGAGATCCAGCGCACCCCCAGGCCAGCGCCGGTCTTGAGCGCGCTCGGGCCCCAGTCGCTGAAGGCATCACCGGTGTCGATGAAGCTCGCCGCCCACCACTTGCCGGTGATGCGACGCTGGGCCTCGAGGCTGGCGGTGAGCAGCTGCTCGCCGCCCACCAGGCGGCCCTCGTCGTCCTCGGGGGCGAGGCTCTCGTAGGCGTAGCCGCGCACGCTGCGATCGCCACCGGTGAAGAAGCGTAGCGAGGGCGGCACGTCCTCGAAATCGTCGGTGGTGATGCTGCCGATGCCGACCCGGCCGACGAAGCGGGTATCGTCGCCGAGCATGCGGATCCATTCGCTGTCGCCGGTGAGGCGCAGGAACTCGGCGGCCGAGCCCCACCAGTCGCTGGAATACTCCACGGACAGTCGCTGGCGATCGCCCCAAGTGGGAAAGGTGGGGGTGCGGGTGCGGGTGCGCGACCAGCTGATGCCGGGATAGAGCAGCAGTACCTGGTTAGAGACACCGGCCTGGGTGAAGTCCTCGTAGGTGCCGCGCACGTAGAGGGATTGTTGCCAGCCATTGTCGAACGTCCAGCGACGCGATGCTTCCAGCGTGCTCTCCAGGGTGCGGGTGTCTTCGTTGTCCTTGTTGCGCAGCCCATACTGGAAGCGATAGCTGTCACGCAGTGGGTCCGCCAGCGGCAGGGTGTAGACCCCGCTGAACTTCTGCTCCGGCCCCGAGAGGTAGAGGTCGTGATCCAGTCCGTGGCCATAGCGGTTGACCCAGGGCTGGTCCCAGGAGAAACGCAGGCGGGGCCCCACGTCGGTGGCATAGCCTACCCCCACCTCGAACTGGTGACGATCGGCGGGGGTCACCACCACGTCGATGGGCACCTTGGGGACGGCGGCACGCTGCAGGCCGGCGGCGGCCACCAGCGCCTCGGCGGCGATGCGCGGCTCCCGGTCGGCGACGGGCGCCACGCCCTCGACGTCCAGCGACTGCCACCAGCCTGTCTCGGCATCCGGAAGGGCCAGTCGGGCCAGTTCCCGGTCGAGGCGCGGGCGCACGTTCACCGCGGCGAACCACTCGGTCTGGCCCAGGCGCTGGTTGAACTTGGCCACCTCGCTCGCCAGGTAGGGTTCCCCGCTGGCGAAGGGGGCCAAGGCCTCCAGGCGCGATGTCTCGATATGATGCCCCTGGAAGGTCACGTCGCCGAAGCGATAGCGCCGGCCGCTGTCCAGCGCCAGATAGAGCCGGGCGCTGTTGGCATAGGGCCTGACCTCCATGCGCCGATCGGCGAAGCGCCAGTCGAAGTAGCCGCGCTCGAGGGCGAGGTTCGCCAGCCGGCTGCGCAGGCTGTCGAAGGGGGCATGGCGCAGGCGATCGCCCTCCGACAGGGGAAAGGCCGCGATGGCCTCGTTGAAGGGGGTATCCTCGGCGGCGTCGCCGGTCACGGAGAGCGACAGGACCTCGATGCGCACCGGTTCCCCTGGACTGATGGCCAGGGTCACTCGGGTCGGTGCCTCGGGGTCGTCGAAACGCGGCTCGATGCGGGGCGAGTAGTAGCCATAGACCCGCAGCGCCTCGCTACTGCGCCGCAGCACCTCGCTTTCCAGGCGAGCCGGGCTGTACAGCTCGGCCTCCAGTCCGTCGAGGTAGAGGCGGACGTTCTCCGCCAGCGGATCCTCGATGCCCTCGATGGTGGCCTCGAGGGCCAGGGCGCCGGGCGCCAGGCCCAGACACAATGCCGCCGTTCCCAGGTGTGTGAACACACGATTATCCATTGCTGCCGATTCCTGACTGGCGACATGTCACTGGCGCAGGGCCTCGAGCTGAGCGCTCATGGCGAGCTGCGCCTGGCGCAGCTCACGCAGCCCGGACTCGACGTCCCGGAGCCGGTTGCCCAGCGCCTCTATCCGTTGCTGCTCATCATCGCGTGATCCTGCCAAGGCTTCAACGTCGGTCTCGAGGCCCGACATCGCCACTTCCAGGGACGCCAGGCGCGACTGCTGGGCATCACGGTGGTCCGCGAGGCGACCTTCGAGCGACTCCAGCGCCGTGACCTGTGCCTCGCGAGCAGCGTCCAGGGTAGCCAGCTGCTCGCGCAGCGCCGCTCGCCCCTCCTCGCCGCCCCGTTCCAGGGCATCCAGGGAGCTTCGGGTCGCGGCCAGGGTGGCGTCCCGGGTCTCGGCCTCGTCTTCCAGCGAGTCGAGCCGGTCCTCCTGGGTCGCGAGGGTCTGCTCCAAGGGCGCCATCCCCTGCGCCTGCCGGTCCTCGAAGGCGGCCAACCGCTGGTCGATGACCGCGTCGACCTCGGCCTCCAGGTTGGCCAGCTCGTCCAGGCGCGCCTGCAGCGTGGTGAGGGCGTCCCCCCGGCCTTCTTCCGCATCGAAGCGGGCATGCACATTGGAGAGCTCGCCGCTGACCCGGGTGAGGTCGGCCTGGAAGCGAGCGCGCTCCTGCCAGCCGGCCCAGGCGAGGGCGGCACAGGCGGCGATGAGCAGCAGCACCAGCAGCCACAGCGGCCATACCCGCGGGGGTGGGGGCTGACGCCAGCGTGGCGCCGACAGGCTGGCATCCGGGTCCGGTACGATCGGCCGGCTGTACCGGGGGGCATCCGGGCGCTCTGCCATGGCGAACTCCTTCTCTGGGAAACGGGATGGGTGGTGCCGGTCGGGGTCCGGTCGATTGGCGCCCCTGGGGCCGGGTGCTATGATGCCGCAACAGCACCGACACATCGTCCTGATAGTGTAAGGTTTTTTAGCATCGGAACGCACGGGGCCCGTCAACGCCAGCTGACGGGCCTTGAACCCCGCCACTCCGATGCCGCACCATGGGGTGCTGTACCGAGACCGCTGACGACAAGGAGAGATTCGATGGCATTCGAACTGCCCGCACTGCCTTACGAGAAGAACGCGCTGGAACCGCACATCTCCGCCGAGACCCTCGAGTATCACTACGGTAAGCACCACCAGACCTACGTGAACAAGCTCAACGAGCTGACCGACGGCACCGACGATGCCAACAAGTCCCTCGAGGAGATCATCCAGTCCTCTTCCGGCGGCCTGTTCAACCAGGCGGCCCAGGTCTGGAACCACACCTTCTACTGGCACTGCCTGTCGCCCAATGGTGGCGGTGAGCCGAGCGGCGCGCTGGCCGAGGCCATTAATGCCAAGTTCGGATCCTTCGACAAGTTCAAGGAAACCTTCAACGCCCAGGCCGCGGGCAACTTCGGCTCCGGCTGGACCTGGCTGATCAAGACCGACGACGGCGGCGTCGACATCGTCAACACCAGCAATGCCGACACGCCCGTCGCCCATGGCCAGACCCCGCTGCTGACTATCGATGTGTGGGAACACGCCTACTACATCGACTATCGCAACGCGCGGCCGAAGTACCTCGAGAACGTCTGGAGCGTCCTCAACTGGGACTTCGTCGCCCAGAACTTCAGCTGATCATCCGGCGCCGAGGCGCCGACAGGCTGAACGCAAGCGGCCCCGCCAACTGGCGGGGCCGCTTGCGTTGGTGGGCCCTGTCTGTGCGAGCGCGTGCTAGGGGTCGGCGCGTCGCCCGATCCCCCGATAGTGCATGCCACAGGCGGCGACATGGGCGGGGTCGTAGATGTTGCGCCCGTCGAGCAGCAGCTTCTCGCCGAGCCGCTCGGCCAGCCGCGGCCAGTCGGGGTTCCAGTAGGCCTTCCACTCGGTGACCAGCATCAGTGCATCGGCCCCCTCGCAGGCCTCCAGGGGATCTCCCCGGAACACTTCGAGCAGCGGATGCTCGCCGACCTCGGCCAGCACGGCAGGGATCGCCGCCGGGTCATGCAGGCGAACCCTCACGCCCTGAGCCCAGAGGGCGCGCAACAGCGTGAGCACCGGCGCCTGGTCGATGCGGGCGGTGCCGGGTTTGAAGGCCGCCCCCCAGATCGCCACGCACCGGCCCTCCAGGCGGCCGTGGAAGTGCGCCCAGAGCTTGCGGAACAGCGTCTCCTTCTTGTGCTCGTTGATGTCGAGCACCTGGTCGAGCAGCGCCGAGTGGCGCCCGCTCGCCGACTGGACATCGGCCAGGCGCATCAGGTCGCGGGAGAAGTTGGGGCCGCCGAAGCCGCAGCCGGGATAGAGGTACTCGTAGCCGATGCGCGAGTCGGCCCCCATGCCCTGGCGGACGTATTCCACGTCCACCCCCAGGCTGTCGGCCAGCCCGGCGATATCGTTCATATAGCTGATGCGCGTGGCGAGCATGCCGTTGATGGCTAGCTTGGTGAGCTCCGCTGCGCGCCGCGGCATGCGCTGGAACACTTCGCGGCGGCGATTGAAGGCGCGCAGCAACTCGCGCACCTGACGCTCCGCCCCGTCGTCGTCACAGCCCAGCAGCCAGCGGGAGGGCCGGGTGAAGGTCTCCCAGGCGCGCCCCTCCTCGAGCAGGTCGGCCAGGGCCACCGCCCGGCAGCCATCGAGGCGTGACTCCAGCTGCTCGGTCTCCCCCACCGGGAAGGTGGAGTTGTTGACCAGCACCGCTCCGGGGCAGAGGCCGGTCATCAGGCGCTCGATGCTGTCGGCCGCGTCCTGGCGCTGGTCCGGGGAGACGGCCAACCAGATCACGTCGAAGGGCTCGCGGCCGACGGCGTCTCGCTCAGAGGCGACCAGGCGCAGGCTGCCCTGGCCCAACCCCTCCTCGAGCCGGGGCATCAGCTCCGGTTCGCTGGTCAGCCAGCCGCTGGTGGAGAGCGCCGGCCAGTCGGCCGAGGCGTGGGGCAGCCAGGTCACCCGGTGGCCGACCCAGGAGAGCGCCGCCGCGGCGGTGGCGGCGGCCAGCTCGCTGCCGTGGATCAGTACCCGCATGGGTCTCACTCCTCTCCGGCGTAGCGTGTCAGCAGCTCACGGAACCCCTGGCCGTAGCGCGCATGGCGACGACCATAGGCAAGGATCGCCTCCAGGTAGCCCAGCTGGTGGCCGCAGTCATAGGTCTTGCCGCGCATCCGCCAGGCGTCGACGCCCTCCTCGCGACGCAGGGTCTCGATGGCATCGGTGAGCTGGATCTCGTTGCCGGCCCCCGGCGGGGTCTCGGCCAGCAGCGAGAAGATCCGCCCCGGCAGCACGTAGCGACCGATCACCGCCAGGTTGGAGGGCGCCTCATCGACCGCCGGCTTCTCCACCACGCCGGCGATCGGCCGCGACTCGCCGGGGCCGGGGAGCTCGCCGCCGGTGTCGACGATGCCGTACTTGTGGACCATGTCATGGGGTACCTCCTCGACCATCAGCTGGCTGTGATGGCTGACCTCGAAGGAGGCGATCATGCCGGCCAGGTCGTTGGGCTCGATGCCCTCGTCATCGACCAGCACGTCGGGCAGCAGCACCGCGAAGGGCTCGTCGTCGCCCACCACCGGGCGCGCACAGAGCACCGCATGGCCCAGGCCCAGCGGCTCGGGCTGGCGCACGCTGATGATATTGACGTCGGCGGGCACGATGGAGCGCAGCTCCTCCAGCAGCTCCGTCTTGCCCTTGGCCTCGAGGCTCGCCTCGAGCTCGAAGTGCTTGTCGAAGTGGTTCTCGATAGCGCTCTTGGTGCCATGGGTCACCAGCACGATGTCGCGAATGCCGGCGGCGACGGCCTCCTGGACCACGTACTGGATCACCGGCCGGTCGACGATGGTGATCATCTCCTTGGGAATGGCCTTGGAGGCCGGGAGACAGCGCGTGCCGAATCCGGCAACGGGAAGAACGGCCTTGTTGATCATGGTGCGGTCCCTGTCACTGTTGAGGATGTGGCCCCTGGGGAAAGCGTGGGAATGCCCACCCGGGAGCGGGTACAATGCCTCATGATACCGGACCGAGCCCGGCCTGCCACGGAGTGTCGGCTCGGCGACACCTTGGAGACAGCAATGAGTGCAAGCCACCCGGAAGCGGACAACGTCGACCAGGCGGAGATCGCCAAGTTCGAGGCCCTGGCCGACCGCTGGTGGGATCCGCAAGGCGAGTTCAAGCCCCTCCACGACATCAACCCGCTGCGCCTGGACTTCATCGATGCCCGGGCGGGACTGGCCGGGCGACGGGTGCTCGATGTGGGCTGCGGCGGCGGCATCCTCGCTGAGGCCATGGCCCACCGGGGGGCCGAGGTCACCGGCATCGACCTCGGGGAGGCGCCGCTGGCCGTGGCCCGGCAACACGCCAAGGAGAGCGGGGTGGCCATCGGCTACCGCCACGTCAGCGTCGAGGAGATGGCCGCGGCCCACCCTTGCGAGTTCGACGTGGTGACCTGCCTGGAGATGCTCGAGCACGTGCCGGATCCCGGCTCGGTCGTTCGCGCCTGCGCCGCCCTGGTCCAGCCCGGTGGCCAGGTGTTCTTCTCGACCCTGAACCGCAATCCCAAGGCCTATGCGCTGGCGGTGCTCGGGGCCGAATACGTGTTGGGCATGTTGCCGCGCGGCACCCATGACTACCGCCGCTTCATCCGCCCCTCGGAACTGGCGGGCTGGTGTCGCGAGGCGGGCCTGGACGTGCGCGAGCAGAACGGCCTGGTCTTCCATCCACTGACCCGTCGCTATGCCCTGTCGACGCGCGATGTCTCGGTCAACTACCTGATGCACTGTCGCCGGGAGGCGACGTGATGGACGGGCGACCACCACTGGCCCTGCTCTTCGACCTGGACGGCACCCTGGTGGACACCGCGCCGGACCTGGCGCGGGCCACCAACGCCCTGCGTTGCTACCATGGGCTGCCTGCCCTGCCCTATGCGGTGATCCGTGCCCAGGTCTCCAACGGCGGCAGTGCCCTGGTGACCCTGGCACTGGGTCTCGCCAAGGAGGCCGAAGGCCATGGCGAGGCGCGCACCTTCCTGCTCGAGGCCTATGGACGGGCGGTGGCCGAGGAGAGCCGCATCTTCTCCCCGCTGGAGCAATTGCTGGCCGAATGGGAGGCCAGCCACCGCCCCTGGGGGATCGTCACCAACAAGCCCCGGGCCTATGCCGCGCCCCTGGTCGAGGCGCTGGGGCTTGCCCCCGGCGCCCTGCTCTGCGCCGACGACCTGCCGGTCAAGAAGCCCGATCCCGAGCCGCTGAGGGAGGCCGCGAGGCGCCTACGGGCGACAGCGGCAGACTGCTGGTATATCGGCGATCACCGGCGCGACATGCAGGCGGCACGCGCCGCCGGCATGGCCGCGGTGGCGGTGGGCTATGGCTATATCGAGGAGGGCGACGACTACCGGGGCTGGCCGGCCGACCTGTGGTTCGATACCGCCGAGGCGCTGGTGGCGGCACTGCAGGGCGCCAGGTGAGACGGGTAAAGCGTGCCCCGGGGCGACCCCGGGGCTTAGCCCTCACCCCTGTTTCGGTGGCTGGGCGTCGAACGTCTCGCCGTTGTGGCCGCGGCTGTCCGGCCCCATCAGCCACAGGTAGGTGGGCATGATCTCTTCCGGGGTGCGCAGCGTCATCTCGTTCTCCCCGGGGTAGGCCGTCTTGCGCATGGCGGTGCGGGTCGCCCCGGGATTGAGGCTGTTAACACGCAGGGTGCCCAGGTGCTCGACCTCGTCGGCCAGCACCTGGACGAAGCCTTCGGTGGCGAACTTGGACACCGCGTAGGCCCCCCAGTAGGCCCGGCCGCGGCGCCCCACGCTCGAGGAGGTGAACACCACCGAGGCATCCGGCGAGCTCTTCAGCAACGGCAGCAGGGCCTGGGTCATCCAGATCGGCCCGTTGATGTTGACCTGCATCACCTGCTCCCAGAGCTCGGGATTGTACTGCTCGAAGGGCGTGATGCGGCCGAGAATGCCGGCATTATGCAGGATACCGTCGAGCTGGCCGAACTCCTTGTCGAGGGTCTCGGCCATGTCGTGGTAGTCCTTGAGCGTGGCCCCCTCGAAGTTCAACGGGAAGATGGCCGGCTGGGGGCCCCCGGCGGCCTCGATCTCGTCATAGACCTTCTCCAGCTTGGTGATGGTGCGCCCCAGCAGGATCACGGTGGCCCCATGGCCGGCGAAGGCCAGGGCCGCGGCCCGACCGATGCCGTCGCCGGCACCGGTCACCAGGATGATGCGGCCCTCGAGCAGATTGGCCGCGGGCTGGTAGTCGATCTTGCAGGTCATCACGTCTCCTCTGTCCCTCAGTTGCCTGCCTGGCGCAGGAAGTCGTCGGCCAGCCCGGCGGCGCTGCTGTCGGGGTGCTCCTCGCGCACGCGGTCGAGCAGCGCCCGGCTCTCTTCCGGACGCCCCTGGCGTGCCTCGAGCAGCCCCAGCTTGTAGAGGGCGTCGGGCACCTTGCGGCTCTCGGGGAAGTCCTGCAGGACCCGCCGAAAGGCGGCATCGGCGGCCTCCAGCTCGCCCTCGGCCGAGTAGAGCTCGCCGAGCCAGTAGTGGGCATTGGCGGTCAGGCGGCTGCCGGGGTACTGGGTCACGAAGGACTCGAAGGCACCGATCGCCTCGCCGAACTCACGGGCCTGGACATGCGAGAAGGCCGCCTGGTAGGCCGACTGAGCGCCGGGATCGTCACCGCTCGGCGAGGGGGTTTCGGCGACCTGACGGGCGCTCTCCTCGTCCACGGCCGAGGCGGCCTGGTCGACGCCACTGCCCGCCGCCATCAGGCGATCCTCGATGTCCAGGTATTGCTGGCGGGTCTGGCGGCGCAGCTGCTCCAGCTGGTGGCGCAGCTCCTCCACCTGGCCGCGCAGCTGGCGGATCTCCTCCTGGTGCTGCTGGACCTGGTTGAAGATCACCAGGCTGCCGCCGGCCTCCTCGCGGGTGGCCGCCTGGTCATAGAAGCCACCGGACCCGGATCGCCCGGTGAGGTCCTCGATCACCGGCTGCTGCGCCAGGAGCGGCATCGCTACGGTCAGCGGGAGTACCAGGGCTCCCGCACCGCACAGCCTCTTCAGACCGTGTCTCATCGCTTTCTCCCTCGTCGTGTCGGCCCGGCTCAGTAAGCGAAGACCACCCGACGGTTCTGGGCGTAGGCCTGCTCGTTCTGGCCACGTGCCGCGGGCCGCTCCTCGCCGTAGCTCACCACCTCGACCTGGGACGGCGACACGCCCTGCACGTTGAGGTAACGCTCGACGGCGCCGGCGCGGCGCTCGCCCAGTGCCAGGTTGTACTCGCGGGTGCCGCGCTCGTCGGTATGGCCCTGCAGGACGACGCTGGCGTTGGGATTGTTCCGCAGGAAGCGGGCATGGGCGGTCAGCACCGGCTCGAACTCGTTGCGGATGGCATCGCTGTCGTACTCGAAGTAGATGGTGCGGGTCTCCGGGATGCGGCCGTCGGCATCGGCCATCTGGCCGGCGCGATCGCCGCTGACGCCGCGGCCATCGACGCCGCCCGTGGACACGCCACCGCGATCGGTGCCGCCGGCGCCTCCCGTCAGGTCACCGTCCTGGCCGCCACCCGTGCTTGAACAGCCGGCCACGAAGGCCAGGGACAGGGCAATGGCCAGGGTTCTGGCATAGGGCTTGAGCTGCATCGTGAAACTCCTCGTTGGATATATCGTGCTGGATACATCAGTTCAGAAACGGTGACCACGCGGGTTCGCGGACATCACCCTGCGCCGCCGGCAGCCGGAAGGAGGCGCGCCCATCGGCGGAGACCCCGCCCAGCACGCCGTTGCCGCCCTGCTGGGTGGCGAAGATTACCATGGTGCCATTGGGCGCGACACTGGGCGATTCGGCCTGCCCGGTATCGCTCAGGGCCACCAGGCGGCCGCTTTCCAGGTCCTGGCGCGCCACCTGGTAGCCGTTGCTGCCGCGATGGATCAGGAAGATCGCCTCACCGTCCGGCGCGAAGCGCGCCCGGGCATTGTAGTCACCGGTGAAGGTGAGGCGTTCCTCCTCCCCGCTGCCCAGGGCGAGGCGGTAGATCTGGGGGCCACCGCTGCGGTCCGAGGTGAACAGCAGGCTGCGACCATCCGGCGACCAGGCGGGCTCGGTGTCGATGCTGGAATTGTTGGTGACGCGCCGCACGTCCCGCGAGCCGATGTCCATCACGTAGATCTCGGGCTGGCCATCCTTGGAGAGCGCCATCGCCAGACGGCGGCCATCGGGTGACCAGGTCGGGGCGCTGTTCAGCCCCTCGAAGGAGGTGGCACGCACGCGCCGGCCGGAGGAGAGATCCTGGATATAGATCGCCGGACGCTCGGTCTCGAAGGAGACATAGGCCAGCTTGCCGCCATCCGGCGCCCAGGCCGGCGACATGATCGGCTCGTCGGACGAGAGGATCTGCTGGCTGTTGCGCCCGTCGGCATCGGAGACGTGGAGGGCATACTGGGTGTCTCCGCCGATGCCGCTGGAGGTCACGTAGGCGATGCGGGTCGAAAAGGCCCCCCGGATGTCGGTGATCGCCTCGAAGATCTGGTCGCTGATGTAGTGCGCGGCGTCACGCAGCCCCTGGCGGCCGGCGGTCACGGTCTCGGCGAGCATGCGGCGTTCGCCGCTGATATCCACCAGGTCGTAGCGAATGCGGTACTGATCGCCCTCGCGGCTGATCCGACCCGCCACCAGGTAGCGAACGTCCAGGGCGCGCCAGTCGCCGTAGCGAACCTCGTCGCTCGAGGCGGGGCGCTCGAACATGGCGCGACGTTCCAGTGGCTCGAAATAGCCGCTGCGCTCCAGGTCGTCGGAGACGATCTGGGCAATGTCCTGGGGCAGGTCCTCGCCGTCGACGAAGGGCACGATGGCGATGGGCGTGGCGCGTTCATTGCCACGGGTGATCTCGATGGTCAGGTCGGCGGCCTGGGCCAGGCTGGTGAACAGCATCAGCATGGCGGCCAGCCAGGTGGTCTTCAGGACATTCATCAGCGTATATCCCCCGGTCGGAATCGCAGGTTGAATTGACGGTAGTCGCGCTGGGCCGACGCCGGCAACTGGCGCAGCTCGGCGAAGGGCGCGGCGGCCTCCACGGCCTGGACCGCGGAGCGGTCGAAGGCGCTGTTGCCACTGCTCTGACCAATGGTAGCCGCGAACAGCTCCCCTGAGGGGCCCAGTTGCACCGAGACCTCGGCGCTGGCACCGTCGGGCACGTTGGGCGGAATCACCCAGGCCTGCTCCACCGCCCGGCGCACAAGGTTGATGAAGCTGTTGGCCGCTTCTGTGGCCTGGCGGGCATTGGCCACGTTGTCGGCTTCGCCCTCGATGGCACGATCCAGACCCTGGTTGGCCGCCTCGGCGGCGCGACGGGCCTGTTCCTCGGCCTGGCGCTTCCGTTCGGCTTCCGCCTCGGCCTGACGCTTCCGTTCGGCTTCCGCCTCGTCCTGGCGCTTCCGTTCGGCTTCCGCCTCGGCCTGGCGCTTCCGTTCGGCTTCCGCCTCGGCCTGACGCTTCCGTTCGGCTTCCGCCTCGGCCTGACGCTTCCGTTCGGCTTCCGCCTCGGCCTGACGCTTCCGTTCGGCTTCCGCTTCGGCCTGGCGCTTCCGTTCGGCTTCCGCCTCGGCCTGGCGGCGACGCTCGGCCTGGTCCTCCCGCTCACGGGCCTGTTGCTCGGCCTGTTCGGCGCGACGGGCGGCCTCCTCCTCGGCGGCCCGGCGCGCCTCTTCCCGAGCCTGGGCCTCTTCCTGACGCTGGCGTTCGGCCTCCTCGGCCTGACGGGCGGCCTCCTCGACGGCCTTGGCCTCTTCCTGGCGAGCGTCTTGTTCCTCGGCACGCGCCGCGGCCTCCTCCTCGGCCTGGCGGGCCGCCGCCCGGGCCTGGGCCTCCTCGGCGCGCTGGGCCTGGTCGGTGGTGGTCTCGGTGCTGACCAGCGTCGCCTGGACGATATTGGTACTTGGCGGCTCGGTCTCCCGCTCGGGAAAGCGGATCACGCTGGCCACCAGGATCGCCAGGTGCAGGGCGACGGCGAGCACCAGCGGCAGGCCATAGCCCACGCGTCGGTCATGTCTGGCCATGTGGGCTCCTCAACGGTCCCCGGGGGGCGGTTCGGAGATCAGCCCGACATTGTTCACCCCGGCGGCCTGCAGGGTGCTCATCAGCGTCACAACAGCACCATAACCCACTTCACGATGGCCCTTGACCAGGACTTGAGTGCCAGGACGACGCTCCAGCAGGATGATCACTCGGTCAGAGATTCCATCGAGAGTCATTGGGTCTTCATCTTCACCACCTATAGAGAGGTAGTAACGTCCCTCTTTATCTACCGTGGCTATGATGGGTTCCTGATCATCAATGTCCTCGATGGGTTCGGAGCTGACCTGGGGCAGATCGACCTGCACGCCCTGGGTGAGCATGGGCGCGGTGATCATGAAGATCACCAGCAGCACCAGCATGACGTCAATGAAGGGCACCACGTTGATCTCGGCCATGGGCTTGCGGCGCCCGCCACGATTGAAGGGTCCTAGCATGACGGCCTCTCCTTCAGTCGGCGCCGGGGTCGGTCCGGCCCTGCAGGTTGCGGTGCAGGATGGAGTGAAACTCTTCGGCGAAGTCCTCGTACTTGCCCAGCAGGCGCCCGGACTCGGCGGAGAGCCGATTGTAGAAGATCACCGCGGGAATGGCCGCGAACAGTCCCATGGCGGTGGCGATCAGGGCCTCTGCGATCCACGGGGCCACCGTGGCCAGGGTCGCCTGCTGGGCCATGGAGAGCGACTGGAAGGAGCCCATGATGCCCCAGACGGTCCCGAACAGGCCGATGTAGGGGCTGGCCGAGGCGACCGTGGCCAGGAACACCAGGTGCAGGCTCAGGCGGTCTTCCTCGCGGGACCAGGCCACGCGCATGCTGCGCTGGACGCCCTCGAGGATCGCCTGGGGGCTGCGGGTCTTGGCCAGCAGGCGGTTGAACTCGCGGAAGCCGGCACGGAAGACGTGCTCGGCGCCCTGGGTCTCCTGCTCGGCAGGCGTCTCGCGATAGAGCTCGTTGAGGTCGACGCCGGACCAGAAACGGTCCTCGAAGGCACGGTGTGCCTTGCGCGCCCGACGCATCACGAAGGTGCGCTGGAAGATCACCACCCAGGAGAGGATGGAGGCGATCACCAGGATCAGCATCACCACCTGCACCACGCCGCTGGCGTTCATGATCAGATGGGGTAGGGACAGGGAGTCGTTCACGGGCATCCTCGTCGGTCTTGGTCAGTCGTCACGGGAGTGGGGGTTCCGTTAGTGGGGCGCCCGCTCATGGGGCGCCAGGTCGAAGTGTTCCCAGGCCTGACGGGTCACCACCCGGCCGCGGGCGGTGCGCATCATCAGACCCTGCTGGATCAGATAGGGTTCGATGACGTCCTCGATGGTGTCGCGCTCCTCGCCGATCGCCGCGGCCAGGGAGTCGATGCCCACCGGACCGCCGTCGAACTTCTCGATCATCGCCAGCAGCAGGCGTCGATCCATGTGATCGAGGCCTTGGTGGTCCACATGGAGCATATTCAAGGCCAGGTCGGCGATCTCGGCATTCACGCGGCCCTGGGCGCGCACCTCGGCGAAGTCGCGCACCCGGCGCAGCAGCCGGTTGGCGATGCGCGGGGTGCCCCGAGAACGGCGCGCGATTTCCCGGGCGCCCTCCCGGTCACACTCGACCCCCAGCAGCCGCGCGGAGCGCACGACGATCTCGGTGAGCTCGTCGATGCTGTAGAACTCCAGGCGCTGGACAATGCCGAAGCGGTCGCGCAGCGGCGAGGTCAGAAGGCCCGCCCGGGTGGTGGCGCCGACCAGCGTGAAGGGGGGGAGGTCGAGCTTGATCGAGCGCGCCGCCGGCCCCTCGCCAATGACGATGTCGAGCTGGAAGTCCTCCATGGCGGGATAGAGGATCTCTTCCACCACCGGCGACAGGCGGTGGATCTCGTCGATGAAGAGCACGTCGCCGGGCTGCAGGTTGGTGAGCATGGCGGCGAGGTCGCCGGCCCGCTCGAGCACCGGCCCCGAGGTGGACTTGAGCCCCACGCCCATCTCGGCGGCGACGATGTTGGCGAGCGTCGTCTTGCCGAGCCCCGGCGGGCCGAACACCAGGGTATGGTCGAGGCTCTCCTCGCGGCCGCGGGCGGCGCTGATGAAGATGTCGAGCTGCTCGCGCACCCGCGGCTGGCCGATGTAGTCGGCCAGCCGCTTGGGACGAATGGCATGGTCGACGCCGCCATGGTCGACACCGCCCTCCCCGTCGCGCGGGTCGGCGGCGATCAAGCGATCAGTCTCGAGCATGGCGGCCATCCGGCATCAGGTGGAAGCATGGAGGTGTCATCGATTCACCCCGCGAGGCGGCGGGTCAGCGCCGCCTTGATCATGGCCTCGGTGGAACCGGACGCCTCGAGGCCGACCAGCATGCGGGCCGCCTCGGCGGGCTTGTAGCCCAGGCTGACCAGGGCCGCCTCGGCATCGGCGACGGGATCCGTGGCGCCGGACGACACGCTGCCCGCGACAGCGTGCGTGCCGATGACCCGTTCGCCCGGCTGCTCCCAGTGGGGAAAGCGGTCGCGCATCTCGATGATCAGCCGCTCGGCGGTCTTCTTGCCTACCCCGGGCAGCCGGGTCAGCGCCTTGACGTCGTCGTCCATCACGCAGCGCACGAAGGCCTCCTCGTCCATGCCGGAGAGGATGCCCAGGGCCAGCTTGGGGCCGATGCCATTGACCTTGATCAGGGCACGGAAGAGCGCGCGCTCCTGCTCTCGGGCGAAGCCGTAGAGCAGGTGAGCGTCCTCCCGGATGGTCAGGTGGGTATAGAGCGATACCGGCTCCCCGGTGCCGGGCATGGCCACCAGGGTGGTCATGGAGGCTTCCAGCTCGTAGCCGACGCCGGCCACCTCCACCACCATCCAGGGGGGCTGTTTCTCGAGCAGGGTGCCTCGCAGGCGTCCTATCATGGAAATTCGCTGTCCCTTGGGTTGGAGTCCATCACGGCCCGCAGGGCCGTCACGGGCCACTATACTGTTCGTCCGAGCCGCATGCCAGCCCGCGGGAACAGCGTTCGACAATGTGTCCCGTCGCCACACGGCGACAGCATCACGGGCGGAAGTCACGCCAGGAGCCCCCCTTGCGGCGGCTGCGATGCCCACCATAGCTGCCCACGCGCACCAGCCCCATGCGCGCATGGGCATGGGTGAGCGCGATGGCCAGGGCGTCGGCGGCATCCGCCTGGGGCGTGGCCGAGAGGCCGAGGATCGCCGTCACCATGTGCTGTACCTGGGCCTTGTCGGCGCTGCCACTGCCGGTCACCGCCTGCTTGATCTGACGGGGGCCGTACTCGCTGACCGGCAGCCCATGGTTGGCAGCGCAGACGATGGCCGTGCCGCGGGCCTGGCCGAGCTTGAGGGCGGAGTCGGCATTCTTCGACATGAACACCTGCTCGATGGCGAACTCCCCGGGGCCATGCACCGCGATCAGCTCGCTGACCCCGGCATAGACCTGGGCCAGGCGCTGGGCGAGGTCGTCGGCCTGGATACGGATGCAGCCGCTGGCCACGTAGCGCGGTGTGGGCGTGGTGACGTCCAGCACCCCGTAGCCGGTGATCCGCGATCCGGGGTCGATGCCGAGGATCAGCATCGGTAAGTTTCAATCGAGCTGGTCGAGGACATCGTCGGCGAACTCCGCGTTGGTGGTGACGTTCTGGACATCGTCCAGGTCCTCGAGCATGTCGAGCAGCTTGAGGACCTTGCCGGCGAGTTCCGCCTCGGCGATGGGGGTGGTGGTTTGCGGATACAGCCCCACGTCGCTGTGCTCGGGATCGAGCCTCGCCGCGATGAGCGCATCCTTCACCCGGCTGAAGGACTCGGGCGTGGTGACCACCTCGAGGCGGCCATCGTCCCGGACCTCGATCTCCTCGGGTTCCGCCTCCAGAGTGGCCTCGATGGCGGCCTCCTCGGTGACCCCCTCGGGCAGCGCCAGGCGACCCTGGCGGTGGAACATGAAGGCCACCGAGCCGGTGGTGCCGAGGTTGCCGCCATGCTTGCCGAAGGCGTGTCGCACCTCGGAGACAGTCCGATTGCGGTTATCGGTCAGGCATTCGACCATCACCGCCACGCCCTCGGGGCCATAGCCCTCGTAGACGCACTCCTCCATGGCGTCGCCCTCGGCATTGCCGGCCCCCCGGTCCACCGCCCGCTGGATGGTCTCCTTGGTCATGTTGTTGGCCAGCGCCTTGTCGATGGCGGCGCGCAGCCGTGGATTGTCGGCCGCCTCGCCGCCGCCCTGGCGGGCGGCCACGCTCAGCTCACGGATCAGCTTGTTGAAGATCTTGCCCCGCCGGGCGTCCTGGGCCGCCTTGCGGTGCTTGATATTGGCCCACTTGCTATGGCCTGCCATGGCAACCTCCCGTGGTAGCTCTATCTCTGCTCGAGGCTGTTCCGGCGACAGGGCTATGAGGAGGCGCTGTAAACCCTTCCCTGGGCGCTACCGACGCCATCCCTGGCGTAGGACCTCCTCTTCGCCCTGTCCCCGGCGCCTCTCGTATCGGGTAAAACCGCGCCTCCCCTCCTCAAGGTTTCGAGACGCCACCGGCGCCCTGGGGCGCCGGTGGGATCTCATTGGAGCGGGGTCGCCGTCACTCGCCGGCGGTCTCCGCCTTGGCCTTCTGGCGCAGGCGGATGTTGAGCTCCTTGAGCTGCTCGGCATCGACCTCGCTGGGCGCGTCGGTCAGCAGGCAGGCGGCGCTCTGGGTCTTGGGGAAGGCGATCACCTCGCGGATGCTTCGCGCCCCGCTCATCAGCATCACCAGGCGGTCGAGGCCGAAGGCCAGGCCGCCATGGGGCGGCGCACCGTACTGCAGGGCGTCGAGCAGGAAGCCGAACTTCTCCCGGGCCTCCTCTTCGCCGATGCCCAGCACCTCGAGCACGGTCTGCTGCATCGCCTGGTCGTGGATACGGATCGAACCGCCACCCAGCTCGGTGCCGTTGAGCACCATGTCATAGGCCCGCGAGAGCGCGGAGGCCGGATGAGCCTTGAGGGTCTCGGCGTCGCAGGAAGGGGCAGTGAAGGGATGGTGCAGGGCCTGCAGGCGGGCGCTGCCATCCTCCTCGAACATCGGGAAGTCGACCACCCACAGCGGGGCCCAGTCGGCGGTATAGAGGTCGAGGTCCTCGCCGAGGCGCACGCGCAGCGCCCCCAGCGCCTCGTTGACGATGCGCGCCTTGTCGGCACCGAAGAAGATGATGTCACCGTCCTCGGCGCCCACCCGGTCCAGCAGCTGTTCGACCACGCCCTCCATGAACTTGACGATGGGCGACTGCAGGCCCTCGAGGCCCCTGGCTCGGTCGTTGACCTTGATCCAGGCCAGCCCGCGGGCACCGTAGATGCCGACGAACCGGGTGTACTCGTCGATCTCCTTGCGCGACAGGCTGGCCCCGCCCGTGACCTTCAGCGCGGCCACGCGACCATCGTCGGCGTTGGCCGGGCCGGAGAAGACCTTGAAGTCGACGTCCTTCATCAGGTCGTCGACGTCGGTGAGCTCGAGCGGGATGCGCAGGTCCGGCTTGTCGGAACCGAAGCGGCTCATGGCCTCGGCATAGGGCATGCGCGGGAAGGCGGGCAGCTCGACGTCGAGCACCTCCTGGAACAGCTGGCGGATCATCGACTCGGTGATCGCCATGATGTCCTCCTCCTCGACGAAGGAGGCCTCGAGGTCGATCTGGGTGAACTCGGGCTGGCGGTCGGCGCGCAGGTCCTCGTCACGGAAGCACTTGGCGATCTGGTAGTAGCGGTCGAAGCCCGACACCATCAGCAGCTGCTTGAACAGCTGCGGCGACTGCGGCAGCGCGAAGAAGCTGCCCGGATGGGTGCGGCTCGGCACCAGGTAGTCACGGGCGCCTTCGGGAGTGGCGCGGGTCAGGATCGGAGTCTCGATGTCCAGGAAGCCCTGGCCCTCGAGGAAGGCGCGCACGCTGTGGGAGATACGCGAGCGCAGGCGCAGCTTCTCGATCATCTCCGGGCGACGCAGGTCGATGTAGCGATGCTTGAGGCGCACCTCCTCGCCGACCTTGCCGTGCTCGTCGAGCTGGAAGGGCGGCGTGGCGGCGGTGTTGAGGACCTCGACCTGCTTGGCCAGCACCTCGATCATGCCGGTGGGCATGTTGGGATTCTGGGTGCCCTCGGGGCGCAGTCTGACGCGACCGACGATGCGCAGCACATACTCGCTGCGGACGCGGTCGGCATTGGCGAAGGCCTCGGCGGTATCGGGGTCGACCACGACCTGGGCGATGCCATCGCGATCGCGCATGTCGAGGAAGATCACGCCCCCATGGTCACGACGGCGGTGGACCCAGCCGCACAGGGTGACCGTCTGATCCACCAGGGTCTCGTTCAGCTGGCCGCAATAATGGCTGCGCATGTCAAATCCTGTTCTGTTGCATGAAAGGGTGAAAGGCAACGTCGGGCGGCTCAGGCCGCCGTCCCGTCCTTGCTCGGCGTCTTGTCGGCCTTACCGCCCTCGCCGCCGGCCAGGTTCTTCTTGTTGCCGGTCTTGAAATCGGTCTCGTACCAGCCGCCGCCGGCCAGCCGGAACCCGGCCGCGGAGACCAGGCGATTGAGCTCGGCCGCCTCGCAGGCCGGGCAGTCCCTCAGCGGCTCGGCGCTGATCTTCTGAAGCTTCTCCAGGCGGTGGCCGCAGGCCTTGCACTCGTATTCGTAGATGGGCATGGTTTGATCACTCCCGATGTAATGACATAACCCATGGGTCAAGCACGAGCAGGGGCACCCACCGCCTCGCGCTACCGTGGTGCGATGATGATATAGGGCCGGCCCGCGGATAATCCAAGCCTGCCTCGAAAGCCAGCCATTATAGCCTGTCGCGCCGGGCAAGGCCCACCCCTGCCACGGCCTGTTGCCCGACTCGCCTGCATCGACAAGGAAAATCGCATGAAAGCCGTCATTCTCGACGCCGCCAGCCTGGGTCCCGACATCGACCTGGCCCCGATCCGCCAGCACCTCGACACCCTGGACGTGCATGACCAGAGCACGCGCGACCAGGCCGCCGAGCGGCTGGCCGGTGCCGAGGTGGCCATCGTCAACAAGGTGGTACTCGATGCCGGTACCCTCGATGCTCTGCCCTCACTCAGGCTGATCTGCGTGCTGGCCACCGGCACCAACAATATCGACATGGCCGCGGCCAAGCGCCTGGGCATCACCGTGAAGAACGTGACCGCCTACGGCACGGCCAGCGTGGCCCAGCACACACTGATGCTGATGCTGGCCCTGGCCACCCGGCTGCCCTGCTACCAGCGCGACGTGGCCGAGGGACGCTGGAATGAAAGCCCCTTCTTCTGCCTGATGGATCACACGACCCTGCAGCTGGAGGGCAAGCGGCTGGTGATCGTCGGCCAGGGCGAACTGGGCTCGAAGGTGGCGCGGCTGGCCCAGGCCTTCGGCATGCACGTCGACTTCGCCGCGCGCCCCGGCAATGAGGCCCATGATAGCCGCCCCGGACTGCGCGACCTGGCGCCCGAGGCGGACGTGATCAGCCTGCACTGCCCCCTCACCGAGGCCACCCGCCACCTGGTCGACACTGCCCTGCTGGCCGCCCTCAAGCCCGGCGCCCTGCTGGTCAACTGTGCCCGGGGCGGGATCATCGACGAGCAGGCCGCGCTCGAGGCCCTGCGCCAGGGCCACCTGGGCGGGCTCGGCGTCGACGTGCTGCCGGTGGAGCCGCCCCGCGACGGACACCCGCTGCTCGATGCACTGGGCGAGCCGCTCAACCTGATCGTCACGCCCCACAACGCCTGGATCACCCCCGAGGCCCGCCAGCGCATCGTGGCCCTCACCGCCGACAACCTGCGTAGCTGGCAGGAAGGCTGAGCGCGGAGGCTCGCATGCTGCACAACTTCGGTTCCATCAATCTCGACCACTTCTACCGCGTCCCCCATCTGGTGCGTCCCGGCGAGACCCTGTCCAGCCGCGACTACCGGGTCGGCCTGGGGGGCAAGGGGGCCAACCAGTCGCTGGCCATGGCACGCGCCGGCGGGCGGGTCCGCCACTGGGGGCGCCTGGGGCGCCAGGACGCCTGGGCCCGTGAGTGGCTGGCGCGTGCCGGGGTGGCAGTGGAGGCGATCGGCCTGGTCGACGAGCCCAGCGGCCACGCCATCATCCAGGTGGACGACCGGGGCGAGAACGCCATCCTCCTCTTTCCGGGCGCCAACCATGGCTATACAGAACAGGATCTCGACGCGCATTTCGCCGCGGCCTCGCCCGGGGACTGGCTGCTGGCCCAGAACGAGTGCAATGCTTTGCCCCGGGTGCTGGAACGCGCCGTGGAGGCGGGCCTGAACATCGCCCTCAACCCGGCACCGATGAGCGATGCGGTGCTGGCGTTGCCCCTGGCCCACTGCCGGCTGCTGTTCGTCAATCGCGGCGAGGCCGCCTGGCTGGCCGGCCTGGACGAGGCCGCCCCGCCCGAGGCCCTGCTGGACGGCCTCGCCCGCCGCCTGCCCGGCGGCGAGACGGTGCTGACCCTGGGCGGCGACGGCGCCTGGTACCAGTCCGACGACGAACGCCACTTCCAGCCGGCCCTGCCGGTCACGCCGCGGGACACCACGGCGGCCGGCGACACCTTCATCGGCTACTATCTGGCCGCCCTGCAGCAGGGACGGCCGGTGACCGACTGCCTGACACGGGCCGCCACCGCCGCCGCCCTGAGCGTCCAGGTCGCCGGCGCCACCGAGAGCATCCCCGAGGCGACGGCGGTCGAGCGCGCCCTGTGCGACGGCCTTCCCGCGCCCCACCGCCACGACGAGGAGGCACCGTGAGCCATCCGATCATCTTCGACACCGACCCGGGCGTCGACGACGCCCAAGCCATCGCCATCGCCCTGCGCCATCCCGAGCTCGAGCTGCTGGGGCTGACCACCACCTACGGCAACGTCGACGTGGAGACCGCCACCCACAATGCCCTGCTGCTCTCCGAGCTTGCCGGGCGAGAGGTTCCCGTGGCCCAGGGCGCCGCGGCACCGCTGGTCAAGGCGCGTCATCCGCCGCCCGCCCACATCCATGGCGCCAACGGCCTGGGCGATATCGCGCTGCCGCCGGTCGAGGGCAAGGCCGATTCCCGCAGCGCGCCGCAATTCATCGTCGACACCCTGAATGCCCGGCCCGGCGAGGTCACCCTGGTGGCGGTGGGCCCGGTGGGCAACCTCGCCGCGGCCCTGCAGCTCGACCCGGCGATCACCGGGAAGGTCAAGCGGGTGGTGATCATGGGCGGCTCGATCCGTGAGGGGGGCAACGTCACCCCGGTGGCCGAGGCCAACATGTTCAATGACCCGGACGCCGCCGCGCGGGTGCTCACCGCCGGCTGGCCGCTGACCCTGGTGGGGCTGGACGTCACCCATCGCTGTGTGCTCACCGGCGAGCACATGGCGCGCATCGAGGCCGGCCAGGGCGCGCTCGGCAAGGTGCTGGCGGGCAGCTACGACTTCTACCGGGACTTCTACCGGGAGTTCCTGGGCATCGATGGTTGCTGCCCCCACGACAGCTGCGCTCTGGCCTGGCTGCTGCGCCCGGAGCTCTTCACCACGGGCCGCGGCCATCTGAGCGTGGCGACGTCCGGCGATGCCGAGGGCCAGACGATCTTCGCCCCCGAGGGACGCGGCTTCATCGAGGCGCGCTGGTCCCATACCCCGTTGGTGGAGGTCTGCCTGGGCGTCGACGGCGAGGCCGTCAGCGACTGGATCGCCGACACTCTGGCCTGACGGCCGAAAAGCACCGGCAGGGCACGTGCTCCGGGCCCTGCCGGTTCATCGGCACCGCTAGCGGGTGCGGAAATCGTCCGGCGCGTGGGTCTCGATCACCTCGAACTCCACATGGGTGACCCGAGCCCCGTCCGGCCCCTTCCACAGCCACTCAGCGAGGCGCTTGACCGCCTCGCGCTCGCCGCACATCAGCACCTCGACCCGGCCGTCCGGCAGGTTGATCGCATGGCCGGTGATCCCGGCCCTGAGGGCCTGCTCCTGGGTCGCGCGGCGGTACCAGACGCCCTGCACCTTGCCGGTCACCAGCGCTCTCGCGCAGCACTTGTCCATGGCCATCTCCTCTGTCGGTCGCGATCGATCACGTGCCCCTTTCTACCAGCCGCGCCAGGCAGGGGGCCAGCCCCCAGGCCTTCCCGTCCCGGGGCCGATGCCCTAGTCTTGTCACTATCCCCGGACGCCACACGGCCACAAGCCCTCCGCGGCCGAGGATCGCCCTACCCGGGCCGACACAACCACAATGATCATCCTCACGAGGGAGTTCCGCCATGCCGGTCTTCGACCACCCCGAGTTCGACCACCATCAGCAGATCGTCTTCGGCAGCGACGAGGCGAGCGGCCTGCGCGCCATCATCGCCATCCACGACACCACCCGCGGCCCGGCCCTGGGCGGCCTGCGCATCTTCCCCTATGCAAGCGACGCCGAGGCACTCACCGACGTGCTGCGCCTCTCCCACGGCATGACCTACAAGTCGGCGCTGGCCGACCTGCCGCTGGGCGGCGGCAAGGCGGTGATCATCGCCGACCCGCGCCGCGACAAGACCCCCGAGCTGCTGCGCGCCATGGGCCGGCTGGTCGACGGCCTGGGCGGCGCCTACATCACCGCCGAGGACTCGGGCAGCAGCGAGGCCGACATGCGACGCATCGCCGAGGTCACCGAGCACGTCGGCGGCCTGCCACGCCACGGCGCCGCCTCGGGCGATCCCTCGCCGTTCACGGCCTGGGGAGTGTTCTGCGCCCTCAAGAGTGCCGTCCGCCATGGCCTGGGGCGCGACGACCTGGCGGGCGTGCGGGTAGCGGTGCAGGGGGTCGGCAACGTCGGGGCCCACCTGGCACGCCATCTCCACGCCGCCGGCGCCCGGCTGGTGCTGACCGATGTCGATACCGCCGCCCTGGCCCACCTCGCCGAGGAGCTCGGCGCCGAGGCCGTGGCGCCGGCCGTGATCGCCGATGCCGAGGTCGACGTCTTCGCGCCCTGCGCCCTGGGGGCCGCCCTCTCGGAATCGGTGGTCGACCGGCTGAAGGCCAGGGTGGTCTGCGGCGCCGCCAACAACCAGCTGGCCGCTCCGGCGATCGCCGAGCGCCTGATGGCCCGCGGCATCCTCTATACCCCGGACTACGTGGCCAACGCGGGCGGGGTGATCGAGATCGCCTGGCAGCGTCGCGACGACTATCGCCGCGATGCCGTCATGGGGCATATCGAGGGGATCGGGGCCACCCTGGACCAGATCTTCGCCCGCGCCGACCGCGAGGGCCTCAGTCCTGCCACCGTGGCCAACGACCTGGCCCGGGAGCGTTTCCGTCCCGCCGGCTGATCCCGCCCGTGGGCACGATGCAGAAGGCCGGCGATCGCCGGCCTTCCTCGTGTTCGCGGGTGAGGGGCGGTTCAGGTCTCGACGGGGTCGTGGTGATCGAGCAGTTCGTGGCGCACCAGAACCGCGGAATTGCGCGGCACCACCGCCTTGCCCGACGCCAGCAGGTGGCACTTGGTGAAGGCGGCGCCGAACAGCAGGATCAGCGAGCTGTAGTAGACCCACAGCAGGATCATCACCACCGAACCGGCCGCGCCGTAGGTGGAGGCCGTGGCCGTATAGGCCAGATAGATGGCGATGCCCGAACGGCCGATGGCGAACAGCACGGCGGTGACCACGGCACCGACCAGCACGTCCTGCCAGCGCAGCACCACGTCCGGCAATACCTTGAAAATGGTGGCGAAGAGCGCGGCGATCACCGCCAGCGAGACCAGGAACTCGGCACCAGTGGTCAGCAGCCCGACGAAGGGCAGCAGGTCATCGGCGGCCTGCAGCATGGCCCGTATCACCACCCCGAGCACCAGCGACACCAGCAGGATGAAGCCGATGGACAGCACCACGGTCAGCGACAGCAGGCGGTTCTTGAGGAATTTGAGGGCACTGTTGCTGCTGGGCCTGGCCGTCACGCCCCAGAGGGTATTCAGCGAAAACTGCATCTGGGCGAAGACGGTGGTGGCACCGACCAGCAGGGCCCCCACCCCGAGCAGGGTCGGCAGCAGGCCGGACTCCTCAATGCGTGACTGGGCAACCGCTCGCTCGATGGCGGCGGCGGCGTCATGACCCATGGTGCCCTGCAGTTGGGCGACGACCTGTCCCTGGGCGGCCTCCTCGCCAAGCACCACGCCAATCACCGTGACGGCGATGATCATGATGGGCGCCAGGGAGAAGAGCGTGTAAAAGGCCAGCGAGCCGGCATAACTGAAGGCGTTGCGCTCGAGCCAGAGTTTCATTGCGTCCCGCACTACCCCCCACCAGAACAACGCTGCTTGCTGGATCGTCGTCATGCTCGCCGTGATCATCCCGTTCCCCGCGTTCCTGTCGTTTCCTTCAGCATACCCAAATATAGCCGTATTCGCCGAGACCAGACCCAATTGCAGCGGCCGGCGGGCCTGACCATAATGGACACCGCCCCTCCCTGCCCCTCTCTGACAGGAGTGCTCATGACCGCACCACCGGACGCCGACAACACGCCTGACTTCGATTGTCTGGTGTTCATCGGCCGCTTCCAGCCTCCCCACCTGGGGCACCTGGCGGTGATCCGCGAGGCCCTGCGCCACGCGCGCCAGGTCATCGTGCTGGTAGGTTCCGCCTGGCAGGCCCGCTCGCTGCGCAACCCTTGGCGCTACGAGGAGCGCCTGCGCATGCTGCGCAGCGCCTTCGAGGAGGAGGAGAATGCCCGGCTCGAGGTCGTGCCGCTGCTCGACGCCCTCTACAACAACGACGTCTGGGTGCGCGACGTCCAGCGCAAGGTGCGTGATATCGCCTCCCCCGAGCGCGCCCGGCTGCCGCGCATCGGCCTGATCGGCGCCAGTCGGGGGCAGTCCAGCTACTACCTCGCCCTCTTCCCGCAGTGGGAATCGGTCAGCGTGCCCCTGGTGGAGGGCATCTCGGCCAGCCGCATCCGTGAACGGCTGTTCCGTTCCGGCTCCTCGGCGGAGGACTACCTGAGCACCCACGCTACCCATGACCTGCCCCCCGGCGTGGTGGCGTGGATCCGCGACTTCCTGGAGGAGGCGCCCTATGGTCAGCTGGTCGAGGAACAGCAGTTGCTGGACCAGTACCGCCAGGCATGGGCCCAGGCCCCCTACCCGCCGATCTTCGTCACCGTGAATGCCGTCGTGGTGCAATCCGGCCACGTGCTGCTGGTCAGGCGCACGGCCGCGCCCGGCAAGGGGCTCTACGCCCTGCCCGGCGGCTTCATCAGTCCCCATGAACGGCTGATGGACGCCTGTTTGAGGGAGCTGCGCGAGCGGGTCCGCCTCAAGGTGCCCGAGGCCGTGCTCAAGGGCTCGCTGCGCGGCCAGCGGCTGTTCGACGAACCCCATCGCAGCTGGCGGGGACGCACCCTGGCAGAGGCCTTCTACTTCGCCCTGCGTCCCGAGCAGCAGCTGCCCCAGCTCAAGCCGGTGCGGGGCGGTGACCATGCGCGCTGGGTCCCCCTGGCCGACCTCGACCCCGAAGGACTGTTCGAGGACCACTTCTTCATCATCCAGGACTTCCTGGGACTGCCGGCGGATTTCGATCGCGCCTGATGCGACATGGCCACGCGCCGCAAGCCGGCGCCATCAGGCCTGGAGGAAGTCGCGGGGCAACTTCATCATCTGCCGCCACAGCTTCTCGACGCCCGGCTTGTGCACCAGCGAACAGCGATAGAGACGAATCTCCAGCGGCACGTCCCACTTCTCGCCACCGGCCCGCATCAGGCGCCCATCCTTGAGCTCCTGACGAATGCAGAAGTCGGGGATCCAGGCCAGGCCCATGCCCTGCATCACCATGCCCTTGAGGCCCTCGGCCATGGCCGTTTCATAGACGGTTCTCAGGCGCATGCGTACCGGATCGTTCTTGAGCAGCATGCGCACGCTGCGCCCCAGGAAGGCGCCCTGGGTATAGGCCAGGTAGGGAAGCGATTCCTGGCCCTCCAGCGGGAAGCGTGGTCTACCCTGCTCGTCGGGCAGGCAGACCGGCAGCATCTTGACCTGGCCGATGGAGAAGGAGGGAAAGACCTCGGCATCGAGCTGCATGCTGGCGTAGGGATCGTAGTAGGCCAGCATCAGGTCGCAGTTGCCCTCGCGTAGCACATGGATCGCGTCGCCCACGTTCATGGCCACCAACCGGGTCGGCAGCTCACCCAGGCCCTTCTGCAGACGGGAGATCCACTGGGGGTAGAAACTCAGCGCCAGGGAGTGGGCGGCGACGATATCCAGCGCCTCGTTGGCCATGGCCAGGCCACGCAGGTGGCCGAGGCTCTCGTTGAGCTGCTCGACGATGTTGCGGGCAGTGACCAGGAACAGCTGCCCTTCGGGCGTCAGGTCCACGGGGGTGGTCGAGCGGTCGACCAGGGTCACGCCGACCGCCTGCTCCAGGGAACGGATGCGGCGACTGAAGGCCGGTTGGGTGACATGCCGCTGACGGGCCGAGGCGGAAAAGCTGCGCGTACTGGCCAAGGCGACGAAGTCTTCCAGCCACTTGGTCTCGAGGTTCACCAGGACTCCCCCGGATGTCTGCGTCCACGACTCCCGCCGGGGAGCCTTCGAAGACCGCTAATGTACCCCAGCGACGGGCGGGACCCAAGCCGCCTCACTGAATCGGCGAGAGCAGGTAGGCCGCCCGGGAAAGCAGCTTGCGCCACAGAGGGCGGCGGGTCAGCTCTTCCAGGGCCACGCGACGGCAGTCGGTGAAGTCATGCTCGAGCATCAGACGCACCTCGGCGGCGAACTGCCGGTCGGGCACCACGGCGGTGATTTCGAAATTGAGCCGGAAGGAGCGGTTGTCCAGGTTGACCGTACCCACGCTGGCGGCGGCATCGTCGATCAGCATCACCTTCTGGTGCAGGAACCCTGGTTGGTAGCGATAGACCCTGACCCCGGCGCGCAGCATGTCGGGCAGGAAGGAGAAGGTCGAGAGGAAGACCAGCAGGTGATCGGGGCGTTCGGGCATCATGATGCGCACATCCACGCCGCGCATCGCCGCCAGGCGCAGGGCATCCTGTACCCCCTGATCGGGCACGAAATAGGGGCTGGTGACCCAGAAGCGCTCGTGGGAGCTGTGGATTGCATGCTGCACCAGCAGGCTCGCCGTCTCCTGCGAGTCCGCCGGCCCGGAGGGCACGATCACCACGTTCTGGTTGGCGTCCCCGCTCGGCCGGGGCGTCCAGGTCAGGCAGATCATTTCGCCGGTGGCCCAGTGCCAGTCCTCCCAGAAGGCCTCCTGCAGGCCCAGCACGCTGGGGCCGGTGAGCTTGAGATGGGTGTCGCGCCAGTGGCCATGGCGGGGATGCTGCCCGAGGTATTCGGTGCCGACGTTGAAGCCTCCCAGCCACCCTTCCCGGCCGTCGACCACCAGTACCTTGCGATGGTTGCGGAAGTTGAGCTGAAAGCGATGCTTGAAACCGCGGGAGGAGCGGAAGGCGCTGACCTCCACGCCGCCCTCGGCGAGGTCGCGGAGGAAGCGGTCACCGAGCCCGCGACTGCCGATCTCGTCATACAGAAAGTAGATGCGCACATTGCGCTCGGCGGCCCGTTGCAGCCGATGCTTGAGCTCGATGCCCAGGGCATCGTCACGGACGATAAAGAACTGTACCAGCACGTACTCTTCTGCCTGATCGATGCCGGCGAAGATGCTGTCGAAGGCTACCTGGCCATCGATCAGCAGCTCCGCCCGATTGCCGCGGGTCAACGGCATCATCGCCAGCTGTTCCACGGCGCGGATGTTCGCATCAACGTTGTCAGACAGATAGGGATCGAAGCGGTCGCGGTAGCGTTCCAGCTGTCGGCGCAGCACGGTATCGCGCTCGCCGCGGGCCGAGACATAGCCGTAGAAGCGCGGCCGGCCGAAGATCCAGTAGGCCGGTACTGCCACGTAGGGCATGGTGATCAGCGAGATGATCCAGGCGATGGCCCCCTGGGAGGTACGGCTGGACATCAGGGCCAGCACCGCCGAGACGAAGCCCAGCAGGTAAGTCAGGAAGATCGCCAGGCCGATCAGCCAGGAGGTCATGGTCGGATCCCCGTTCCGTGGGACGACGGCGTGGCCGTCCGTGAAAACAATGCCCTAACGCACCCGCCCAGCATACGCCCAACGACGACGGCCCCACCAGATGGCGGGGCCGTCGTCAGCACGGGACGCTCAGGCGCGCTCGGCGATGATCTCCTTCCACTTGGCGGGGCCGGTCTGGTGCACCGAGGTGCCCTGGCTGTCCACGGCCACGGTCACCGGCATGTCCTCCACCTCGAACTCGTAGATGGCTTCCATGCCCAGATCCTCAAAGCCCACCACGCGAGCCTTCTTGATCGCCTGGGCGACCAGGTAGGCGGAGCCCCCCACGGCCATCAGGTAGACCGCCTGGTTATCGCGGATCGCCTCGATGGCTGCCTCGCCTCGCTCGGCCTTGCCGACCATGCCCAGCAGGCCGGTCTCCTCGAGCATGGTGCGGGTGAACTTGTCCATGCGGGTCGCCGTGGTGGGGCCGGCCGGCCCCACCACCTCGTCGCGCACCGGATCCACCGGCCCCACGTAGTAGATGAAGCGCCCCTGCATGTCCACGGGCAGCGGCTCGCCCTTGGCGATCATGTCGACCATGCGCTTGTGCGCGGCGTCACGGCCGGTGAGCAGCTTGCCGTTGAGCAGCAGGGTGTCGCCGGGCTGCCAGGTCTTGACCTCTTCCGGGGTCACGCTGTCGAGGTCGACGCGCTTGACGTTGTCGCCCGCCTCGCGGGTGACCGCCGGCCAGTCCTCGAGCTTCGGCGCCGGCAGGGCTGCGGGCCCGGAGCCATCGAGAGTAAAGTGGGCGTGGCGGGTGGCGGCGCAGTTGGGAATGATCGCCACCGGCTTGTTGGCGGCGTGGGTCGGAAACTCCTTGACCTTGATATCGAGCACCGTGGTCAGACCACCGAGACCCTGGGCGCCGATGCCGCTCCTGTTGACCTTGTCGAACAGTTCCAGACGCAGCTCCTCGGCACGATTGGCGGGGCCGCGAGCCTGGAGCTCCTGGATGTCGATGGGGTCGAGCAGCGCCTCCTTGGCGATCTCCATGGCCTTCTCGGCGGTACCGCCGATGCCGATGCCGAGCATGCCCGGCGGGCACCAGCCGGCGCCCATCTTGGGCAGCTGCTCCAGCACCCAGTCGACCACGCTGTCGGAGGGGTTGAGCATGGCGAACTTCGACTTCGCCTCGCTGCCGCCGCCCTTGGCCGCCACATGCACCTCGACGCTGTCGCCGGGCACCAGCTTGTGGTGGATGACGGCCGGGGTGTTGTCGCCGGTGTTCTTGCGGGTGCCGTCCGGGTCGGCCAGCACCGAGGCGCGCAGCACGTTGTCGGGCAGCTGATAGGCGCGGCGCACGCCCTCGTTGATCATGTCGTCGAGGCTCATGTCGGCCTCGAAACGCACGTTCATGCCCACATGCACGAAGACCGTGACGATGCCGGTGTCCTGGCAGATCGGGCGCTTGCCGAAGGCACACATCCGCGAGTTGATCAGGATCTGGGCGATGGCGTCCTTGGCCGCCGGGTTCTCCTCGCGCTCGTAGGCGGCCGCCATGGCGTCGATGAAGTCCTTCGGGTGGTAGTAGGAGATGTACTGCAGGGCATCGGCGACGCTCTGAATCAGGTCGTCCTGGCGAATCACGGTCATGGGCAAGGAGCTCCTAGGCGTTGTCGGCATGCCCGCGGCGAGGCGATCGAAGGGCGCAGCGGCGGGCTTGAACGGCGAGCATTATACCCTAGCCTCCCCGCTGTCGACATTCCCCTCGCTCAAGGCCTGATCATGCGAATATAGTACAAAGTGAAGATAACGGTATAAACTGGTATGCCAAACATCTCACCGGCTGACGCCAATGCCCGCGGGAGCGGGCGGCAGGAGGATCGCCGGACCTTTCCGGGCATGGCAGGCGCCGTCAGGCGGAGCCCAGCAGCAGCTGGCGCTCCTTGAGCTCGTGCAGGCGGTCGCGCAGACGGGCGGCGGCCTCGAACTCCAGGTTCTGCGCCGCCTCATGCATCCCGTCCTCGACCCGCGAGATCTCCTTGAGCAGCTCGCTTGGCGACAGTTCGGCGGGGTCGTAAAGGGCCTCGCGCTCGGCCACCTTGCGCTCGCCGCGGCGCCCCTTGCCCTTCTTGCCCGGGGCCTGGGCGGCCTCCATGATGTCGGCCACCGAGCGCGTCACCGTCGTCGGCGTGATGCCGTGGGCCTCGTTATGGGCGATCTGCTTGTCGCGACGCCGCCGGGTCTCGTCCATGGCGCGGTGCATGGAGTCGGTGATCCGGTCGCCGTAGAGGATCGCCTTGCCGTGGGCGTTGCGCGCGGCACGGCCCATGGTCTGGATCAGCGAGCGCTCGTTGCGCAGGAAGCCTTCCTTGTCGGCATCGAGGATCGCCACCAGCGACACCTCGGGGATGTCGAGCCCCTCGCGCAGCAGGTTGATCCCCACCAGGACGTCGAACTTGCCCAGGCGCAGGTCGCGGATGATCTCCACCCGCTCCACGGTGTCGATATCGGAGTGCAGGTAGCGTACTCGCACGCCGTGCTCATCCAGGTACTCGGTGAGATCCTCGGCCATGCGCTTGGTCAGGGTGGTCACCAACACCCGTTCGCCCACCTCGCTGCGCAGGCCAATCTCCGAGAGCAGGTCGTCCACCTGGGTGGTCGCCGGGCGTACCTCGATCTCCGGATCGACCAGCCCGGTGGGACGCACCACCTGCTCGACCACCTGGCCGGCATGCTCGGCCTCATAGGGCCCCGGGGTGGCCGAGACGAAGATCGTCTGCGGACAGATACGCTCCCACTCCTGGAAAGTCATCGGGCGGTTGTCCAGCGCCGAGGGCAGCCGGAAACCGTACTCCACCAGGGTCTCCTTGCGTGAGCGGTCGCCCTTGTACATGCCGCCCACCTGAGGAACGCTGACGTGGCTCTCGTCGATGAACAGCAGAGCGTCATTGGGCAGGTAATCGAAGAAGGTCGGTGGCGGCTCGCCCGGGTTGCGACCGGAGAGGTAACGCGAATAGTTCTCGATGCCGTTGCAGTAGCCGAGTTCGAGCATCATCTCGATGTCGTAGAGGGTGCGCTGCTCCAGGCGCTGGGCTTCGACCAGTCGGTCGTGCTTGCGCAGCCAGTCGAGGCGCTCCACCAGTTCCGCCTTGATCTCGTCGATGGCACCGAGGATGGTCTCCCGGGGCGTGACATAGTGTGACTTGGGGTAGATGGTCATGCGCGGCACTCGGCCCCGCACCTCGCCGGTAAGCGGGTCGAAGAGGCTGATGGTATCGATCTCGTCGTCGAAGAGCTCGACGCGAACCGCCTCGTCCTCGGCGTCGGCCGGGAAGATGTCGATGACGTCGCCACGCACCCGATAGGTGCCACGCTTGAAGTCCATGTCGTTGCGCGTGTACTGCAGTTCCGCCAGGCGGCGCAGGAACTTGCGCTGGTCGATCAGTTCGCCGCGGGTGACGTGCAGGCGCATCTTCAGGTACTGGTCGGGATCGCCCAGGCCGTAGATCGCCGACACCGAGACCACGATGATCGCGTCGCGGCGCTCCAGCAAGGCCTTGGTCGCCGAGAGGCGCATCTGCTCGATGTGGTCGTTGATCGAGGCGTCCTTCTCGATGAAGGTATCCGACGAGGGCACGTACGCCTCGGGCTGGTAGTAGTCGTAATAGGAGACGAAGTACTCCACGGCGTTGTCGGGAAAGAACGCCTTGAACTCGCCATAGAGCTGGGCCGCCAGGGTCTTGTTGGGCGCCATGACGATGGTCGGACGCTGCAGGCGCTCGACCACGTTGGCCATGGTGAAGGTCTTTCCGGAGCCGGTCACGCCGAGCAGCGTCTGATGCGCCAGCCCCGACTCCAGTCCGCTGACCAGATCCCGGATGGCAGTGGGCTGGTCGCCGGCGGGCTGGAACTTGGACTGCAGACGGAAGGGCTTGCTCATGGCGGCTCCAATGACGAACCGGGCGCCGTCGGCGCCCGGGGGTGAAACGACGCCGGGCGCGGGATTCAGGCGTCGGCGCTGTTGTTGACGCTGAGGTCAGCGGTGCGGGTGGTCACCTCCACGGTGGAGGTGGTCATCAGCCGGTGGATCGGGCACTTGTGGCTGATCTCCTCCAGGCGGGCCTGCTGCTCGGGAGCCTCGATGCCATGAAAGGTCATCGCCACGTCGAGCCGGTAGGTCCCGTGGCGCTCCTGGCTGTCGTCCCGATTGACCGTGACGCTCACCCCCGTCAGCGGCCACTGCTTGCGCCGGGCATACATCATCGAGGTGATCGCCTTGCAGGCACCCAGCGAGAGGTCGAAGTAGTCATGAGGGTCCGGGGCACTCCCCTCACCGCCATAGGCCTCGGGCACGTCGACGAAGAGGTCGTCGAAGCCGTCCAGTTCGACCCGCTGGCGGTAGATATGGTTGCGTTCGCTGACGACTTCAATGGTCTTCTTCATCACTTGACCTCGATACCCAGCTTGAGAGATTGCACCGCCTCGATCAGCGCCTCGCGCCTGGCGCGCCCCTCCACCTCGGCCCCGTGGCGGCCGACCTCGACACTGTCGACGCCGTCCAGCATCATCAGGGCAGTGGTGATGCGGTTGACCTGATCGGCGCTCTCGACGCCCTGAAAACTCAGTGACTGGTGGACCATGGGCGGCTCCTGACCTGGCATGGATGAGAGGGAAGGCCCGACGAGTCTAGCATGCCACCCGGGCGCCGAGCAGCGCTTGCAATGCCGCCTCCCCGCCCGCACCTAGTGCACATGAGCATGCCAGAACCCGAACCACGAGGAGCCCGGAGATGTTGGATTGGATCGCTGCCACCGGCGGTCGGCAGGAGGCCGAATACCGGGTGACGTTCGATACCCCCGATGCGCCGCGGCTGGCCCTGGATGCCACCGTGATGACCCCGCTCGCCCATCTCGGGGCCCTCGACGTCGAGGGCCCCGATGCCGAGCGGTTCCTGCAGGGCCAGACCAGCGCCCAGGTCTCGCTGGCCGACGGCGACCTGGCCCCGCTGACCTGCTTCTGCACGCCCAAGGGCCGGATGCTGGCCAACGCCCAGCTGTTGCGCGTCGCCCCGGGGCACTTCCGCCTGCTGATGCACGCCAGCCTGGTGGCCTCGCTGGCCGAGCACCTGAAGAAGTTCGCTCCTTTCTACAAGGTCGAACTGCGCGAGCGCGACGACCTGGCGCTGCTGGGGCTGATCGGCCACGAGGCCGCCGCGCTCGCCGAGGTGCACTTCGATGTCCTGCCGCCCCGGCCCTGGCACCAGGCCGGCGACGAGACGATCCAGCTGCTGGCCCACCCCGGGCCGCGCCCGCGCCTGCTGGTCTGCCTGCCGGCCGAGCGGGTCGAGGCGGCCTGGAATTGGCTTGCGGCGCACGCCACACCGGTCGACAACGCCGTGTGGCGACTGCACGACATCCAGGCGGGGCTGGCCTGGCTCGAGGCCGACCAGCGCGACACCTACCTGCCGCAGATGATCAACTGGGAGGCGCTCGGCGGCATCAGTTTCAAGAAGGGCTGCTATACCGGCCAGGAAGTGGTCGCCCGTGCGCACTTCCGCGGCCAGGTGAAGAAGCGGCTGGTGCGCGCCCAGCTCGACGGCGGCCTGCTGCCGGAACCCGGCAGCGCCATCGAGGACGCCAACGACAAGCGGCTCGGCGAGGTGCTGTGTGCTGAGCTCGACGCCTACGGGGAGGCCGAGGTGCTGGCGGTGATGAGCACCCGGGAGCCCGCCCTGCCCCTGCGCTGCGCCGGCCAGAAGCTCAAGCTGCTCAAGCTGCCCTACCTCGTCGAGCGCCTGGACCCCGAGAGCCTCGCGACCAGGGAGTAGGTGAGTCGATCACCCGCCGAACAGGCGGTGAGCAGTGGCGGTGCTGGCCGCCGCCACCTGCGCTGTCGCCTCGTCCCGCAGCCTGGCCACCGCGCGACAGACCTCGGCGACCCTGGCCGGCTCGTTACGCTGGCCCTGACAGCCGGCCAGCGGCATGTCGGGGCTATCCGTCTCCAGCACATAGCCGTCGTCGGGCAGGGTCGCCACGGCCCGGTGAAGCCGCTTGGCCCGGTCGAAGGTGACCGCCCCGCCAAGGCCCAGCGTGAAGCCCAGGTCAAGAAACTTGCGCGCCTGCTCGGGAGAGCCGGCGAAGGCGTGGATCAGCCCGCCGGCCGGCAGATCGAGCTGTCGCAGTCGCTTGGCCACCTTGTCGTTGGCTTGCACGCAGTGGATCACCACCGGCAGCTCGCGCGCCTTGGCCAGCCTGAGCTGGGCATCGAAATAGTGCCATTGGGCGTCCCAGCTCGCCTCGAAACGCGCATCGATGCCGCACTCCCCCACCGCCACGACCTGCGGATTGGCATCGAGCGCTGCGTCCAGTGCCTCCAGGTCCTCCTCCCGGTGCTCCGCCATGAAGTAGGGATGCAGCCCCAGGCAGACGCTGACGTCGTCGCGCTCGCCCAGCGCCAGCACATTGGGCCAGCGCGCCCGGGTGGTCCCGGGTACCACGAAACGCGCGACGCCCGCCGCCCGGGCACGCGCGATCACCGCCTCGCGGTCGGCATCGAAGTCGGGGAAGTCCAGATGGCAGTGGGCGTCGATAAGCATGGGCACAAGCTACAAGGAGCAAGGAGCAAGGAAAAAACACCGGCCTTGTTGAGCGCTCGAAGCGAGGGGCGCCCGGGGGCGGGCCGAAGAGGAGGTCCTATGCCAGGGATGGCATCGGTAGCGCCCAGGGAGGGGTTCACAGCGCCTCCTCGAAGGGCCCGCCGCCGGATCAGCCACGAGCGATCCGGCGACATGCAGCCAAAGCTTCAATGCTCCCGGGTGGGCTGGAAGCGGATCTCCGGCCAGCGCTCCTGGGTCATCTGCAGATTCACGCGCGTAGGGGCGATGTAGGTCAGGTAGCCACCCCCGTCGATGGCCAGGTTGGTGCTGGCCTTGCGCTTGAACTCCTCGAGCTTCTTGGCGTCGTCGCTGTAGATCCAGCGGGCGGTGTTGACGTTCACCCCCTCGTAGACACAGTCGACCTTGTACTCCTCCTTGAGGCGGTGGGCGACCACGTCGAACTGCAGGGTCCCCACGGCACCGAGGATCAGGTCATTGTTGTCCAGTGGCATGAACACCTGGGTGGCCCCCTCCTCGGAGAGCTGCTGCAGGCCCTTCTGCAGCGCCTTCATCTTCAGCGGATCCTTGAGGCGCACGCGCTTGAACAGCTCCGGGGCAAAGTGCGGAATGCCGGTGAAACGCATATCCTCGCCCTGGGTGAAGGTATCGCCGATCTGGATGGTGCCGTGATTGTGCAGGCCGATGATGTCGCCGGGCCAGGCCTCCTCCACATGAGAGCGGTCCGAGGCCATGAAGGTCAGGGCATCGGCGATCTTGACGTCCTTGCCGATGCGCACGTGACGCATCTTCATGTTCTTCTCGTACTTGCCCGAACAGACCCGCAGGAAGGCGATGCGGTCGCGGTGGTTGGGATCCATGTTGGCCTGGATCTTGAAGACGAAGCCGGTGAAACGCTCGTCCTCGGCCGCCACCGTGCGGGTATCAGTCTCTCGCGGCTGGGGCGGCGGTGCAAACTCGACGAAGCCGTCAAGCATCTCGCGCACCCCGAAGTTGCCCATGGCGGTCCCGAAGTAGACCGGCGACAGCTCGCCCCGCAGGTAGGCCTCGTGGTCGAAGGCGTGGGAGGCGCCACGCACCAGCTCCACCTCCATGCGCAACTCCTCGGCCAGCTCCTCGCCAAGCACTGCCTCCACCTCGGGGTTGTCGAGCCCCTCGATGCGGTGGTCCTCGGGGATGCGGCTGCCCTGCCCCTGGGTATAGAGGTGGATCACGTCGTTGTAGAGGTGATAGACGCCCTTGAAGTGACGGCCCATGCCGATCGGCCAGGTCATGGGCGCACACTGGATGTTGAGCACCTCCTCGACCTCGTCCATCACCTCGACGGGGTCGCGCACGTCGCGGTCCATCTTATTGATGAAGGTGAGGATGGGCGTGGTGCGCAGACGACACACCTCCATCAGCTTGATGGTTCGCGCCTCGACGCCCTTGGCGCCGTCGATCACCATCAGCGCCGAATCCACCGCGGTCAGGGTGCGGTAGGTATCCTCGGAGAAGTCCTCGTGGCCCGGGGTGTCGAGCAGGTTGACGATGCGCCCCCCGTAGGGAAACTGCATCACCGAGGTGGTCACCGAGATGCCCCGCTCCTGTTCCATCTTCATCCAGTCGGAGGTGGCGTGACGGTCATTGCGCTTGCTCTTCACCGAACCGGCCAGCTGGATGGCGTTGCCGAACAGCAGCATCTTCTCGGTGATGGTGGTCTTGCCGGCGTCGGGGTGCGAGATGATCGCGAAGGTTTTGCGCAGCCCGACTTCACGGGCCAGGGTGGGGTTTGACATCAATGCGGTGCCTGATCGGGACTCGAATGGGATTTCGAAAGGTCGACATGATACCGCGACAGGCCCTGGCTCTGCACGCTGGCCCGCCTATCTGCCGGGTCGTGGCTAGCGGGGGCAAGGCTCAATCCCAGTCGGGGGCGAAGTCGGGGTCGGCGATGCGCTCGCCGCGTTCCAGGGCGGCGATGGCCTCGAGCTCGTCCTCGCTCAGGGTGAGGTCCAGGGCGGCGAGGTTGCCGGCCAGGTGATCGCGCTTGGTGGACGACGGGATGGTCACCACGCCGCGGGCCCGGGTCCAGGCCAGGGCCACCTGGGCCGGGGTGACGCCATGGGCCGCGGCGATGCCCTTCAGGGTCTCGTCCTCCAGCACCTTACCCACCGCCAGCGGCATGTAGCCGGTCACCGTCAGGCCGCGAGACTGGCAGTGCGCCACCACCTCCTGGTTCTGCAGGAAGGGGTGCACCTCGACCTGGTTGGTGAGCAGGGCCTGCGGGCCGAGGATCTCGAGGGCCTGGTCGACCTGGGCGATGGTGAAGTTGGAGATCCCGATGTGGCGCGCCTGGCCGGCCTGCTGCACCTCGCGCAGGGCCGTCAAGTAGTCGGCCATGGGCACCGCGTCGTCCGGCGAGGGCCAGTGGATCAACAGCAGGTCGACGTAATCGGTGCCGAGCTTTTCCAGGCTCTCCTGGACGCTGGCCTTGAGAGATGCGGGCTCGAGGCGGTCGTGCCACACCTTGGTGGTGACGAAGAGCGCCTCGCGCGACACCTCGCTATCGGCGATGGCGGCCCCCACGTCCTGCTCGTTGTCGTACATCTGGGCGGTGTCGATGTGGCGGAATCCTAGCGCCAGGGCATCGTGGATCACCCGCTTCAGGGTCTCGCCCTTGAGGCGGAAGGTACCGAGGCCGGGATTGGGCAATGTCGGGGTGTTCATGGGCTCTCCTTCTCGTTCCATGGTGTCGGTGCGTCTCCCTCCTAGGTGCGGCGCTCGATGCCCGACTTCAAGGGCCCGCATACCCGGGGCCATCCCGCCTGCCGGGCGTGACCTACACTGAAGGCCATCATCGGGGCATAGCGATGCCCTCCGGCACGGCCACGGGACGAGGAACCGGCATGGAACCCAATCACCGCTTCAACATGATCTACGTGATCATCGCCGTGATGCTCTTCCTGACGTTCCAGAACGTCTATCACAACTGGCAGACCACCGAACCCATTCCCTACTCGGAATTCACCCGGCTGCTGGAGGAAGGGCGGATCGCCGAAGTGCAGGTCGGTGACGACCGCCTCACCGGCACCTTCACCGCGCCCCAACCCGACGGCCGCACCGCCTTCACCACCAATCGCGTCGCGCCCGACCTGGCAGACCAGCTGGCACGCCACGACGTCACCTTCAACGGCAGCCCGAAGAGCCCCTTCCTGACCGTCCTGCTGTCGTGGTTCCTGCCGCTGGTGCTGCTGTTCGCGATCTGGTCCCTGCTGATCCGCCGGATGACCAGTGGCGGCGGGATCGGCGGCATGATGTCCATCGGCAAGTCCAAGGCCAAGGTCTACGTGGAAACCTCCACCAAGGTGACCTTCGAGGATGTCGCCGGGGTCGACGAGGCCAAGAACGAGCTCCAGGAGGTGGTGGCCTTCCTGCGCGACCCTGAGCGCTACGGCCGGCTCGGCGCCCATATTCCCAAGGGCATCCTGCTGGTCGGCCCGCCGGGCACCGGCAAGACACTGCTGGCCCGGGCCGTCGCGGGGGAAGCCGGGGTCCCCTTCTTCTCCATCTCCGGCGCGGAGTTCGTCGAGATGTTCGTCGGGGTCGGCGCCGCCCGGGTCCGTGACCTCTTCGCGCAGGCCGGCAAGGCCAAGCCCTGCATCATCTTCATCGACGAACTGGATGCCCTGGGCCGTGCCAGGGGCCCGGGAATCATGGGCGGCCAGGACGAGAAGGAGCAGACCCTCAACCAGTTGCTGTCCGAGCTCGACGGTTTCGACCCATCCACGGGCATCGTGCTGCTGGCCGCCACCAACCGGCCGGAGATCCTCGACCCCGCCCTGCTGCGTGCCGGCCGCTTCGACCGCCAGGTGCTGGTCGACCGCCCCGAGCGCAAGGGACGGCGGCAGATCCTCGAGGTGCATATCGGCAAGATTCACTCGCTGGCCACCGACGTGGACCTGGACCATATCGCCTCGCTGACCCCCGGCTTCACCGGGGCCGACCTCGCCAACCTGGTCAACGAGGCGGCCCTGCTGGCCACCCGCCGGGACAGCGAGGAGGTGGCCATGGAGGACTTCACCAACGCCATCGAGCGCATCGTCGCCGGCCTGGAGAAGAAGAGCCGCTTGCTCAACGACCACGAGCGCGCCGTGGTGGCCCACCACGAGATGGGCCACGCCCTGGTGGCCGCCTCCCTGCCGGGCATGGACCCGGTGCACAAGGTCTCGATCATCCCCCGCGGCGTCGGCGCGCTGGGCTACACCATCCAGCGGCCCACCGAGGATCGCTTCCTGCAGACGGTCAGCGACCTCAAGTACCGCATGGCCGTGCTGATGGGCGGCCGCGCCGCCGAACGGCTGATCTTCGACGAGATCTCCACCGGGGCCGCCGACGACCTGGCCAAGGTCACCGAGATCGCCCGTGACATGGCGACCCGCTTCGGCATGGCGGATGAGGCCGGCCAAGTGGTCTACGAGAAGGACCGCCAGGCCTTCCTGGGCGACGTCTACGGCACCAGTCAGCGACATGACTACTCCGAGGCCACCGCTCGCGAGATCGACCTGTCGGTCCGCCAGCTGGTCGACGAGGCCGATGCCCTGGCCCGCGAGACCCTCGCCGCCCGTCGGCAGGACCTCGAGAACGGCGCCGCCCTGCTGCTCGAGCGCGAGACGCTCACCGCCGAGGAGTACCCGCCCATGCAGCCGGCGGCCCCGGCACAACAGCCCGCCCATTTCGCCTCGTGACGCCGTCGAGTCACCCCCACCTGTCACCGGCCACTGCTGCCGGCGCTCGATGCCCCTTCCGGCACGCTTAAGACTGCCTTAAGAAAACGCCAGGATACTTTCCCGCCGGCCGTGAAGGCCTCTCGCCATGCGGCCGGCGTCACGACGCCACCCTGTCCCTGCACCGCATGACGCCGACAGGGGCGGCGACGGCCTGCCGCCTGTTGCGAAGCAACAGTTAGCCCCCTATCATTCTCGCTCCTGCTCATCCTGCTCCCCGGGAACCTCCGCTCACATGACGACGCTATATCGCCCACACCACAGGCCCGGACGCTGCATCCGGATGCCTGGGCTGTTCGTGCTTGCCCTGCTGACCCTGTTGGCCAGCCCTCTGGCCCAGGCCACCTCCGGGCCACTTTCCCTCACCGGGTCCCTCTACGGATTCAGTGCCGTGGCCCTGTTCCTCCTCGCCTATGCCCTGGTGATGGCCGAGGAGCAGCTGCATATGCGCAAGTCCAAGCCGGTACTGATCGCCGCGGGCCTCATCTGGACACTGATCGGCTGGGTCTACGTACAGGCAGGGCTGCCCAACGAGGCCGAGGCGGCCTTCCGGGAGACCCTGCTGGAATACAGCGAACTGCTGCTTTTCCTGCTGGTGGCGATGACCTACATCAACGCCATGGAAGAACGGCGAGTGTTTGACGCCCTGCGAGCCTGGATGGTGCGCAAGGGCTTCAGCTACCGCCAGCTGTTCTGGCTCACCGGCGGCCTGGCGTTCTGCATCTCGGCCGTCGCCAATAACCTGACCACGGCGATGCTGATGTGCGCCGTGGTGCTCAAGGTCGCCGAGGGCGACAAGCGCTTCATCGGCCTGTGCTGCATCAACATCGTCATCGCCGCCAATGCCGGCGGCACCTTCAGCCCCTTTGGCGACATCACCACCCTGATGGTCTGGCAAGCCGGCAGGGTGGGGTTCGACGAGTTCTTCGCTCTGCTGGTCCCCGCGCTGGTCAACTACCTGCTGCCGGCGCTGATCATGAGCGCCTTCATCAAGAACCGGCAGCCCAGCTCGCTGGAGGAAGATGTCTGGCTCAAGCGCGGCGCCCGGCGGATCATCGCGCTGTTCCTGTTCACCGTGGCCAGCGCCGTGGCCTGTCACGCCCTGCTGCAGCTGCCACCGGTACTGGGCATGATGACCGGCCTCGGCCTGCTGCAGTTCTTCGGCTACTACCTGCGCCGCAGCCTGCCGATGTCACTGGAGCGCAAGCGCACCCGCTATGCCCGTCGTGGCGACTGGAAGAAACTCGAACAGCTCGGCAGCGTGGTGCCCTTCGACGTCTTCACCCGCATCGCCCGCTCCGAATGGGACACCCTGCTGTTCTTCTACGGGGTGGTGATGTGTGTCGGTGGGCTGGGCTTCATGGGCTACCTCAGCCTGCTGTCCCAGACGCTCTACAGTGGCTGGGACCCGGCCTGGGCCAACATCGTGCTGGGAGTGATCTCGGCGGTGGTCGACAACATCCCCGTGATGTTCGCCGTGCTCTCGATGGAACCGGACATGTCGATCGGCAACTGGCTGCTGATCACCCTGACCGCAGGCGTCGGCGGCAGCCTGCTCTCGGTCGGCTCCGCCGCCGGGGTGGCGCTGATGGGCCAGGCGCGAGGCATCTACACCTTTGCCGCCCACCTGCGCTGGGCGCCGGTGATCGCCCTGGGGTATGCGGCCAGCATCGCCGTCCACCTGTGGCTGAATGCCGGGAGTTTCACTGCCGCGGGCTGAGCCCCTGGCCCGGCAGCGCCGGGAGCACTGCCGGGCCTTCGCTGGGGTGTTCTCTGCCACTGTCGGTGGGAAGGCCACCCCGGTTCGCGCGGGCGCCTTAAGCTTCC
Source organism: Halomonas sp. 11-S5 (assembly GCF_029889825.1). Lineage (NCBI taxonomy): Bacteria > Pseudomonadati > Pseudomonadota > Gammaproteobacteria > Oceanospirillales > Halomonadaceae > Halomonas > Halomonas sp. 11-S5. The sequence goes on from NZ_JARANW010000001.1 coordinate 231,191, forward strand.
GGTAAGAAATACCGAGAAGGGTAGGAGGCAGCGAGGCCGCCAGAGGCGGCCACCTTGAAACCACCAGGAGGCATTCCCCATGACGACCCTTTCCCCCGCGCCGGTCCAGCCTGTCGCGCTGCATTCACGTCCGACCATCGCCACGCCCGAGACACTGATCCTGAGCGAGACAAGCCCGGCCCTGACGGTGCTCACCGACTTCGCTCGCACCTCCCCCCAGTCCGTCAGCGCTGCCCGGCCCGTCGACGAGGCCCACCAGAAGATGGTCAGTGGCGGTGTCCGCCTGCTGCTGGTGGTGGACGACCAGGGACGCTGCAGTGGCGTGCTTCCCGCCCGCGAGGTGATCGGTGGACGCCGAATCACGCTGGCCATGCAGCAACACGGCGTGGTCCGGGCCGACGTCACCGCCGGCATGATCCAGACGCCGCTGGACAAGACCCCGACCCTGACCCTGGAAACGCTGGCTTCGATGACCCTCGGTGACCTGGTGCAGTCGCTGAAGAGTTTCGGTGAGCAGCACCTGCTGGTGACCGAGCCGACCTCCAGTCAGGGAGTCCGCATCCGCGGGGTGATCTCGGCGGCGGACATCGGCCGTGTCCTCGGTTATGGCCCGGGCGGGATGCCCGAGGCGAGAAGCTTCGCCGACATCTGCAAGGTGGTGCTCGGCCAGGAGTTGTGACGCCTAACGCGTCTCAGACCTCGAAGCGGCACGCTCGGGCATAGCGTCCCCCGGATCGGGTATCATCGGGTCGACGCATCCCACGGAGCCACCATGCCAGCCGCCCTGCCCCTGCCGCTTTCCACGCCCAACCGCAACCTGGTGCGGCTGACCATCGTGCGTGGCATCACCTGGACCGGCTTCCTGGCCGCGATCATCATCGGTATCGAGCTGCTGGGCTTCTCCCTGCAGGTGCCCGCGGTGATCGCGGTGATCATCGCCATGGGGGCGATCAACATCGCCACCTGGTGGCGGTTGGGCCGCCCGCGGGCGGTGACCCACGGCGAGTACCTGGTCCACCTGCTGACCGACGTGACGGGCCTGACGCTGCTGTTCTACTTCACCGGCGGCTCCCACAACCCCTTCATCAACTACTACCTGGTGCCGGTCACCATCGCCGCGGCGACCCTCCCCTGGCGGCACGCCTGGGTGATCGCCGCCGCCTCCATGGCGGCCTACAGCTTCCTGATGGTGGCCTATCAGCCGGTACCGCAATTCGCCCAGGTCCACGGCGGGGCGACCCTTAGCCTTCACGTGCTGGGCATGTGGCTCAACTTCGGACTCTCGGCAGGACTGGTCAGCTTCTTCATCTACAAGATGGCCCGCGCCCTGCGCAGTCGCGACCAGGCGCTCTCGCGCACCCGCGAGGCCGCCCTGCGCAACGAGCAGGTGCTGGCCGTGGCCACCCAGGCGGCGGGGACCGCCCACGAGCTGGGCACGCCGCTCTCCACCATGGCGGTGCTGCTCAGCGAGATGTGCGAGGACGCCCGGGACCAGCCGGCCTTGCTCCGGGACATCGAGCTGCTGCGCCAGCAGGTCGGTACCTGCAAGTCGCGGCTGCGCCACCTGGTGGAGAGCGCCGACCGCCGACGCATGGCCGAACCCGAGGTCCACGACGCCCAAGTCTGGCTGGCCGGCGTAGTACAGCGCTGGCTGGTGCTGCGTCCCGATGTCAGCCACCACCTGGAGGTCGCCGAGCGGCGCGGCCATCCCTGGCTGGCGGTGGATACCACTCTCGACCAGGCACTGACCAACCTGCTTAACAACGCCGCCGATGCCAACCCGGACGACATCACCATCCGGCTCGACTGGAACAGCGACGAGATGATCATCGACATCCGCGACCACGGCCCGGGCGTGGCGATGTCGATCGCCGACCAGCTGGGCGAGACCTTCGTCTCCACCAAGAGCAAGGGACTGGGCATCGGCCTCTTCCTGACCCACGCCACCATCAACCGCTTCGGGGGCGGCGTGAGCCTGTACAATCATCCCGAGGGCGGCACCCTGACCGAGGTGACCCTGCCGCGCAGCCAACCCGAACCCTGACACCCGACGGCTGCGGGATGCCGTGCCCCCCTGCGAGGACAACATGCAAGAGACCGCCGAACGCCTGCTGATCATCGATGACGACGAGATGTTCTGCCACGTGCTCGACCGCGCCCTGAGCCGCCGCGGCTTCGAGGTGCTGGTGGCCCATGACGCAGCCCAGGCCCTCTCCCTGGCACGCCGCCACCAGCCCCAGCTGGCCACCCTGGACCTCAAGCTGGAACACGAGTCGGGGCTGAAGCTGCTGCCGGAACTGCTGGAGATCGTGCCCGAGTGCCGGGCGGTGGTGCTGACCGGCTACTCGAGCATCGCCACCGCGGTGGAGGCGATCAAGCTGGGCGCGGTGAACTACCTCTGCAAGCCGGCGGATGCCGACGAGGTGCTGGCGGCCCTGTCGCGGGCGGCGGGCGACCCGGAAACCGAGGTGGCCGACAATCCGCCGTCGGTCAACCGCATCACCTGGGAGCACATCCAGAAGGTGCTGCAGGAGCACGACGGCAACATCTCCGCCACCGCACGCGCCCTGGGGATGCACCGACGCACCCTGCAGCGCAAGCTTCAGAAGCGGCCGGTGAGACGATAAGCTGGAAGCTGGAAGCTGGAAGCTGGAAGCTGGAAGCTGGAAGCTGGAAGCTGGATATCAGCATGTCGCTTCCAGCATCCTGGTCACGCTTTTTTCTTCAAGCTTCCAGCCGCGAAGCGGCGCTCTTCCAGCTTAACGCTCCCGGCGAAGCCGGGTCATTGCGCCGTCCAACCCAGGTCGATGTTCCAGCTGGCGCCGGTGACGGCACCGGCGAGGTCGGAGGTCAGGTAGCCGACCAGCTCGGCCACCTCGGCGGGCTCGATGAGGCGCTTGATGGCCGCATTCTTGAGCATGATCTGCTCGATCACCTCCTGCTCCTCCATGCCGTGCATCCTCGCCTGGTCGGCGATCTGGTTGTCGACCAGCGGGGTCTTGACGTAGGCGGGACAGATGGCATTGGCGGTGATGCCCTGGCTGCCGCCCTCCAGCGCCGCGGTCTTGGTCAGGCCAATCATGCCGTGCTTGGCGCTGATGTAGGCCGACTTGCCCGGCGAGGCCACCTGGGCATGGACCGAGGCGATATTGACGATGCGCCCCCAGCCGTTCTCGCGCATGGAGGGCCAGGCGGCCTGGGTGAGCAGGAAAGGAGCGGTGAGCATCAGGTCGATGATCTGGCGCCACTTGTCCTCCGGGAACTCCTCGATGGGCGAGACATGTTGAATGCCAGCGTTGTTGACCAGGATGTCGACACGTCCGAAGCGCTTGACCGCCTCGGCCACCGCCGCCTTGCAGGCCTCGCCGTCGGTGAGGTCGGCCTGGAAGAAGGTGGCACCCGCCTGCTCGGCGACCTCCTTGCCTGCCGGGTTGAAATCCACGGCCAGCACCTGGTGGCCCTGCTCGCAGAAATGGCGAACCACGGCCTCGCCGATGCCGCTGCTGGTACCGGTGACCAGGGCGATGCGGGGAATGGAAGCGTTGGCGGTCATGCATGACTCCTCTGTCCTGTGAACCGGGCCGGGGCGCCGGGCAGGCCCCTCTCGGGCCCGGTGTGGCATTGTCGATCTCCGCCACCAGCATAAGGCGGATGACGCAGCGCGTCATCCGCTCAGGAGTTCGGCGCGGGCGGGGTCATGACCCGCTCCATCAACTGCTGGGCGAGACGGCTGCCCTCCTGCAGGGAGCCGAGGTCGGAAAGGTCGTCGAGCAGCTCGCAGCGCCACCACCGGTCCGCCTCGCCCAGGGATTCGAGCACGAAGGGGTAGCACCCGTAGGGCAGGACCAGTTCCAGGTGCCCCGTCACCGGCGGAGCGGCTGGTTCGTCGAGGACCAGGGCCAGCGAAAGCGAAACGGGCGTGACCAGGGCCCCGAGCAGGCCGCGGCGACCATCCTCGAGCGAATGGGGCTGGAAGCACAGGGCATCCACGCCCAGCCGCGGGTTGAAGCGGGGCTCGTGCTTGGCGGCCTTCAGGTGGCAGCGGTTCCAGGCCTCGGCCAGCTGGCGCAGCCGGGCATACTGGTCGGCAGTCAGTGCCTGCATGGTGTCCTCCAGGGCGGCGGGGGCGCCAGTATAGCCACCGCACTATTGTCCTCCCACCCGGCATTCGGCAGGGCAATGGCAAGCTGCTAGCATGGGGGGCCGACTTTACCTGCCGAGGAGCCGCCATGAGCCCCGCCCAGCGACTCGAGATCGCCGTCGACATCGCCCACGAGGCCGGCCGGATGATCGTCGAGGCCCGTGAGCGCCAGGTCTTCGGCCATCGCTACAAGCATGGCCACGAGCTGGTCACCGATACCGACGTCGAGGTGGACACGCGTATCGGCGAGCGTCTCGAGCAGCACTTCGCCGAGGAGGCGCGCCTCAGCGAGGAACTGGCCCCGGATCGCGAGGTACTGGCCAGCCCCCGGGCGCTATGGGTGGTGGATCCCATCGACGGCACGGTCAACTTCGCCCATGGTCTGCGCCATGTGGCGGTGTCCATCGCCTGGGCCAGCGAGGGCCGCACCCGCCTGGGCGTGGTACATGCCCCCTTCCTGGGCGAGACCTTCACCGCGCTTGACGGTCAGGGGGCCTGGTGCAACGGCCAGGCGATCCATGCCAGCCGCACCACTGATCTGGCCCACGCCCTGGTGGGCACCGGCTTCCCCTACCGCCGCGACAGCCGGCCGCCGCTGATGCGTCGCCTCACCGCCGTGCTGGCCCACTGCCAGGACGTGCGTCGCAACGGCTCGGCGGCCCTGGACCTGTGCGACGTGGCCTGCGGCCGACTGGATGCCTACTACGAGAGCGTCTCCCCCTGGGATTGCGCCGCCGGCTGGCTGATCGCCCGGGAGGCGGGTGCCCGCACCGGCCACCTCTATCCCGGGCCGGCGGGAATCCCCGAGGACCTCTACAGCGAGAACCTGCTGGTGACCAGTCCCGGCCTCCATGCCGCACTCGGCGACCTGCTGCGCCAGGCCGACGCCGGGGAGGTCGACCTCTGAAGGGCGTGCGATAGGGGGCGTGTGATAGGGGGGCGTGCGATAGAGGGGCGCCATCGGCGCACAAGGGAGCGACTATTGGCGAATCGTCGCCTATTCCGTCACACTTCGGGCCGTTCTTCCCCGGATCCCTCTTCACGCACCCTGCCGTGCAAGGAGTCGCTGCATGTTCGTCGTCATCTTCGGTCGCCCCGCCTGTCCCTTCTGCGACCATGCCAAGGCCCTCGCCGCCCGGCTCGAGAGTGCCGGCGCCATCGCGGGTCACCGCTATGTCGATATGCATGCCGAAGGCATCACCAAGGCCGACTTGGAGAAGACCATCGGCAAGCCGGTGCATACCGTGCCGCAGATCTTCGTCGACCAGAGCCATGTCGGCGGCTTCACCGAGTTCGATCGCTACGTGCGTGACCAGGCTCTGCTGAGCGTCTCCGGCTGAGCCGCCAGGCCATCGACAATGCCATCTCCTTGAGCGCTGCCCGCCGGAAGGGGCTCGACTCCCCTGTGGCCGGCCAGGCCCAGTTGCTGGTGCGCCGTCAGAGCGAGGGCACCCTCGCCAGCCTCGACCCACGTTGATCCTGCCATGACGAACGTCTTTCCCGCGTTGAATGCCGCTCGGGACCCGCTGCCTATACTGGCGGCGTGCAGGCGCGTACAGGGCATCACGACAAAGGGACAAGGCACGATGCAACGGGAAGAGTTCGTCCAGCAGTTGTGGCTGGACTATATCCACCAGCATCCGGACGTGGGCGGACTGCGGCTCTGGCCCATGGAGGCGCCGGCGGAATACCTGGCGATCCTGACGCTGAACCATGGGCCCTGGGCCATGGAGGCCCTCCTGCCGACCCTGGTGCGCTACGGCTATCGTCCGCATCAGCGCTACGCCATGGCCGATCGCGGCCTGCTTGCCACCCTGTTCACCGCACCGGACGACGGCGCCTGGGTACTGCTCGCCGAGCTCCAGCTCGGCACCCTGTCGCGCCAGCCCCGCGAACGTCTCCAGCAGCTGGTCGGCAACGCCGATCCCCGCGAGGCCCGCGGCCAGGCGCTGCTCTGCCATGGCCGCCCCTGGCCGATGCCCGACTGGGGCACCTACCAGGCCCTGCACCTGGCCCATCCGCTGGCCGGCTGGCTCTCGGTGATGGGGCCACGGCTGCATCACGCCGGCTTCGACTGCCAGCGCCTGGGTCACGACATCGTCGAGCTCGACGGCCAACTGCGCCAGGCCGGCCTCACCGGCAGCAGTGACCGCCACCACGGCCTCTTCCCCATTTCGCCACTGCTCGACTACCGCTTCTATGCCACCAGCTCGCGGCGCCTGGCCTTCGCCGAGGGCGACGAGCATCGCGTCGGCCTCGGCGGGCTCGCCCTCGTCCAGAAGCAGGTCAGCGCCAACCAGGAGCGTGCCGCCGAGCTGCTGCTGCCCCACCACACCCGCTGCGAGCTCTCCTGATCCCGGTCATCCACAGAATCTGTGGATAACGCTGTGCATCATCCCCGTGGAAGTGCTCCCGGGCGGGATGCCTGGGGGCCTGGCGCGGAATGGTCAGTTTTTCGACAGCCCTTCGCGGATCCCCCGAACGAGCGCGGCCCGGACCAGGGTCCGGGCCGCAGGCCTTGCCATCACCGGGGAGATCAGGCCTCGAAGGTCATCTCCGGGACGTGGTCGGGCACCACCAGCTTGCCGGCGGTCAGCGACTCGATCTCCTCCACGGAGACGCCCGGGGCGCGCTCCTTGAGGTGGAAGGCGCCGTCCTTGATCTCCAGGTAGGCCAGGTCGGTGAGCACCCGGTTGATGCAGCCGGCGCCGGTCAGCGGCAGGTTGCAGGACTCGAGCAGCTTGGACTCGCCATGCTTGGAGGCATGGGTCATGGTGCAGATGATGTTCTCGGCACCGGCCACCAGGTCCATGGCGCCGCCCATGCCCTTGATCAGCTTGCCGGGGATCATCCAGGAGGCGATGTTGCCGTTCTGGTCGACCTCGAAGGCGCCCAGCACGGTCAGGTCCACGTGGCCGCCGCGGATCATCGCGAAGGATTCGGCCGACGAGAAGATCGCCGCCCCCGGGCGCGCCGTGACGGTCTGCTTGCCGGCGTTGATCATGTCCGGGTCGATCTCCTCCTCGGTGGGGAAGCGCCCCATGCCCAGCAGGCCGTTCTCGGACTGCAGCATCACGTCAATGCCGTCGGGGATATAGTTGGCCACCAGCGTCGGGATGCCGATACCCAGGTTGACGTAGAAGCCGTCCTCGAGTTCGCGCGCCACGCGCATTGCCATCTGTTCGCGAGTCAGTGCCATCTTGTTGCCTCATGTGTTCGGTGGAGAAGCGGTCGTGGGGAAGCGTCGGAGGGGGTCAGCCCTCGCGCACGGTGCGCTTCTCGATGCGCTTCTCGAAGGAGCCCTGGATGATGCGGTCGACATAGATGCCCGGGGTGTGGATCTGGTCGGGCTTGAGCTCGCCGGGCTCGACGATCTCCTCGACCTCGACCACGGTGATCTTGCCCGCGGTGGCCGCCATGGGGTTGAAGTTCTGGGCGGTGTCGCGATAGACGACGTTGCCGTAGCGGTCGGCCTTCCAGCCCTTGACGATGGCGAAGTCACCCACCACCGACTCCTCGAGGATATAGTGGCGGCCGTTGAACTCGCGTACCTCCTTGCCCTCGCCGATCGGCGTGCCGTAGCCGGTGGCAGTATAGAAGGCCGGGATACCAGCGCCGCCAGCGCGCATCTTCTCCGCCAGGGTGCCCTGGGGCGTGAGCACCACCTCGATCTCGTCGTTGAGCATCTGCTTCTCGAAGAGCGCATTCTCGCCGACGTAGGAGGCATGGATGCGGCTGATCTGCTTGTCCTCCAGCAGCACGCCCAGGCCGAAGCCGTCGACCCCGCAGTTGTTGGACCATACCGTCAGGCCCTTGACGCCGCGACGCTTGATCTCGGCGATCAGGTTCTCGGGAATGCCGCAGAGACCGAAACCGCCGGCGATCACGGTCATGCCGCTCTCGATGCCGTCCATTGCCTCTTCGTAGGAGTACACACGCTTGTCGAATCCGGCCATAGTGGCGCCTCGCGTTGTTGTGGAATGAAAAGTCCAAGGGTGAATGGGCAGAATGTCAGCCTAGTGTTGTCCCTGCCAATATATTTGTTAAGTTTGTTTTATTTATTGATTGATTTGTTTTGCTGATAAATTTGACCTTGGTAGCATGCCATGACCGTCAAGCAACTGCGCGCCTTCCTCGCCGTGGCCCGGACCCTGAGCTTCACCCAGGCCTGCGAACACCTGCACCTCTCCCAACCGGCCCTGAGCCTGGCGATCAAGGGGCTCGAGGAGAGCCTGGGCGGCCGCCTGCTGATTCGCAGTACCCGCAGCGTCCGGCTGACCCCGGAGGGCGAGTCGCTGGTGCCCCTGGCCAAGCGCCTGATCGCCGAATGGGACAACACCGAGGAGCTGCTGCGCCAGCGCTTCACCCTGCAGCTCGGCCGTCTGGCGGTGGCCACCATGCCGTCGTTTGCCAGCAACCTGCTGCCCCCGGCCCTGCGCGTCTTCCGCCAGCGCCATCCGCGGGTCAACGTCACGGTCCATGATGTGATCAACGAGCAGGTGATCGAGATGGTGCGCGCTCGCCAGGTGGAGCTGGGGCTGGTGTTCGAGCCGGAGGCCACCGGAAGCCTCACCTTCACGCCCCTGTTCCGCGACCGCTTCGTTGCCGTGGTGCCGGGCGAATCGCGCCTGGCCGAGCGTCCGCGCCTCGGCTGGCCGACGCTGATGACCCGCGACTTCATCGCCCTGCAGCGCCCCTCGATGGTGCGCCGGCTGCTGGAACAGCAGCTGGAGAGCCGCGGCCTCACCCTGCCCGCCGCCTTCGAGTGCCACCAGCTGGCCACCGTGGGGCGCATGGTCGCCAGTGGCCTGGGCGTCAGCGCCGTGCCCTCGCTGTGCATCGACCAGATGCAGGAGCTCGGGGCGGTGTGCCTGCCGCTGGAGGATCCGGTCATCGAGCGCGACGTCGGGGTGCTGACCTGGAACAGCCACGAGCTCTCGGTGGCCGCCCTGGCGCTGCAGCAGGTGCTGGCCGAGACCATTCGCACGCCTTATCTCGCAGCAGGACATTGACCCAACAGCTGGGCAGCCCGCAGCCGATCCATTAGCATGGTCAACTCATGAATCCGGCCGAGGAGACAGGCATGCCGACCCTCAGGGGGCTCGTCAGCATCCTGCTGCTGACTCTCACCACCCTCGCCTGGGGGGTCCCGCTGATCCTGCTCACCCTGGTCAAGCTGGTAACCCCGGGGCGGCGGCTGCGCCGGCGCGTCCTGATGGCCCTCAACGCCGTGGCGCTGAACTGGGTGGGCAGCAACCTCTGGTGGATGCGCCGCTGGCTGCGCCCGCCGCTGGAGCTCCGCCTGCCCGACGGGCTCTCCCGCGACCAGTGGTGGCTGGTGCTCTCGAACCATCGCAGCTGGACCGACATCTTCCTGCTGTTCTTCGCCCTGCACCGGCGCATTCCCATGCCCCACTTCTTCGTCAAGCGCCAGCTGATCTGGATCCCCATCGTCGGCCTGGCCTTCTGGGCCATGGAGTTCCCCATGCTGCGCCGCCTGACCCGCGAGCAGCGCGAGCGCAACCCGCAACTGGCGCGCCGCGACCGCGAGGCCACCGAACGCATGTGCCGCCACGCCCGGGAGCGCCCCATCGCCATCTACAACTTCGTCGAGGGCACCCGTTTCACCCCCGCCAAGCAGGCCGCCCAGGACGCCCCCTACCGCCATCTGCTGAGGCCGCGCGCCGGCGGCATCGCCCAGGTGGTGAGCCTGCTCGGCGAGCGCCTCGGCGGCATCCTGGATGTCACCCTGCACTACGAGAATCCCGATCCCAGCTTCTGGGGCTTCCTCTGCGGCCGCGAGGGACGGGTGCGGCTGGAGGCCCGGTGCCTGGAAGTCCCGGCCTGGATGCTCGAAGGTGGCTATTACGACGACACAGACTACAAGGAACGCTTCCAGTCATGGCTCAACGCCCTGTGGCAGGACAAGGATCGCCGTCTCGACTCACCGCGCTGACCCTGCTGCTGGTTTGCCTGGTGCTGTTGCTGGTCGGCTGCGCCGGGCGCGGGGGCGAAGGCCGCCCGGGCGAGGAGATCGCCGGCGAGTGGATCACCATCCAGCGCGGCGACACCCTGGGCGAGATCGCCCGCCGCGCCGAGGTGCCCCTGGTACGCCTGGAGCGCTTCAACCCCGGCGTCGATGCCCGGCGCCTGGCCGTGGGCCAGCGCCTGCTGGTCCCCGGTCGCGATGAGCGGGCCCCCTCCGGTGGCCCCTACCGCTACCGGGTGCGCCCAGGGGACACCTACAGCGCCATCGCCCGGCGCTTCGGCGGCCGCGCCGACCGTATCCAGGCGGCGAACCCTGACATTGCGCCCACCAGCCTGAGGGTCGGGCAGCTGATCCAGGTGCCATTGGGAGGTCGGCAGGCGGCATCCGCGGGCACGACCGCAGGCAGCACCGGCAGCACCGGCAGCAAGGCGTCCGGCAAGCGCCAGGCCGCTCGACCGGCGAGCAAGCGCCTGCCGGACCCGGGGGACCTGCCCGCCGCCGCGCGTCGCTGGCCCTGGCCGCTGGAGGAGTACCAGATCGAGCGTGCCTTCGGCACCGACAAGCGCGGCACCCTGCAGCCCATGCTGCTGGCCACTCGCCGTGGAAGCCGGGCCCATGCCGTGGCCGACGGCGAGGTGCGCTTCGCCGACAGCATGCGACAGCTCGGCCAGGTGGTGATCGTTCACCATGCCGACAACCTGCAGAGCGTTTATGCCCTCTGCGAGCGGCCACTGGTGGCCAGTGGCGACGCGGTCACCCGCGGGACCCCGGTGTGCGAGGTCGGCCAGCAGGATGGCAGCCCGCGGCTGCTCTTCGACATGCGCCATGGTGGCAAGCCCATCGACCCGGCCCGGGTGCTGCGCTGACGGAGGCGACGCTGCCCGGCACCGGACGGCCGGTCTGCCGTCATGCCTTCTTCATCGCCGTGACGCGCGGCTGTCATGGCCAGCCGGCATCCTATACGGTGTCAGCCCCCTCCGGGCCTGCCACCGCACGAGGAGCCCCATGCGCATCTGCCTGGTCAGTGAAACCTGGTCCCCCGACATCAACGGCGTCGCCCATACCCTGGGCCAACTCAGCATGGAACTGCGCCGGCGTGGCGTGGCCCTTCAGCTGGTCCGGCCCCGGCCGGCAAACGGGTCCGCGCCGCGGGCCGAGGGGATGGAGGCCGAGCTCCGGGTGCGCGGGCTGGGCCTGCCCGGCTATCGCCAGGTGCGCATCGGCCTGCCGGCCACGGCGGCCATCCAGCGCCTGTGGCGACAACAGCGCCCGACGGCCGTCTACCTGGCCACCCAGGGACCGCTGGGCTGGTCGGCGCTACGCGCCGCCGAGCGGCTGGGTATTCCGGTGGTCAGCGGCTGGCATACCAACTTCGACCACTACTGCCGCGACTACGGGCTGCCCTGGCTGGCGCCGCTGGTGCTGCGTCGTCTGCGCCGCTTCCACAACCGCACGGCGGCCACGCTGGTGCCGACCCGTGCCCAGGCCGAGGGGCTTTCCGGCCGCGGCCTCGTCAACGTGCGGGTCATGGCGCGCGGCATCGACGGCGAGCGTTTCTCGCCGACCCATCGTGACCCGGCCCTGCGCGAAGCCTGGGGCAGCGACGCCCATCGACCAGTGGCGCTGCACGTGGGGCGCCTGGCCGCGGAGAAGAACCTCGACCTGCTGCGTGACACCTTCACGGCGATGCTCGCCGCCCGCCCGGAGATCAGCCTGGTGGTCGTCGGCGATGGGCCGGGGCGCGCCGGGCTGGAACGTGCCCTCCCCCAGGCCCACTTCACCGGCTTCATCGACCGCGATAGCCTTCAGCGCCACTTCGCCAGTGCCGACCTCTTCGTCTTCCCCTCGATCTCCGAGACCTGGGGCAACGTGGTCCTCGAGGCCATGGCCAGCGGCCTGGCGGTGGTGGCCTTTCGCCATGCCGCGGGCGCCGAGCTGATCGAGGACGACGTCAATGGCATCAGCCTGCCGGTGGGCGACGAGGCCGGCTTCCGGGAGGCCGCCGCCACCCTCTGTCAGCAGCCGGCCCGCTATGCCCGCCTGGGGCGGGCGGCCAGGAAGCGCGCCCTGGCGTACCGCTGGCCGGCGATTGCCGACACCTTCCTCTCCACCCTCACCCAGCCGATGGAGATCGATGATGAAGCCGCAGCGCCCTGCCGTGTTTGAACGTCTCGACCTCATCGAGTGGCAGCTCTGCCGGCGCCTGGCCGGCTTCAGCGTCCACCCGCCCTGGCTGGCCCTGCTGCGGCTGGCCAGCAAGCTGGGAGACTGGCCGCTGTGGGTCGCGCTGATCCTCGCCCAGCCGCTGCTCCATCCCGCCGGCAGCGGCCAGCGGGTGGCCCAGTACACCGTCACGGCCCTGGTGGCCATCGGCCTCTATCGGCTCCTCAAGACCCGCCTGTGTCGCGAGCGCCCCTTCATCACCTTCCGCGGCATCATCCGCTGCAACGAGCCCGCCCGGGACCGCTACAGCTTTCCCAGCGGCCATACCATGCATGCGGTGCTGTTCTGCACCCTGACCGCCGCCCATGCCCCCTGGCTGCTGCCCGGGCTGGTCCCGATCGCGCTGCTGATCGGCGTGTCGCGGGTGGGCCTGGGACTGCACTACATCAGCGATGTGGCGGCCGGCGCCCTGCTCGGGCTGGGCTTTGCCCTGGCCAGCCTCTATCTGGCCGGCTGACCCTGCATCTGGCCGGCTGACCCTGCATCTGGCCGGCTGACAGGGTGTCACTGGCCGCCACCTGGTCGGGATGGCATCCTGACGCCATGCTCCCGACACCCGCCCTGCCGGGCGAGCGCCTGCTCGACTCGCCTGCCCTGACCCTGTTCCCCGGCCTGCTCGGCGAGTCCGCCGCGACCCGGCTGCTGACGCAGCTCGACCAGGCGCTGGCGTGGCAGCGACCGACCCTGCGCCTCTACGGGCGTGAGCACCCGATCCCGCGCCGTCAGCTGTGGATGGGCAACCCCGACGCCCGCTATCGCTACTCGGGCCGGGACTTCCTGCCCGAGCCCTGGCATCCCGCGGTCTCGACCCTCCATGCGGCCGTGATCCGTCGCCTGGCCGGTGCCGGCTTCTCGGCACGCTTCAACAGCGTGCTGCTCAATCGCTATGCCGGCGGCGAGGAGCGCATGGGCTGGCATAGCGACGACGAGCCCGAGCTTGGCCCGGCGCCGTTGATCGCCGCGGTGAGCCTGGGAGCCGAGCGGCCGCTGCGCTTCCGCTGGAAGGACCGTTCCCATCAGGCCTTCAATGTCTGGCTGCCCCATGACAGCCTGCTGCTGATGGGAGTCGGCGTGCAGGATAGGCTGCAGCATGCCCTGCTGCCACGCCGGCTGCCCGGGCTGCGCATCAGCCTGACCTTCCGCCTGGTGAACCCGACGGCGTCGCCTCCTGCCTGACACGCTGCTGCCCTTCTTGCCCTTCTTGCCCTTCTTGCCTTATATGCCGAAACGGCCACCCCGGATCGGGACGGACGCTGATGCACACTCGGTAAGATAACGGTATAAATTGGCGATTACGCATCACCCCCGATGGTAGCCGGGAGTGACGAAGGGCATCCTGGTCACCGTCATCGGCAGGCGCTTGCCGCGCACCTCGGCATACACCGTGGTGCCGACCTCGCTGGCTTCGATGGCCACGTAGCCCATCGCCACCGGCTGGCCGACGCTGGGACCGAAGCCGCCGGAGGTCACGTGGCCCAGCCGGGTGTCCTCGGCATCGTAGAGCTCGGCCCCCTCGCGCACCGGGGCGCGGCCCTCGCCGAGCAGGCCCACCCGCTTGCGGCGATGGTCCTTCTCCGCCACCTGGTGCAGGATCAGGTCGGCCCCGGGGAAGCCGCCGGCACGCTCGCCGCCACGACGGCGCGGCTTGCCGATGGCCCAGATCAGCCCCGCTTCCACCGGCGTCGTTCCGGTATCGATATCGTGGCCATAGAGGCACAGGCCCGCCTCGAGGCGCAGCGAGTCACGGGCCCCCAGCCCGATCGCCTCGACCTCCTCTTCCGCCAGCAGCAGACGCGCCAGGGCCTCGGTCTCCTCGGCGGCCACCGAGATCTCGAAACCGTCCTCGCCAGTGTAACCGCTGCGGCTGGCCCAGACCTCGATGCCGCCGATGGTGAAGTAACCATGCTGCATGAAGACCATCTCGCAGGCCTCGGGGCACAGGCGCTGCATCACTGAGGCCACTGCCGGCCCCTGCAGCGCCAGCAGGCCCCGGTCGACCACCTCCACCTCGTGGTCGGGCAGGCCGCGGCGCAGGTGGGCGATATCCTGTTCCCGACAGGCGGCGTTGACCACCAGGTAGAGGTGGTCGCCGGCATTGACCACCATCAGGTCGTCCAGGATGCCACCCTCCTCGGCGGTGAACAGTGCATAGCGCTGCATGCCCTCGGCCAGCCCGACGATGTCCGCCGGCACCAGGCTCTCCAGCGCCTCGGCGGGCCGTGGGCCGCGCAGCAGGATCTGCCCCATGTGGGAGACATCGAAGAGCCCGCAAGCACGGCGGGTATGCTCGTGCTCGCGCTTGACCCCCAGCGGGTACTGCACCGGCATGTCGTAGCCGGCGAAGGGCACCATCTTGCCCCCCAGCTCGACGTGCAGGGCGTGCAGGGGGGTGTGCTTGAGTTCACTCATGTCATCATCACTCATGGCTTGGGGGCCAACGCAAGAGAGGTGCCCCTCTGGGCACCTCTCCCGCGTGACGCACCCTCAGGATTTGTCGTGGTCCAGCTCTTCGCCCGGCAGGATCTCCTTGCCGTCGAAGTAGTCACGGGCCAGCTTGAAGACCACCGGCGACAGCAGCGCCAGGGCGATCAGGTTGGGGATGGCCATCATGGCGTTGAAGGTGTCGGCCATCAGCCAGATGAAGCCCAGCTGGGCCATGGCACCCAGCGGGATCGCCAGCACGAACAGCACCCGGTAGAGCATGATCGAGCGGGTGCCGAACAGGAACTGGAAGCACTTCTCGCCGTAGAAGGACCAGCCCAGGATGGTGGTGAAGGCGAATACCGCCAGCGCCAGCGACACGATCTGGTTGCCCATGCCCGGCAGGGCAGCATCGAAGGAGAGCGCGGTCAGCGACGCCCCGGCCTCCCCCGTCTCCCAGACCCCCGCGGTCAGGATGACCAGCGCGGTGATGGAGCAGACGATGATGGTGTCGATGAAGGTGCCCAGCATGGCGATCAGGCCCTGGCGGACCGGGTTCTTGGTCTGGGCCGCGGCGTGGGCGATGGGCGCACTACCCAGGCCCGCCTCGTTAGAGAAGATGCCGCGCGCCACACCGAAGCGGATCGCCGCCATCACCGCCGCGCCGGCGAAGCCGCCCACGGCCGCATGGGGGTTGAAGGCATAGGTGAAGATCATGCCGAAGGCCCCGCCGATCTGGTCGGCGTTGATGATCAGCACGACCAGGCCGGCCAGCACGTAGAGGATCCCCATGACCGGCACCAGCTTGCCCGCCACCTTGGCGATACGCTTGATGCCGCCGAGGATCACCATGCCGGCGAACACCATGATCACCACCCCGGTGATCCAGTGCGGCAGGCCGAAGGTGCTATCCAGGGCGTCCGCCACGGAGTTCGACTGCACGGTGTTGCCGATGCCGAAGGCCGCCACGGCGCCGAAGAAGGCGAAGGCGCCGCCCAGCCACAACCACTTCTTGCCCAGGCCGTTCTTGATGTAGAACATCGGGCCGCCGACATGGTAACCGGTGCTGTCGGTTTCGCGGTAGCGCACCGCCAGCACCGCCTCGGCGAACTTCGTGGCCATGCCCACCAGGGCCGTGATCCACATCCAGAACACCGCCCCCGGGCCACCCAGGGCGATGGCGGTGGCCACGCCGGCGATGTTGCCGGTGCCGATGGTGGCGGACAACGCCGTCATCAGGGCATTGAAGGGCGAGATCTCGCCGTCCTCATGCTTCTCGGGCTTCTTGCCCGGCGCGGGTTTCTTGTCACGCCCCTGCCACATCAGCTTGAAGCCGGTACCGAGCTTGCGGATCGGCATCAGCTTCAGGCCGAGCTGCAGGTAGAGGCCCACCCCCAGCAGCAGGATGAGCATCAATGGCCCCCATACCACGCCATTGATGGCACCGAAGATACTGTTCAAAGTTTCCACGAGAGTCTCCCTTATTCACGCTTGTTGTTGTGACCCGCCATCCACTACGAAGCTTTCCTCTTAGGGAAAAGACGAAATGGCATGGGCGGACCAGGCTTCGACGAAAGATCGACAGGACGAACGCCTTCACGATAGCGGATCCTGCCACTGATGCACCAGCCCGATGAACCGGGGGGAGACACCTCGGCGGCACCGCTCACCATGACGCCGCCTGTTTCCGATCGGAAACGCGGCAAGCCTACTGTCGGTGGCGCCGGGGAGCAAGGGGATGGCAGTTAGCGCCACCGGACGCCCGGGCGCGGCCCGGATCCCGCCCGCCATGCGCCGTGCGGCCCGGCGGCATCCCAGTGCCCACCCCGGCAGCAGGCCTCACGCCGGGCCCGGCACTGGACGAACCGGCTCCGGCGGACCACCCTGTAAACGGGTCGAGGAGCGCAAGGCATCGAACCGACCCACCGGGAGGACTCGCCAAATGCCGACAATGGCGTTAGCATTCGCGGATCCGAAAACCTTTTTCGTATAGGAAATCACGATGAGCTCTATCCCCGCCAACCTGCGCTATGCCAAAAGCCATGAATGGGTCCTCGATAATGGCGACGGCACCGTGACCATCGGCATCACCGACCATGCCCAGGAGGCGCTGGGCGACGTGGTCTTCGTCGAGCTTCCCGAGGTGGGCCGCACCCTGGCCGTGGGCGACGAGTTCGGCGTCATCGAGTCGGTCAAGGCCGCCTCCGACCTCTACGCGCCGGTGGCCGGCGAGATCCTCGCGGTCAACGAGGCCCTCGAGGACGCGCCCGAGACCGTCAACGAGTCGCCCTATGAGGATGGCTGGATCATGAAGGTGCGCCTCGAGGACGCCAGCGTCCTCGACGACCTGCTCGATGCCGACGCCTACCAGGCCGTCGCCGCCGACGAGGAGTGATCCTCACCCCTGGCGCCCCCGTCGGGACCGGCCAGATCGTGCCGGCTGCTGACGCAACGAGGCGCCACTCCCGGCCTCGTCCCTGACGGGGCCGGCCCCTTTCGACGATCCCCGGGGCGAGGCCCCGTCACGCACACAGGGTGTTCCATGGCTTTCGACAACCGCCGCCTGGCCGATCTGGCCGCTCACGATGCCTTCCTCCAGCGCCACAACGGCCCGGCCGGCGCCGACGTGGACGGCATGCTCACCACCCTCGGCATGGAGAGCCTGCCCACGCTGATCGAGGCCACCGTGCCCGCCGGCATCCGGCTGGGGCGTGAGCTGGACCTGGATCCGCCGCAGAGCGAGGCCGAGGCCCTGGACTACCTGCAGCGCCTGGCCCGCCAGAACCGGGTCGTCAAGAGCTACATCGGCCAGGGCTACTACGACACCCACCTGCCGACGGTGATCCAGCGCAACGTGCTGGAGAACCCCGGCTGGTACACCGCCTATACGCCCTACCAGCCGGAGATCTCCCAGGGTCGTCTGGAGGGGCTGCTCAACTTCCAGCAGATGGTCATGGACCTCACCGGCATGGAGCTGGCCAACGCCTCGCTGCTCGACGAGGCCACCGCCGCCGCCGAGGCCATGGCGCTGTGCAAACGCGCCAACAAGAAGGCCAAGAGCGACACCTTCTTCGTCGCCGAGGACGTCTTCCCCCAGACCCTGGACGTGGTGCGCACCCGCGCCGCCTGGTTCGGCTTCGAGCTGGTGGTGGCCCCGGCCGAGGAACTCGCCGAGCATGAGGTCTTCGGTGCCCTGCTGCAGTACCCGGGCGACAGCGGGCAGGTCCGCGACCTGGCGCCGCTGATCGAGACCGCCCGCGAGCGCGGCGTGATGACCTGCGTGGTCGCCGATATCATGGGCCTGGTGCTGCTCAAGGAGCCGGGGGCCGTCGGCGCCGACATGGTGGTGGGCTCCTCGCAGCGCTTCGGCGTGCCCATGGGCTATGGCGGCCCGCATGCCGCCTTCTTCGCCACTACCGACAAGCTCAAGCGCTCGATCCCCGGCCGCATCATCGGCGTGTCCAAGGACAGCCGCGGCGCCACCGCGCTGCGCATGGCGATGCAGACCCGCGAGCAGCACATCCGCCGCGAGAAGGCGACCTCCAACATCTGCACCGCCCAGGCGCTGCTGGCCAACATCGCCGGCTTCTACGCCGTCTATCACGGCGCCGAGGGCCTGCGCACCATTGCCGGGCGCATTCACCGCCTGACCACGATCCTCGCCGCGGGGCTCAAGGCCAAGGGGGTCACCCTGGCCCACGACAGCTGGTTCGACACCCTGCGCCTGAGCGGCGTGGATGCCGGCAAGCTCCACGGCCGGGCCATGACCCACGACCTCAACTTGCGCTACTTCGCCAATGGCAACGTGGGGGTGAGCCTCGACGAGACCACCACTGCCCATGATGTGGATGTGCTGTTCGACGTGCTGCTCGGCGAGGAGCACGGCCTCTCGGTGCGCGAGCTCGACGACCGCGTGGTCGAGGCCGGCACCAGCGGCATCCCGGCGGCGTGCCGGCGCGAGTCAGACTTCCTGACCCACCCGACCTTCCGCCGCTACCACAGCGAGACGGAGATGCTGCGCTACCTCAAGCGCCTGGAGAACAAGGATCTGTCGCTGGCCCACGCCATGATCCCGCTGGGTTCGTGCACCATGAAGCTCAACGCCACCAGCGAGATGATGCCGATCACCTGGCCGGAATTCGCGCGCATCCATCCCTTCGCGCCCCGCGACCAGGTGGCCGGCTACCGGCAGATGATCGACGAGCTGGCCGCCTTCCTGGTGGAAATCACCGGCTACGACCACATCTCCATGCAGCCCAACTCCGGCGCCCAGGGCGAGTACGCCGGCCTGGTGGCGATCCGCCGCTATCAGGCCGCCGAGGGCGAGGGGCACCGCGACGTCTGCCTGATCCCGAGCTCGGCCCATGGCACCAACCCGGCTTCTGCCGCCATGGCGCGGATGAAGGTCGTGGTGGTGGAGTGCGACAGCGACGGCAATATCGACCTCGAGGACCTGCGCGCCAAGGCCGAGCAGCACGCCGATGTCCTCTCGGCGATCATGATCACCTACCCCTCCACCCACGGCGTCTTCGAGGCCGGTGTGCGCGAGGTGTGCAAGCTCGTCCACGACCACGGCGGCCAGGTCTACGTGGATGGCGCCAACATGAACGCCCAAGTGGGCCTCTCGCGTCCCGGCGACTTCGGCGGCGATGTCAGCCACCTCAACCTGCACAAGACCTTCTGCATTCCCCACGGCGGCGGCGGCCCGGGCATGGGGCCGATCGGGGTCAAGGCCCACCTGGCGCCCTTCGTCGCCAACCACGTGGTCACGCCACTGGAGGGTGTCGAGGCGAGTTGTGGTGCGGTCTCGGCCGCGCCCTACGGCTCGGCGTCGATCCTGCCGATCTCCTGGGCCTACATCAAGATGATGGGCGCCCGCGGCCTGCGCGAAGCCACCGAACTGGCCATCCTCAACGCCAACTACATCGCCCGGCGGCTCGAGAGCCACTACCCGGTGCTCTACAAGGGCCGCAACGGCACCGTGGCCCACGAGTGCATCATCGACATCCGCCCGCTCAAGGCCGCGTCCGGCATCAGCGAGGAGGACATCGCCAAGCGCCTGATGGACTACGGCTTCCACGCCCCGACCATGTCCTTCCCGGTGCCCGGCACGCTGATGATCGAGCCCACCGAATCGGAGTCGCGTTACGAGATCGATCGCTTCTGCGACGCCATGATCCGTATCCGCGAGGAGATTGCCTGCGTGCAGCGCGGCGACTGGCCGGCGGACGACAACCCCCTGGTCAATGCCCCGCACACCATGGCCGACCTGAGGGACGACGCCTGGGAACGCCCCTACTCCCGCGAACTCGGTGCCTTCCCCTGCGAGGCGGTCAAGGCCGCCAAATACTGGCCGGCGGTCAACCGGGTCGACAACGTCTTCGGCGACCGGCAGCTGATCTGCTCCTGCCCGAGCATCGACGAGTATCGTGATTGAAAGACGTGACTGATGGGCCTGCTGCATCAGGCCTCGTGGCGTTGCGGCCCCTCACCGAAGCCGAAGCGTTCGTGATGGCGCTGCTCGCGATAACCCTCGAGCAGCCGCACGTAGCGCCGTGGCATCTGCTCGCCGGTGCGCATGACCAGATGCAGGGACTCGTGGACCGGCTGGGGCAGGGAGAGCTCCTTGACCTGGCGCTGCCAGGGCGAGGTCTCCAGTACCACCCGTGAGACCACGGTGAAACCCAGCCTGCGCGCCACGGCATCCAGCACCATGCTCACCTCGTTGGTGAAGCCCTGGCGCGGGAAGTGGCTCATGGAGCGGAAGTCGGGAAAGTTGGCCCGCAGCAAAGCACCGGCATGATCCTCCCCGCCCGAGTAGCTGATGAAGCCGATCCCCATCAGGTCGACCAGGCCATTGCCGGCGAAGTCCGCCGGCACCACCAGGCAGAGCGGCTCCTGGTGCCAGGCCTCGCAGTCGAGGTCGGGATGACGCACGGCCTCGGTGATGATCCCCAGGTCATGACGACCACCCAGCACGTCGGCGACGATCTCGCTGTTGAAGGCGAAGCTGTAGCTCACCGTGAGACCGGGCTGCATCTGCTGCTGGCCAAGAATGAAGGGATAGAGCATCAGGCCGACACTGCCCGGCGAGGCGAGGCGGCACTCGCCGCTGTCCAGGCTGTCGTTGTCCAGGGAGTGTCGGAACTGTTCGTGTTCGGCGAACAGCTTGAGCGCGTAATCGTAGGCGCGTCGCCCGCTCTCGGTGAGGACGAAACGCCGCCCCTGGCGATCCAGCAGTGGCTTGCCGAGGTACTCCTCGAGCTTGCGCACGTGCTGGCTGACCCCGGGCTGGGTCATCTCCAGGCGGCGGGCGGTGCGCGTGAAGCTGCCGGTCTCGACCAGGGTGATGAAGGTACGGAAGTATCGGGCGTTGAACATGGGGCGTCACGTCGCGGGCAATGGCCGGGCAGCCCGGATTCTACCAGTTCGCCGTCAGGCCCGCAGCGATGCCCGCCCATGGCGCGGCGTGGTAGCATCCCAGGACGAGCAATGCGCCATGACGACAGGAAACGCCAAGGATGCCCGACACCATTTCCACCACCATCTCGCCGGAAGGCAGCCTCGAGATCCTCTCCCAGCAGGAAGTCGAGCGCCTCCACGACACCTCCAAGAGCGGCCTTCACGACCTGCTGCGCAACTGCTCGCTGGCGGTACTCAATTGCGGCAACTTGACCGATGATGGCCTGGCCCTGCTCGAGACCTACCGCGACTTCGACATCGAGGTGCTGCAGCAGGACCGCGGGGTGCGCCTCAAGATCACCAACGCCCCCGCCGAGGCCTTCGTCGACGGCAAGATGATTCGCGGCATCCGTGAGCACCTCTCCGCGGTGCTGCGCGACATCGTCTACGTCTACAACGAGATCCAGACCCGCCATCGCTTCGACCTGCAGACCGCCGTGGGCACCACCAACGCCGTCTTCCATATCCTGCGCAAGGCCGGGACCCTCAAGCCCGGACGCGACCCCAGCCTGGTCGTCTGCTGGGGCGGCCACTCGATCTCCCGCGAGGAGTACGACTACACCAAGTCCGTCGGCTACCACCTGGGACTACGCGAGCTGGACATCTGCACTGGTTGCGGTCCCGGCGCCATGAAGGGGCCCATGAAGGGTGCCAACGTGGCTCATGCCAAGCAGCGTCGCACCCAGGGGCGCTACCTGGGGGTCTCGGAACCCGGCATCATCGCCGCCGAAGCGCCCAACCCCATCGTCAACGAGCTGGTGGTGATGCCCGACATCGAGAAGCGCCTCGAGGCGTTCGTGCGGCTAGGGCACGGCATCATCGTCTTCCCGGGGGGCGTGGGCACTGCCGAGGAGATCCTCTACCTGCTGGGGATCTTGCTGCACCCGGACAATGCCGACATGGAGCTGCCGGTGATCCTCACCGGGCCCGCCAACTCTGCTGACTACTTCAAGCGCATCGACGAGTTTCTGGTCTACACCCTGGGCGAGGAGGTGCGCCAGCTCTACCGCATCGTCGTCGACGACGCCGTCGAGGTCGCCCGTACCATGCGCAAGAACATCGATGCGGTGACCGAGTATCGCCGCAGCCGCCAGGACGCCTTCTACTACAATTGGCGACTCACCGTGGCCCGGGACTTCCAGGAGCCCTTCGAGCCCACCCACGAGGCCATGGCCGGCCTGGCGCTCCACCGGGAGCAGCCGGTGCATGAGCTGGCCGCCAATCTACGCCGCGCCTTCTCGGGCATTGTCGCCGGCAACGTCAAGGAAAAGGGCATCCTCGCAATAGAGGCCCATGGCCCCTTCCGCCTGCACGCCGAACTGGCGCTGATGGCGCGCCTCGACGAGCTGCTGGCCTCCTTCGTCGACCAGGGTCGCATGAAGCTCACCGGGGACTATGTGCCCTGCTATACGCTCGGCTGAGCGCAAGGGGCAAGGTAGCTGGGGCCGAGTTCAGCGAGGCACCCTGACCCACAGCCACAGGGCATGCAGCAGCAGCCCCAATGTGGCGCCGTGGGAGACCAACAGCTCCCAGCCGAAGAAGTCGCTGGTCAGGGCGAGCCAGGCCGCCATCACCACCAGGCCCGCGCCCAGGCAGAGCCCCAGCCGACGCAGCAGCGCGGGGAGGCGCGAGCGCGCCTCCCCGGAGAGCAGCCGCCACTGCAGTACGCTCACCACGGCCACCACCGCCAGCGCCATCAGCATCAACGACAGGCGTGTGTCGTGCCCTGCGACCAGGTAGCGTGGCAGGGTCGCCAGCATCAGTATCCCGAGTCCCAGCAGCAGGCTGAGGCGCTCCGCTGTCGGCGTCGCGCCCACGTCAAGCCACCTTCAGCTGCTGGGCATCGATCCACTGCTCGACCCAGGGCAGGGCCTCGTCGTCCGCCATGAAGGTCTCCATGGCATCTACCTCGAGACGCTCACCGAGGCGCTGCGCCCCCTGCCCCTCGAGCAGCGCGTCAAGGTGGCGCCCGGCGCCACAGAAGGTCTCGCCGTAGGAGCTGTCGCCCAGGGCGATGAGGCCATAGCGAAGTCCCTCGAGACCGGGACTGCGTTCCTCGAGGTCGCGGGCGAAGGGCACGATGTTGCCGGGCAGGTCGCCGCTGCCGGTGGTCGAGACGCAGAACAGCGCCAGGTCGGTGGGCGAGCCGATGAGGTCGTCGAGGGTCGGCTGGTCGAAGATGGCCACCTCGTAGCCGGCCTCCTCGAACAGCGGCTTGACCTGCTCGGCGACGTCCAGGGCACCGCCATACATGGTTCCTACGAAGATCTTGAGCATGGGCATGTCATGGATTTACCTGAGAATTTCGCTCGGATATTAACACGAGGCTGCGGCATGGGGCCACGCCCTGGCACCTGCAGGCGACGCCAATGCCCGAGTATACTGGTCGGCTTTCCCCCGCGGCGTGCACGGAGACAACATGCAGCAGACCTTCGAGACCTGGATCACCCCGATCATGATCGGCGGCCTGATCCTCTTCATGTGTTTCATCATCTGGGACCTGGCGAAGAAGTCCCAGGCCGGCCGCTTCGGCACCATCATGCTGTTCGTGGTGCTGGGCGCCGGGATGCTGGGCTATGTCCTGAAGGTGGTGATCACCTGGATGCTGGAGAACGGCGGCGGCGTGTGACGACACGCCGAGCCCCTGGCCATGAAAAACGCCACTCCAAGGAGTGGCGTTTTTCATGCTTGGCATGAGTATCAGTGGGCCTCGCCACGGTACCCCTCGACCTGGCTCTTGAGCTTCTGGCCGGGCCGGAAAGTGACCACCCGCCGCGCGGAGATCGGGATCTCCTCGCCGGTCTTGGGGTTGCGGCCGGGTCGTTCACGCTTGTCACGCAGGTCGAAGTTGCCGAAGCCCGAGAGCTTGACCTGCTCGTTCTCGCGCAGGCAGCCGCGTATCTCCTCGAAGAAGGCCTCCACCATAAACTTGGCCTCGCGCTTGGAGAGGCCAAGCTCGGCGTGCAGATGTTCGGCCAGTTCCGCCTTGGTCAGCGCACCCATCTTGTCACACCCATCTTGTCACCCCCATGTTGTCGTCCTCATGGCGCTGGTCCTGCCGATCGACGAGACACTCGGGCCTCATGCGCGCAATTCCGCCCCCAGATGCTGACGCGACTCCGCGACGATGGCATCAACCAACTGATTGATTTCCTCGTCATTAAGCGTGCGTGATGGATGCTGCCAGGTCAAGCCCAGGGCTACGCTCTTGAGACCCTCGGGCACCCCCTTGCCCTGGTAGACATCGAACAGGTGTGACTCCACCAGCCACTCGCCGGCCTGGGCGCGGATGGTGTCGAGCAGCGACTGCACCGGCAGCCCCTCGTCGACCAGGAAGGCCAGGTCGCGGCGCACCTCGGGATGGCGCGACAGCGGCGTAAAGGCCGGCACCCGGCCCTGGGTCAGCGCATCGAGGCGCACCTCGAAGAGCAACGCATCGACCTTGAGGCCCAGCTTGGCACGTACCGCCGGGTGCAGGGTGCCGATCCAGCCGGCCTCCTCGCCGCGGTGCAGGATGCGCGCGCACTGACCCGGGTGCAGGGCCGGATGCTCGCCCGGCTCGAAGCGCCAGGCCTCGGGCTCGCCCAGGGCCAGCAGGCTCTCCAGGTCGCCCTTGAGGTCGAAGAAGTCAACCGGCTCCCTGCCCCCGGTCCAGCCCTCCGGCTCGCGAGGCCCGCAGACCAGCGCCCCGAGCATCGGGGTCTGGTGCAGGTGGTCGAGCTCGCCACGGAAGGTGAGGCCGGTCTCGAACAGTCGTACCCGGTCCTGCTGGCGATTGAGGTTATGCTGCAGGGCCCGCACCAGGCCGGGAAAGAGGCTCGCGCGCATCACCGAGAGGTCGCTGGAGATGGGGTTGGCCAGCGTCGGCGATACCGCCTCGGGATGCAGCACCTGCTGCAGCTCGGGGGCGACGAAGCTGTAGGTCACGGCCTCCTGGTAGCCACGCGCGACCATCTGGCGACGCAGCCGCGCCAGCGGCGTGTGCGCCTCGTGGGCCGGACGCAGGGCCAGGCGGACCTGGGGACGCCGCACCGGCAGGCGATTGTAACCGTGGATGCGCGCCACCTCCTCGATCAGGTCTTCCTCGATGGCGATGTCGAAGCGCCAGCTCGGAACCTGCACGCTCCAGCCCTGGTCGGAGACCTCGGCCACCAGGCCGAGGCGCTCGAGGATCTCGGTGACCTCGTCACGGGGCAGCGACTTGCCCAGTGCCTGCTCCAGTCGCGCCGCCCGCAGCGTCGCCTCGCGGCCGTCCGGCAGGTGCGGTTCGCTTGCCACCTCGACCAACGGCCCCGGCTCGCCACCGGTGATCGCCAGCAGCAGGACGGTGGCCCGCTCGGCGGCCTCGCGGGCGAGCGCCGGGTCGACACCGCGCTCGAAGCGGTGCGAGGCGTCGGTATGCAGACCATAGGAACGCGCCTGACCGGCGACCGCCAGCGGCGAGAAGAAGGCCGCCTCGAGGAAGATGTCGCGGGTCTCGGGGCTCACGCCGGAGTGCTCGCCGCCCATGATGCCGGCGATGGCCAGCGGGCCACGTTCGTCGGCGATGACCAGCGTGGCGCCATCCAGGGTGATCGCCTGGCCGTCGAGCAGCACCAGCTGCTCACCTTCGCGTGCCAGCCGCACGACCACGCTGCCGTGCAGGTTGGCGCGATCGAAGGCATGCAGGGGCTGGCCAAGCTCGAGCATCACGTAGTTGGTGACATCCACCACCGGATCGATGGCGCGAATGCCGCTGCGACGCAGCCGCTCGACCATCCACAGCGGGGTCTCGGCGGTGACGTCGACGCCCTTGATCAGGCGGCCGATGTAGCGCGGACAGCGCTCACCGTCCTCGACACGCACCGGGAAGGTCTCATCAAAGGTGGCGGCCACCGGGGTAAGGTCGGGCCCCTTGACGGCCAGCCGGTTGAGCACCCCGACCTCGCGGGCTAGCCCCTTGAGGCTCAGGCAGTCCCCGCGGTTCGGCGTCAGGTCCACCTCGATGGTGTGATCGTCGAGGCCCATGACGTCACGCAAGCCCTCGCCGATCGGCGCGCTGGCCGGCAACACGAGGATACCCGCGGAGGTCGTCTCCTCGAGGCCCAGCTCGGAGGCCGAGCAGATCATGCCGCGGGACTCGACGCCGCGCAGCTTGGCCTTCCTGATCGTGAAGTCGCCGGGCAGCACCGCACCGACCCGGGCGAAGGGGACCTTCTGCCCCACGGCCACATTGGGCGCCCCGCAGACCACCTGGACGGGCTCGCCGCTGCCGTCATCGACCCGACAGACATTGAGCTTGTCGGCATCGGGATGCGGCGCCTTGCCGATCACTTCCGCCACCACGACCTCGCTGAAGGCCGCGGCTACCGGTTCCACGGCATCGACTTCCAGGCCAGCCATGGTGATCTGGTCGGCCAGCGCCTGGGTGGAGAGCGCCGGCGAGACCCAGTCACGCAGCCACTGTTCGGAAAATTTCATGACGTATCCTGTGTTCTGCTTATCCGGTGGTCGATCAGGCGAACTGGCGCAGGAAGCGCAGATCGTTGTCGAAGAACAGCCGCAGGTCGTTGACGCCGTAGCGCAGCATGGCCAGGCGCTCGGCGCCCATGCCGAAGGCAAAGCCCGTATAGCGCTCGGCGTCGATGCCTGAGTGGCGGAACACCTCGGGATGCACCATCCCGCAGCCCATCACTTCCAGCCAGCCGCTATGGGAGCAGACTCGGCAGCCATCGCCACCACACATCACGCACTGGATATCGACTTCCGCCGAGGGCTCGGTGAAGGGGAAGTAGGAGGGCCGGAAGCGCACCGAGAGGTCATCACGCTCGAAGAAGGCGTGCAGGAAGTCCTGGATGGTGCCCTTGAGGTCGGCGAAGCTGACGTCTTCATCGACCAGCAACCCCTCGACCTGATGGAACATGGGGGTATGGGTCAGGTCGGAATCGCTACGGTAGACGCGCCCGGGACAGACGATACGGATCGGCGGCTCGGCCTCCTTCATGGTCCGCACCTGTACCGGCGAGGTATGGGTCCTCAGCAGCCGGGTGGCATCGAAGTAGAAGGTATCGGCCATGCCCCGCGCCGGGTGGTGCGCGGGGATATTGAGGGCCTCGAAGTTATGGTAGTCGTCCTCGATCTCGGGACCGACCGCCACGTCATAGCCGATGCGGGTGAAGAGCCCCTCGATGCGCTCCAGCGTCAGGGTCACCGGGTGCAGGCCGCCGCTGGGCTGGCCGCGTCCCGGCAGGGTCACGTCGAGGCGTTCGGCGGCCAGGCGCGCCTCGAGGGCCGCCTTCTCCAGCGCCTGACGCCGCTCGTCCAGTTCCTTGCCCAAGGCCTGCTTGGCCTGGTTGATGCGCTCGCCTGCGGCCGGGCGCTCCTCGGCAGCCAGCTTGCCGAGCCCCTTGAGCAGCGCGGTGATCTCGCCCTTCTTGCCGAGATAGCGGACGCGCAGTTCGTCCAGCGCGGCCAGGCTGTCGGCGGCGTGAATGGCGTCGCGGGCCTCGGCAACCAGAGTGGGAAGGTGATCCATCCGTTGAGCTCCGAAGTCTTTCCAAGAAGTCTTTCAAAAAAACAGGGGAAGAGCGGCTGCTCTTCCCCTGCGACGATCATGGTCCGGCGTCACGGCGAGAACCGCGGCCAGCCAAGGGTCGACGTCCCTTACTGGGCAGCCTTGGCCTTCTCGACGATGGCGGCAAAGGCAGCCTTCTCGTGAACGGCCAGATCGGCCAGCACCTTGCGGTCGATCTCGATACCGGCCTTCTTCAGGCCACCGACGAAGCGACTGTAGGACAGGCCGTGCTGACGGGCACCGGCATTGATGCGCTGGATCCACAGGGCGCGGAACTGGCGCTTGCGCTGGCGGCGGTCACGGTACGCGTACTGACCGGCCTTGATGACGGCCTGCTTGGCGACGCGAAAGACGCGTGAACGGGCACCGTAGTAGCCCTTGGCCTGCTTGAGAATCTTCTTGTGACGACGACGTGCGACGACACCACGCTTGACACGAGTCATGGCTTTCTCCTGACGTTAGAGGGGTTCACCCGGGGTGTTACAGGTTCGGCAGCATGCGCTGCACGAGCTGCTTGTCGGCGTCGTGGATCTGCTTCATCCCACGCAGATGACGCTTCCGCTTGGTGGACTTCTTGGTCAGGATGTGGCTGCGGAACGACTGCTTGTGCTTGAAGCCGTTGGCCGTCTTCTTGAAGCGCTTGGCAGCGCCGCTGTTGCTCTTGATCTTCGGCATGAGGTTAACTCCGCTCGAGGTTTCTTCAGAAAATCCGTGGCCAACGGAAGGCCTAGTCGCCTTCCGCCCGTTGAACTGGCCGTCGGATCACTTCTTCTCTTACTGCTTCTTCTTGGGGGCAATGATCATGATCATCTGGCGCCCTTCCATCTTGGGGAAGGACTCCACGCTCCCGATCTCCTCGAGATCGGCGGCGATCCGCTCCATCAGCTTGCGACCGATGTCCTGGTGCGCCATCTCGCGACCGCGGAAGCGCAGCGTGACCTTGCCCTTGTCGCCACCTTCGAGGAAGCGGATCAGGTTCTTCATCTTGACCTGATAGTCGCCCTCGTCGGTGCCAGGCCGGAATTTCACTTCCTTGACCTGGATCTGCTTCGTCTTCTTCTTCTGAGCAGACTTCTGCTTCTTCTGCTCGAAGACGAACTTGCCGTAATCCATGATCTTGCAGACGATCGGATCGGCGTTGGAAATCTGCACGAGGTCCATACCGGCCGCTTCGGCGCGCTCCAGCGCATCGCTGGTGGGCACAACGCCCATCTGCTCGCCGTCGCTGTCGATCAGGCGAACCTGATCCTCGGTAATCCGCTCATTCATGGGGGGGCGCTTGTCTTGGGCGCGCCCTCTGGGGTTGCTTCGCTTGATGGTTCCGTCTCCACTTCAGCTTGGGAAGATGTCGCTATTGCCGCTCGGCCCGAACACGGTCGATGAAGGCATCCACCCCCATCGTACCAAGATTCTCGCCGCTGCGCGTACGCACGGCCACCAAGTCGGACTCGACTTCCTTATCTCCCACCACCAGGAGATAGGGGACCTTCTGCAACGTATGCTCGCGGATTTTAAAGCCGATCTTCTCATTCCTCAAGTCCGACTTGACGCGCAGACCGACTTTCTGCAAACGCTCCACCAGCGATACGGCATAGTCGCGCTGCGCGTCGGTGATGGTCATGACCACCACCTGCTGGGGGGCCAGCCACAGCGGCATGGCGCCGGCATAGTGCTCGATGAGGATGCCGAGGAAGCGCTCGAAGGAGCCGAGGATTGCCCGATGCAGCATCACCGGCGTCTTGCGGACACCGTCCTCGTCGACGAACTGGGCCCCTAGCCGCCCCGGCAGGTTGAAGTCCAGCTGCAGGGTCCCGCACTGCCAGACCCGGTTGAGGCAGTCACGCAGCGAGAACTCGATCTTGGGTCCGTAGAAGGCGCCCTCGCCCGGCTGCAGCTCCCACTCGAGGCCGGTGGCGTCGAGCGCGGCCTCGAGCCCGGCTTCGGCACGGTCCCAGAGCGCCGGCTCGCCCATGAATCCCTCGGGGCGGGTGGAGAGCTTGAGCTCCACGTCATCGAAGCCGAGCTCCCGGTAGACCTTCATGGTCAGGGCGATGAAGGCCTCGGCCTCGGACTGGATCTGCCCCTCGGTGCAGAAGATATGCGCATCGTCCTGGGTGAAGCCGCGCACCCGCATCAGGCCGTGCAGGGCACCGGAGGGCTCGTTGCGGTGACAGCTGCCGAACTCGGCCAGGCGCAGCGGCAAGTCACGGTAACTCTTCAGGCCCTGGTTGAACACCTGCACGTGGCAGGGACAGTTCATCGGCTTGACGGCGTAGTCGCGCTTCTCCGACTCGGTGGTGAACATCATGTCGCTGTAGTGGCCCCAGTGACCGGAGGCCTTCCACAGCGAAAGATCGACGATCTGCGGCGTCTTGATCTCCTGGTAGCCGTTATCGTTCTGCACCCGGCGCATGTACTGTTCCAGGGCCTGGTAGATGGTCCAGCCGTTAGGGTGCCAGAAGACCATGCCCGGCGCCTCTTCCTGGAGGTGGAACAGATCCATCTTCTTCGCCAGCTTGCGATGGTCGCGCTTCTCGGCCTCCTCGAGCCGCTTGAGATAGGCCTTGAGCTGCTTCTTGTCGGGCCAGGCCGTACCGTAGATGCGCGTCAGCATCGGGTTCTCGGCGTTGCCGCGCCAGTAGGCACCGGCCAGCTTGGTCAGCTTGAACGCCTTCAGGTGCCGGGTGTTGGGCACGTGAGGCCCCCGGCACATGTCCACATATTCCTCGTGATGGTAGAGACGGATGGTCTGCCCTTCGGGAATCTCGCGGACGATCTCCTGCTTGTAGGGCTCCTCACGATGCAGGAAGGTCAGCATCGCCTGGTCGCGGTCGACGTACTCGCGCACCACGTCATACTCGTGATCGATCAGCGCCTTCATGCGGACCTCGATCGCCTCGAGATCCTCCGGGGTCACCGAACGCCCGAAGTCGACGTCGTAGTAGAAGCCATCCTCGATCACCGGGCCGATGGCCATCCTGGCACCGGGATAGAGCTGCTTGACGGCATGGCCGATCAGGTGGGCACAGGAGTGGCGGATGACCTCCAGGCCGTCAGGATCGCGGCCGGTGAGGATCGCCACCTCGGCGTCGCGGTCGATGACATCGGCGGCGTCTACCGCCACACCATCGATCTTGCCGGCCACGCAGGCCTTGGCGAGGCCGGGGCCGATGCTCTCGGCCAGCTGCATCACGGTGAGGGGGGCGTCGAAGGATCTCTGACTGCCGTCGGGCAGGGTCACGATGGGCATGAAGGGTTCCTTGTGCGCAGTGGTGATCCATACCAGGGATCACGTGTCGCCAGAAGAATGGTCGTGGAAAAAGCGACGCCTAGCCTAGCAGACGCACACCCTGAGGCGCCATGGCGGAACACGGCGCCCGACACGGGAGAAGGCGCCCGGAGGCGCCTTCTCTCGATCTACCGTCGGCCTCAGGACACGCCCGGGGCCATGGGTCGGGTCAGGGCAGGATCACTCCCACTCGCCCAGTTCCACGCGACGGTTCTCGGCACGACCCGCATCGGTATCGTTGCTGGCCACCGGCTGGGATTCACCGTAGCCGGTCGTCTGCATGCGGTTCGGCCGGACACCCTGGCTGGCCAGATAGTCGGCCACGGAGTCGGCACGACGCTGGGACAGCTGCTGGTTGTAGGCCTCGCTGCCCATGGAGTCGGTATGACCCTCGATGCGCACGCGGACGTTCTGGTTAGCACGCAGCTTCCCGGCCACGTCTTCGAGAATCTGCTCGGCGCCCATGGTCAGGATCGCGGAATCGAACTCGAAGTTGACGTCACGCAGGACCAGGTCCTCTTCGCAGCCCAGGGCGTTGACCTCGGCACCGGCCGGGGTACCCGGGCACTGATCCTGATAGTCCGGCACGCCGTCGCTGTCGGAATCCAGCGGGCAGCCCACGGCATCCACGGCTACGCCGGCCGGGGTTCCAGGACACTGGTCATCGGCATCGATGACGCCGTCGCCGTCGGTATCGCGCGGCGCCGGCGCGACCGGTGCCGGCGAGGTGTCGGCACACAGCATGGCACCGATAGTGGCACCGGCGGTGGTACCGATGGCAGCACCAGTGTCCTCATCGGAATCGCCGCTTGACGCGTAGCCAATGCCACCGCCGATCAGGCCGCCGGCCAGGCCACAGACGGCCGGGTGCTGGTACCAGGCCCGATCGGACGATACGCCGGCAGCGTCACTGGATTGGGAAGCAGAGCTGGCACAGCCGGACAGGCCGACCACCAGCGCGGAACCGAGCAACAAGCCAGTCGTAGATTTTTTCATGTAAGACTCCTTCTTCTTGACGTCATCCCGGCGTGACAGGCAAATGCCTTCATTACCCGGGGTTCCGAGGAATGACCCGAAGGAAGCGGCCCCCGACCCGCTTCCTGCACTTACCAAGAAAGCACGGAAGTGCCTTCTCGGCCAGTCCGGTCCTCCGATGGCCGTGGCCAACAGCCATATATCAACCATCTACGAGATACGACAAGCATGCAGCAGAGACCGGGAGGTTGCAATCTAAGGATGGTGCACGACCGCACGAAACCTCGGCCCGTCACAAACGCGGGCGGTTGGCGAGCATCACTCAGTGCAGGCTGCCCGGCCAGCCGCGGCGAAACTCCATCACCGCTGCCGCCGCCTTGAGCACCGGCTCGCGGAACTCCTCCTCCACGGCCAGGCGCTCGCGATCCTCTTGGAAGCGATCGCGGGAATTGAGCGCCTGGCGCGCGGAATGGGTATGCAGGTGGCGGGTGCGGCGATGCACCTCGTCGAAGGCCCGGAAATCGGGGCGCTCGGTCAGCTTCTGGTCGAGGATCTCCAGCAGCACCTTGCAGCGCCAACTACCCTCGGTGATATCGACCTGCTCCTGTACCAGCGCCGCGGCGACCATCTCGAGATTCTCCAGGCAATTCCGATGGGCGCGCTGCAGTTCCTCCTCTCGGAAGTCCTTGCGTCGCTGCACCTCCTTCCAGAGGGTGTAGGCGTAAGCCCCGAGGCCGGCGATGATGGCCAGGGCCAGGCCGAGAAGTATCAGTGCCAGGGTATTGGTCATGGGCATGTCCCGGTATTTTCGTGGCAGGTAGCAGCATTCTACACGTCGGCGCCTGCCTCTCGAAACGGTGGCCATGCCGGACACCGTTGCCCTTGTACGATGCGTGCAGCTTACGTAGTTTCTCGTCCCCTCTCATCTCGGCAAGGAGCGATGATGTCCACCACCGATGACTCTAACGGCAAGCCCTCGACGCCTCCCCTCTCCGTGCGCATCGGCCTGTGGCTAGGCCCCCTCTGGGTGCTGATGACCCTGTTACTGCCCGCCCCGGCCGGTATGGCCGAACCGGCCTGGGCCTGCGTGGGCCTCGCTCTGCTGATGGCCACCTGGTGGTCCACCGAAGCGATCCCGATTCCCGCCACCTCGCTGCTGCCGTTGGCACTGGTGCCGGCGCTGGGGATCGGCGGCATCAGCGAGACGGCCGCGAGCTATGCCAACCCGATCATCTATCTGTTCCTCGGCGGCTTCCTGCTCGGCATCGCCATGCAGCGCTGGAACCTGCATCGACGCATCGCCCTGCACGTGCTGCGAGTGGTCGGCCACCAGCCTCGCCAGCAGATCGGCGGCTTCATGCTGGCCACGGGCTTTCTCAGCATGTGGGTGTCCAACACGGCCACTGCCATCATGATGCTGCCGATCGGCATGTCGGTGGTCAGCCTGCTGAACGACAGCGACCCCGAAGAACTGCTCCGCTACGCCACGGCCCTGCTGCTGGCCATCGCCTACTCCGCCAGCATCGGCGGCGTGGCCACCCTGATCGGCACGCCGCCCAATGCCCTGCTGGCCGGCTACCTGGCCGAGGACCGCGGCATCGATATCGGCTTTGCCCAGTGGATGATGATCGGCCTGCCGATCAGTGCCGCCATGATGGCCTGCGCCTGGTGGTGGCTGACCCGTCGCGGCTTCGCCCTGGACGCCGGTGAGGACAGTGCCGGCATGGTCCGCGACGAGCTGGCCAAGCTCGGCCGGACCAGCCCCGCCGAGCGCCGCGTGGGCATCGTCTTCCTGTTAGCCGCGGTGACCTGGATGCTGCGCCCTCTGCTCAATGACGCGGGACTCGACTGGCTCTCCGACACGGGCATCGCCATCATCGCCGGCATTTCGCTCTTCCTGGTGCCATCCGGCCGCGAGCCCGGCGTGCGGCTGATGGACTGGGACGCGGCGCGCGAGCTGCCCTGGGGCATCCTGCTGCTGTTCGGTGGTGGCCTGGCCCTGGCCGGCTCGATCAGTCGCTCGGGCCTGGCGGAGTGGATCGCCGGGCAGCTCGGCGTGTTCGGCACCTTCCCGCTGCTGGCGATGGTCGGCGTGGTGGTGCTGGTGATCATCTTCCTCACCGAGCTGACCTCCAATACCGCCACCGCCGCCGCCTTCCTGCCGCTGCTCGGGGCGCTGGCCCTGTCGCTGGACATCTCGCCGCTGCTGATCACGGTGCCGGCCGCCATCGCCGCCAGCTGCGCCTTCATGATGCCAGTGGCCACGCCCCCCAACGCGATCGTCTTCGCCACCGGCCACATGAAGATCCAGTCGATGATCCGTGCCGGCTTCATGCTCAACCTGATCAGCACGGTACTGGTGACCCTGATGGCCTACTTCCTGATCATCACGCTCTGGTGATCTGACGACGACCATGACGCAACGAGCCCGGCCAAATGGCCGGGCTCGTTGCGTCGGGAGACGAGACCTCAGGCAGCCAGCATCCAGGCGGCGCCATAGTGATCCAGCAGCAGCACGCCAAAGACGCCCAGGATGTAGCGGATGGAAAACCAGAAGGCCGCCAGCGGGGCCTGCGGATCATGGCCGCGCCAGACCCGCCAGTTCCACACCATGAAGCGCAGGTTGAGCGCCATCACCCCCACCAGGTAGAGCGTCCCGCTCATGTCGATGGTGAAGGGCAGCAGGGTCACCGCCACGGTCAGCCAGCCATATAGCCACACCTGCAATCGCGTGAAGGCCTCGCCATGGGTGACCGGCAGCATTGGCACCCCGGCTCGGGCATACTCGTCGCGCTTGTGGATGGCCAGCGCCCAGAAGTGCGGCGGCGTCCAGGCGAAGATGATCAACATCAGCAGCAGCGGCTCGGGGCCCAGCTGGCCGGTGACCGCCGTCCAACCCAGCAGCGGCGGCGCGGCCCCGGCCACCCCGCCGATGACGATATTCTGCGGCGTGGCATGCTTGAGGAAGGCGGTATAGATGAGCGCATAGCCGATCAGCGAGCCCAGGGTCAGCCAGGCCGTCAACAGGTTGACCTGCCAGGCCAGCAACCCGATGCCGCAGGCCGAGAGCAGCGTCGCCCAGACCAGGGCCAGCGACGTGGGCATGCGCTGGGTCGCCAGCGGTCGTCGGGCGGTGCGCAGCATCAGCGCATCCAGGCGGCGGTCGACCACATGGTTGAAGGCCGCGGCCCCACCGGCGGCCAGCCCGATACCGATCAGGCCAAAGACCACGGCCCCGGGATCTGGCAGCGGTGCGGCCAGTAGCATGCCGACCAGGGTACAGACCAGCATCACCGCCACCACCCGGGGCTTGCACAGCGTATAGAGGTCTCGCCAACCCCAGCCGGCGAGATGGCCGACCGGCGCACGCTCCATCATGACGTCAGACATGAGCCAACTCCTCTTTCGTTGCAGTTTTCCGGGCGCCCGCCGGCTCGACCGCCGTCGGGACCGTCGACCAACGCCAGTGCCACAGGGCCAGGGCCATGGCCACCACCAGCAGCACTGCACCGGCGGTGTGCAGCAGGGCCAGCCACAAGGGCAGCCAGGCCAGCACGTTGGCGATGCCGATCGCCACCTGAATGCCATAGGCCCCGCCCAGCAATGCCAGCCAGGGACGCATCTCCGCCGCTCGCCGATGGCGCCAGGCGAGCAGCAGCAGGCTCAGGCCGAGGGCCAGCGCGCCAAGCCGGTGCCCGACCTGGATGGCACTGCGCGCCTCGGCATGCAACTGGCCATGCAGGTAGTTGGGGCCCACCGTCTGGGTCAGGTGGAAGCCCTCGCTCCAGTCCATCGCCGGCCACCACTGGCCGTTGCAGGTGGGAAAGCCCTGGCAGGCGATCCCGGCATAGTTGCTCGAGGTCCAGCCGCCCAGCGCCAGCTGCCCCACCAGCAATAGCACGGCCAGCCCCCACAGCGGCGTCAGGCGCCGGCGTGGTGCCCCCCTGCCCACGCCGGACGAGAACCGGCGCAGCCGCAGATGCAGCCACAGGAACAGCAGCATCACCGTCAGGCCCCCCAGCAGGTGCAGGGTCACCACCTGCGGCCATAGCTTGAGGGTCACCGTGAAGGCCCCGAACGCGCCCTGCAGCAGGATCACCGCCAGCAGCGCCAGGCTGATGGACCAGGGATAGCCCGCTTCCCGGCGCCACCGCGCGCCCAGCACCACCAGGGCGATGACCAGCAGCCCCAGGGTCGAGGCCAGATAGCGGTGCACCATCTCCACCCAGGCCTTGGCGGACTCCAGCGGCACCTCGGGGGAATGCGCCAGGGCGCGTTCGGCATCCGGTACCACCAGGGCCCCGTAGCACCCCGGCCAGTCGGGACACCCGAGGCCGGCATCCACCAGCCGCGTCCAGGCCCCCACCAGTACCACCACGGCGGTGAAGACCCCGCCTGCCAGGCTCAGCCCCACCAGCCATCGACGGCGGCTGTCATCGCCTGCTGCCCACGCGCTACTCGCCATCGGCGCCGCCCCCCACCACGCTCGAGGCGTGGTCGAACCGCGCCATGGGGGGCTCGGGGTTCATGCGCAGCAGGCGTCGCAGGTCATCGAGCACGTCAGCGGTCGCGACCTCCGGGGCATAACCGAGCACGGGTCGACCCTCGGGGTCGAGGATCCAGAGGCGATGGGGGGAGCGCCAGTCGGTCTCGCCCGTCCACTGCGCCAGGGCCGCGCCGGGAAGCGGCTCGCCGCCTCCGCCGATGCGCAGGCGGCTGACCCGGTCGGCCTCGCGACCCAGGGCGCGATGCAGGCGCCACCAGCGATCGGCATTGGCGTCACACGCCTGGGGGCAGTCGAAGACCAGCCACCAGTCGCTCTCTCCTTGCTTCTCCACGGGCGTCAGCGGCCACTGCGACAGGAGGGGCAGCGAGGGTTGCAACTCGCCATGGGCGGTGCGTCCTTCGGGAATCCCGATGCGCCACTCCACCATGCCCCAGGCGACGGCCACCGGCAGGGCGAAGATTGCGAAGAAAGCCAACAGCTTGAGGCGCTGACGTCCGGCATGAGTCATCGGGGAATCTCCTTGCGCGGGATGGACACCGTGTCGGGGCGGCGTGCCTGGCGCCTCGCCCCCACCAGCATGATCACCAGGGCGGCCAGGGCCAGCCCCCACCATTGAAAGGCATAGCCCAGGTGGCGCTCCGGCGGCACTACGCTTGGCTGCCACCAGGACTCGAGATGGCCCGGCCCCTGCTCGAGGTGCAGCCAGCCTGGATGCGCGAAGGCCGACTCCAGCTCCCAGGCCGCGAGGTCGATGCGTTGCAGGCGGCTGCCCTCCCGATTGGGGCCGAACAGTGGTGCCGCCTCGCCGGCCGTCTGCCAACGGCCCTCCAGGGTGACCACGCCACCGGGCGTCTCGACCCTCGGGTCGTTTCGGGTCGGGCCGGTCGCCAGGAAACCCCGCTGGACCAGCCAGATGCGCCCATTGACGTCGCGAAACGGCGTCAGGGGCGCCACCCCGAGGCGCCCCCCATGGATGCGGTTGTCGAGGAACAGGGTCTGCTCGGCAAGGTATTCGCCCTGCAGGACCAGCTGCGCACCGGTTGGCGGAGCCGCCGACGGGGCCTCGATCCGCGGTGCGGCCGCCAGGCGAGCCAGATAGTCGCGCTTGTCGGCGGCACGCTCCCACTGCCATAGTCCGAGTGCGAGGCCCAGCACCACCAGGCAGGTCCAGAACCCCCACCAGCCCATCCGACGGGCCGCTGAAGGGCCGCGATGCGCGCCGGATACCGACCCTTTCTTGGAGCCGTGAATGTTTCTCAAGATATTGATAGCCCTTGTCTTTCTGGCGATGGTCATGAGCCTGGCCGTGGGTGCCGGTTTCCTGGTCCGCGACGGCAGCCGCTCACGGCGCGTGCTGATCTCCCTCAAGATCCGTGTGGCCCTGGCCGTCCTGCTGCTCGTCCTGCTTGGCTACGGCTTCACCCAGGGCAGCCTCGGCGGCTGACCAGGAGGGTAGCTCTGCTCCCGGGATCAGAACACATAGACGAAGATGAACAGACCGATCCATACCACGTCGACGAAGTGCCAGTACCAGGCCGCCGCCTCGAAGCCGAAGTGATCGTCAGTTGTGAAGTGCCCGCGGAACACCCGTATCAGCATCACCGACAGGATGATGGTACCGATGATCACATGAAGCCCGTGGAAGCCGGTGAGCAGGAAGAAGGTGGCGCCATAGATGCCCGCCTGCAGGGTGATGCCGTAATGGGCATAGGCCTCGTAGTACTCGACTCCCTGGATGGAGATGAAGCAGAGCCCCAGCAGCACGGTCACCGTGAGCCAGAAGCGGGCACTGTCACGGAGGCCTTCCTTGAGGCCCTCGTGGGCGATGGTCAGGGTGATGCTGGAGGAGACCAGGATCAGGGTATTGACCAGCGGCAGGTGCCAGGGGCTGAAGGTCTCCTGCGGCCCCTCGATGGAGACGTCAGGCGGGTTGAGCAGAGGCCAGCTGGCGGTGAAGTCCGGCCACAGCAAGGCCGCCACCCCCTTGGCGCCCTCGCCATCGAGCCAGGGCAGCGCAAAGGTCCGCACGTAGAAGAGCGCGCCGAAGAAGGCGGCGAAGAACATCACCTCCGAGAAGATGAACCAGCCCATCCCCCAGCGGAAGGAGCGATCCATCTGGTGATCGTAGAGCCCGCCCCGCGATTCGAGGATGACATCGCGGAACCACAACGCCATCACCGCCAGCACGCCGACCAGGCCGAGCGCCATGACCGGCATGCCGGCCATGCCATGCACCAGCAGCGTGCCGATGCCGATCATCATCGCCCCCAGCGCCAGCGACGCCAGGATGGGCCACTTGCTGGACTCCGGAACATAGTAGCTGCCACCACTCATGCGCTGTCTCCTTCTTTGATCGGCCCGCGGTGCGACACCGCTGCCTGCATCGCTGCCGACGCCACTCAGTGCCGATGGGGATGAAAGTCCGGGGGCGTCTCGAAGGTGTGCAACGGGGCCGGACTGGGTACGCTCCACTCCAAGTCCTCGGCGCCCTCCCAGGCCTTGGCCGGGGCCTTCTCGCCACCACGCACGCACTTGATGATCACCAGCACGAAGAGCAACTGAGAGGTACCGAAGAGGAAGGCCCCCAGGCTCGAGGCCAGGTTGAAATCGGCGAACTGCAGCGCGTAGTCGGGAATACGACGCGGCATGCCGGCGAGCCCCGAGAAGTGCATCGGGAAGAAGGTCAGGTTGACGCCGATCACCGACAACCAGAAGTGCCACTGGGACAGCCGCAGGTGCGGGTAGTGGCCGGTCCACTTGGGCAGCCAGTAGTAGGCGCCGGCCAGGATCGCGAAGAGCGCGCCGGGCACCAGCACATAATGGAAGTGGGCCACCACGAAGTAGGTGTCGTGATATTGGAAGTCGGCCGGCGAGATGGCCAGCATCAGTCCCGAGAAGCCACCGACCGTGAACTGCACCACGAAGGCCAGCGCGAACAGCATCGGCGGCTCGAAGCTGATCGAGCCGCGGAACATCGTCGCCACCCAGTTGAAGACCTTCACCCCGGTGGGCACCGCGATCAGCATGGTGGTGTACATGAAGAACAGCTCCGCCACCAGCGGCAGCCCCACCACGAACATGTGATGAGCCCAGACCAGGAAGGAGAGGATGGCAATCGCCGAAGTGGCGTAAACCATGGAGGCGTAACCGAACAGCCGCTTGCGGGAGAAGGTCGGGATGATCGCCGAAACGATGCCGAAGGCCGGCAGGATCATGATGTAGACCTCGGGATGCCCGAAGAACCAGAACAGGTGCTGGAATAGCACCGGGTCACCGCCGCCGGCGGCGTTGAAGAAGCTGGTGCCGAAGTTGATGTCCATCAGCATCATGGTGACCACCCCGGCCAGCACCGGCATCACCGCGATCAGCAGGAAGGCGGTGATCAGCCAGGTCCAGACGAACAGCGGCATGTCCATCATTCGCATCCCCGGGGCGCGCAGGTTGAGGATGGTGGCGATGATATTGATGGCACCGAGGATCGAGCTGATGCCGGCAATATGCAGCGAGAGGATGAAGAAGGTGGTGGAAGGCGGCGCGTAGGTGGTGGAAAGCGGCGCGTAGAAGGTCCAGCCGAAATTGGGCCCGCCGCCCGGCATCAGCAGGGTGCTGAGCAGCAGCGTGAAGGCCACCGGCAGCAGCCAGAAGCTGAGGTTGTTCAAGCGCGGCAGGGCCATGTCCGGGGCGCCGATCTGCAGTGGCACCATCCAGTTCGCCAGTCCCACAAAGGCGGGCATGATCGCCCCGAACACCATGATCAAGCCGTGCATGGTGGTCATCTGGTTGAAGAACTCGGGCAGCACCAACTGCAGGCCGGGCTGGAACAGCTCGGCACGCACCACCAAGGCGAAGATCCCCCCGATGAAGAACATGGTCAGCGAGAAGAGCAGGTAGAGAGTACCGATCTCCTTGTGGTTGGTGGTCAGTAGCCAGCGCAGCAGCCCACGGGGCCGGGCATGACCGGTCTCGGCCATGCCACCGGCAGTGGCCGTGCTGTGCTGCGGGGTGGGCTTGGGAGGCAGGTGGGACGCCATCGGAAATCTCCCTGTTGGCAATCACGAAAGAGAAACGGAAAGGCCGGTCACTCGCCCTGGTCGGCGATACGTTCGGCGATTTCCGACGGTTGCACGCTGTCGCCAGTCTCGTTGCCCCAGGCATTGCGTTCGTAGGTGATCACCGCGGCAATTTCCACCGCATTGAGCGTATTGCGGAACGCCGGCATCGCGGCCCCCGAGACGCCATTGATCACCGTGTTGATATGACGATCGCGTTCATTCATCAATGCCTGGTTGCCGGCCAGCGCGGGGAAGGCAGGCGGATTGCCGCTGCCGTCGGGCTGGTGGCAGGTGGCACACACCGAGCCGTAGACCTGCTCGCCACGCGCCATCAGCTCATCCATGCCCCACTCGCGATCGACGCCAGCGGCCTCCTGCGCGGCGGCCACCTTGCGCTCGGCCAGCCACTCGTCGAAGCGCTCCTGCTCGACGGCCTCGACCACCACCGGCATGAAGGCATGGTCCTTGCCGCACAGTTCGGTGCACTGGCCGCGATAGATGCCGGGCTCTTCGATGCGCACCCAGTTCTCGTTGACGAATCCGGGGATGGCGTCCTGCTTGACCGCGAGATCCGGCACCCACCAGGAGTGGATGACGTCGTCCGACGTCAGCAGCAGGCGCACCTTCTGTCCCACCGGCAGCACCAGCGGCTCGTCTACCTCGAGCAGGTAGTTCTCGCCCTTCTCGTCGGCGCCGCTGATCTGCTCGCGGGGGGTGCTCAGATTGGAGGTGAAGGCGACCTCTTCTCCCAGATACTCGTAGCGCCAGCGCCACTGCTGGCCGGTGACCATGATGTCGAGGTCGGCCTCGGAGGTGTCATACATGTTCTTGAGGGTGGCGGTGGCGGGCACTGCCATGGCCACCAGAATCAGCAGCGGGATCGCCGTCCAGATCACCTCCACGCTGGTGTGCTCGTGGAAGGTGGCCGCCTTGGCGCCACGCGAATGGCGATAGCGAAACAGCGAGTAGAACATCGCCCCGAAGACGATGACCCCGATGATCACGCAGATCCAGAAGATGATCATGTGCAGGGAATAGATGTCACGGCTGAGCGCCGTGACACCGACCGGCATGTTCCAGCCATTGGCCAGCGCAATCGGGGTCAGGGCTGCGGAGGCCAGCCCCCCCGCCATCCACACGAGCAACGTGCGC
The DNA here is from genome assembly GCF_029889825.1 of Halomonas sp. 11-S5. Taxonomy (NCBI): domain Bacteria; kingdom Pseudomonadati; phylum Pseudomonadota; class Gammaproteobacteria; order Oceanospirillales; family Halomonadaceae; genus Halomonas; species Halomonas sp. 11-S5. The sequence goes on from NZ_JARANW010000001.1 coordinate 272,955, forward strand.
ATCGGCGCCTCCTCAGGGTCATTGTTGTATTAGCGAGCGCTTGAGGCAGTATAGAAGAGTGCGACAGTTCGTCACCCCTGTCGCCACGAGGCAGGTAAACGGCATCGTCAACGCTGGGCCGTTCAGCGCGCTGCCAGCATGGCCACGAGCGCCACCAGCACCACGAACACCAACCCCAAGAGCAGCCCCGCCGCGATGAAGGTGCCGGGACGGTTAGACGCGAAGTCCTCACGCCGCCGCTCATCCTTCTGCACCCCCAGGAAGGCCGCCAGTACCGATTTGATCGCTTGCCACATCCCGTTTCTCCTCAATCTACCGCCGACGGACTCCCAACCACCCTAGACCATGCCGCCAGGACCGACCCGTGGACGCCTTCCACGCCAAGCGCCGCAGGCGACGCCCCTTTCGCTGCAACGCACAAAACCGCATTCATCTTCTACACTGCAGAGGAGAGCCGAACGTGATACCTCATCCCGCCAGGGATCCCCAAGGAGACCGACCATGACCAAGCACAAAGACACCACGGCCAACCCTGCCCTGGCCGCGACAGAGCCGATGATGGAGTGGTGGCAAAAACAGTTCACGCAGGGGGCCACGCCCATGGCTCGCATGCAGCTGGCCTGGATGGAGAGCATGGCCGACGCCATGCAGTTCGAGTCGCAGTTCCTCCAGGCACTCGCCGAGAGCGGCCAGAAGATCGCCCAATCCTTCGAGGGGGAGACCCCTCAGACCCCGGCCGAGATGCAGGAGCGCTATCAGCAGCTCATCAAGGAGGTGACCGACGCCCAGATGGAGCGGATGCAGAAGGCCGCAGAGCTCTCCCATGACTTCCGCAAGCGTCTCTGGGAAGAGATCTGAGCGCTCCTCGAACATACCGGGGGCGATGCGCGCGCGGCACACAGGGAAGGATGCGAACGGCAAGGCAGGGACCCCCTGCCGTGCCGGACCGAGGTGATCCTGTCGCGTTGTACCCGCCCCCGTGAACGTGAGCTCAGCCGAAGCCGAACAGCCGGATGATCAGGGGCAACAGGAAGGCGGTCAGCAGGCCCGTCAGCCCCATTGCCAGGCCGGAAAAGGCACCGGCCACGGCCCCCAGGCGGGCGAAGGCGTGGGCGGTGCCGAAGCCATGCGCCGCCAGCCCCAGCGTGAAGCCCTGCACCACCGGATCCTTGATCCGCAGCAGGCGGAAGATCCAGGGCCCCAGGGCGCAGCCGATCGAACCGGTCAACAACACCAGGCCGGCGGCCAGCGAGGGAATCCCGCCGATCTGCTCGGCGATGCCCATGGCGATCGGCGAGGTAACCGAGCGCGGCGCCAACGACAGCAGCGTCTCGGTGCGCGCGCCGAGCAGCATGGCCAACCCCAGGGTGGACGCCACCGCCGTGACGATCCCCGCCCCGCAGGCCAGCAACAGCGGCCACAGCAGGCGACGCACCCGCTCGCGATGGTCATACAAGGGAATCGCCAGGGCCACCGTGGCCGGCCCCAGCAGGAAGTGGATGAACTGGGCCCCCTCGAAGTAGGTACGGTAATCCATGTCCACCAGCAGCAGCAGGGCGATCAGCATGGCGATGGCGAGCGTAACCGGGTGCAGCAGCGGGGTACCGCCCACGGCGCGGTTGATTCGCACCGCCAGGACAAAGACCAGCAGGGTCGTCAGCAGCGAGAGCAGCGGATTGCCCGAGAGATAGACCCACAGCTGGTCGAGGATGGCGACATTCATGCCTTGCCTCCCGGCCCGCCGTTGCGCCGGGAATGGCCATGTTGCAGGCGTTCCAGCACCCAGGCCGTCACGCCCAGGGTCACCGCCGTGGATACCACCAGGGTCACCACGATCGGCCAGAGGTCGGCCCCGATCAACTCGAAGTGCACCATCAACCCCACCCCGGCGGGCACGAACAGCAGCGTCAGGTAGCGCAGCAGCCCCTCCCCCGTCAGGCGCAGGCTCGACGGCACCTTGCCGCGGATCATCAAGGCCACCAGCAGGATCACCATGCCGATCACCGGCCCCGGTATCGACAGCGTGAGTCCCCTCGCCACCAGCTCGCCGGCAAACTGGCAGGCCAGCAGCATGCTCATCCCCATGATCAACGGCATATCCGCCCTCCTCTCGGCAGCTCCCCGCGGAGCAGGTTCTCATTGCAGACAGTGTGACAGAAGCACCGGGATCCGGGGCCTCGCCGAAACGACCCGCCAAGCAATTGAAACGGAAGCGCAAAAGGGACTTTTCATTTGCCCCGCGACGCGCTAGTATACGCCTCGTTCTCGGGGGCCAGGATCCACAGGCCAGGTAGCCCGAAAACCGCATCGGAGCGTGGCGCAGCTTGGTAGCGCGTTGCAATGGGGTTGCAAAGGTCGCAGGTTCGAATCCTGTCGCTCCGACCAGAAATATCAGAAAAAACGGCCACTTAGCTCTTTGCAGCAAGTGGCCGTTTTTCGTTGTCGCTCCCGTGGATTCCATATGGGTTCCATGCGAGAGCAACAACCAGCGACGTCCCGCGCCCTACCCTCCTATTGCTTCCTCTATGCCAAGGCGTCAGTCCAGAAAGACACCGATGCCCTCCTCATCGATGGCTGCATGCAGCGCACCCAAGGCAGCCTGGTCGGTGGTGAAGCGGTCGTCCCAGACGTGGGAGGTGCCGTCCGCGTTAACGACCTCCAGCAGCCAGTCGACCTCCTCCTCCAGGCGGTAGATATCGACTTGCAGGGTGTGGCCATCGCGGGTGATGGACTGGCTGAGTGGGCTCTGAATAAGTTCGGGTTCGGTGCTCACTAGATTCTCTCCAGAATCGTTGTCGGGGTAAGGGGGATTACTCCACCCCCAGCGCCTTCACCACGGCATCCACCGGCTCGGCATAGAAGCTGGTCTGGAACTTGGTGAACAGCTCGGCGGGAATGGTGGCGATATCCGCGGCACTGGCCATGGGCAGGGTGACGCGCTTGCCGCCGGCGTCGAAGGACACCTGCAGGCACTCGGCCAGGCTCTCCACGGGCTTCAGGCTCCCGCCCAGGCTCATGTCGCCCAGCACCACCATCTGGCCCTGGGTGGGCCTGCCCAGCAACCCTGATGCGAAGGCCACCAGGCTGGCCAGGGCGAGGTCGCGCAGTACGCCGGTATTCTGCAGGTCGACCACGTGCAGGTGGAAGTCGTGCTCCAGCACCTTGCTGGAGCCGCTGACGCGGCTGGCATTGGCCTTGAAGTAGTCGAAGGCCATCTTGACCTGCTCCTTGGCCGAGGTAGAGTTCCACAGCCCCGACATGGCGAGCTTGCCGCTACCGGCAGTGACCTGGAGCTCGATGCGGTAGACCCCGGGCATGCCCTTGTCGCTGAGTCCGATGGTGTGCACCACGCCAGGCTTGCCGAGGCCCTCGGGAATCAGCCCCCCGCCACCCTGCTCCTTCACCGAGACGAAGTGCTCCTCCAGGGTCTCCTTGTCGATGTAACTGAAGTGGACGTCGTAGAACTCCATGCCACCGATCTTCTTGAGCTGTTCCTTGACCCGGCGGCGCACCTCCAGCGCATACACCAGGCACTGACGCACGTCTTCCTTCTCCAGCCCTTGTGAAGAGCCGCCATGCGGGTAGAGCAGCTTGAGCAGGCCGGAGACGGTCTTGCGCACGGCGATGACGTCACGCTGGTTGAGGTTATCACCCAGGCGGAAGTGCTGGTCGATGGCGTCGGCGAAGCTGCGCTTGCGCATCTCGCGGAAGAACTCCGCCAGGTAGTCGACGATGAAGCCGTAGCGCTGGGTAAAGAACGACGGCCGCATCTTGGGGATCTCCCAGCCCGGGATGTAGGCGTGGAAGCGGTCGAAGAAGGCGGCGTCGATCATGGCGTCGGGGAACGGGGTCAGCAGGTGGCTGGTCTTCACCAGCGACTCGACGCTCTGGTTGATGTTGCCGATGAACACCATGGAGGCGGAGGCTTCCATCTGCTCGCGCCCGCGGGCGAAGGAACCGGAAGCCATGTAGTCCTTCATGATCTGGACGCCATCCTTGTCCTTGAACGAGATGCCGGCCACCTCGTCGAAGGCCACCAGGTCCCACATGCCCACCAGGCCGATGCGCCGCGAGCTCATGTTGTAGAACAGATTGGCCACGGTGGTCTGGCCGCCCGAGACCAGGATGCTGTTGGGGGAACACTCCTTGTAGATATGGCTCTTGCCCGTGCCGCGGGGGCCCAGCTCGCAGACGTTGTAGTTGTTCTCGACGAAGGGAATCATTCGGGCTAGCAGGTGCCACTGCACGGTTTCATCGAGCTCGGCAGGCTCCATGCCGATGGAGCGTATCAGCACCTCGCGCCACTGATCTGTGGTGAAGCCGCAGCGTCCCTCGAACAGCGCCTCCATGTCCATGTGCGGCATCTGGATCGGCTTGAGCTGGCTGACCCCGAATGGCGAGCCGCGCTGGCCCTCCTCGTGGTAGTAGCTCAGGGTGGCGATCACCCAGATGCCGCCCACCAGCAGCTTCTCGTGCTCCTTGACGATGCCCGCGGAGATCTCGGCATCCTTGATGCCCAAGTTGCTGAACGCCGCCTCGTAGCAGTCCTGCTTCTCGTTGAGGCGCACCATCACCCGGTCGATCACCTTGAAGCTGCCGCGCTCGCGGACCAGCGACTTCACCTTCTCGGCCTCGTCGGGGCGCACGTAGTTGTCGGTGAGGATCGTCTTGACGTTCTTCAGGCCCTCATCGATCACCTCCGGATCGTCGGTGGCGCAGTACATGCCAAGCAGATACTCCAGCACGTACACCGGCACGTTGGCGCCTTCCTTGACCCGCTGGGTCAGGTCCTTGCGCACCACCCGGCCGGCAAAGTGGGTGTTGAGCAGGGTGTCGAGGTCGGCAGACTCGTCTGTGCTGACGTTGGGGAGCGCTTCCATTCGAGCGGGTTCCATCGGATTGGTCATTTATGACACCAGGGCATCATCGAAGTGGCGGATGTGCTCCGGCGACACCCGGCGGCTCTCGCGGGCCACATTGGCCTGCATGCCGGCCTGTGCCACCTCGCGTAACGCCTCGTCGATGGTCCTGCGCTGATGCGTCTGGAACCAGTCCAGCACTTCGGTCAGGTGCCACAAGGAAGCACGACCTTCATGCAGCGGCAGTGGAAAGGTGGCCAGGTGCGACTGCAGCAGCTTGCGCATGTTCTGGCGGCTGAAATCGAACAACTCGGCGATGTCCGTCACTCCGACCAGGTCGGGCCCCACCTCGATCAAACGCGCCTCGGGAATGGCACGTTTCACATCCGCCATGGCGCTGGTAATCGCCTCTTGGGCCGACACTGCCTCACGGGAAAACTCAAGCGCCAGGCGCCCCTTCAGCCCAACGCCTATCAAGGCATCGTCACAGCCGGCCTCGAAGAGACGGGTTTCCAGCGTCTCCATGTCGAGGTCACCGGGAACGGCAAACTTCAGGATAAATTCATAGGTCATCGTCACGTCTCGTCCTCCTCGGAGGATGTGCCACCCATACAGTTGTCCACCACGCGACGCAGTTGCCTGGCATGGTTGGCCGGGTTCTTCGGTGTGCTCCACACGCTGACGATGCAGAACTCGCCGCAACGGCACTCGTTATCGTTGTGTGGGCAATACAACCTGCCCCAGGCATGCCCCGAAGCGGGCTCAATCCGCCAGCCCTGGGCCTCGGCATAGACCAGCGCCGCCTCGATTTCCTTCTTGCTGTGTCGTCGGCGGGTCATCTTTTCTCCTGCCAGTAGCTTAGGCACCAGTCGCCCAGGTTGTCAACTGACAACCATCAAAAGAAATCATCGGTGAAAGCCAGGTCGATGACCATCCGGTAGCGCTCCAGCTCGGTGCCAAGGTCCTTGTCGCGCAGCACCAGGAAGTAGTCGCGCTTGCGGTCGAAGTCGGTGCCGGAAAGCGAGAGGCGCACCGACTTCATGCGCTCGTTCATGTTGTCGCTGGTACTGTCGAAGGTCACCGTCTCTTCGCTGGAGACCGCCTCGCCGCCTTCGAAGATGGCCACGGCCAGGGTGATGGGCTTGAGCTGTTCGCTGACCGCCTCGGTCTGCAGCAGCTCGAAGCGCTGGATGTTGTTGACCATCTTCAGCGAGGCCTTGGGCGAGATCACGTCGACCTTGCGGCGGGTGCGCTTCTCGACCTTCTCGCCGCGCAGCTGCTTGACGGTGAGCACCGGCACGACGATCTCCTGGGGCATGATGCCGCCATGCACGAAGCGGGCCCCGCCAACGAAGTGGAAGCGGTGCGCGCCCTTGGGGATCCAGAACTCGGTCTCGCAGGTGGTGCCGGCGGTCTCTCGGGTGTGGCCGTGCCAGACGCTTGAGTTGTCGGGCAGATTGGTCCCCAGCACGTAACGCTTCTTGCTCTTGAAGGCGCCGGCCGGCTTCTCGGTCAGGCTGGTGCGGTCGGTGGCGTCCAGCTTGCTGCGCTGGAACAGGAAGCCGTGATCGGCGGTGACCAGTACGGTGCTGGTGTTGAGGTGCATCAGGATCTTGCGGGTCAGCGTGTCGAGCTCCTCGATGGCATCCTCCACCGCGGCGAAGGTCTCGCTCTCGGTGCTGGCGGTATCGCCCCGGGCATCCACCACGTTGTGATAGACGTAGACCAGTTGCATGCCCTTGATCGCCTCGCGCCCCTGCTCGCGGGACCAGCCCCTCACCTCCTCGGCGGTCACGGCCATGGCCTGGCCACTCACGGCGGCGCTGAGGCGCTGGCTGCGGTTCTCGGTGCCCTGGCTGGACTTGCCATCCACCAGCACGCTGTCGCTGCCGGGCTGGTAGCTCAGTTCCCGGTGAGGCAGCAGCGAGGCCATGCCGAGGGTGGTGTAACTGGGCACCACACCGAGCTGACTGCCCAGGGTAGCCTCGCTGTAGCGCTTGGCGTTGATACGCTCTCGCAGCTCCTCGGCCGCCTCATAGCGGAAGGCGTCGCTGATGATCACCACCAGGCGCTTGTTGCGGTGGGCGTCCAGGTGCGGGCGTACCACGTCGCGGAAGAAGTGCTGCTGGTTGGGGAGGCGCGGCAGCTTCCAGTCGTGCAGGCGCCCCTCGACGTCGATGCGCTCGCTCCAGTTGCGGGTGAGCTGGCCCAGGAACCACTCGTCGTAGCAGTGCTCCACTGCCTCATCGAGCTTCTTGAGCAGCTCCACGCCGGTGCTGTCGGAGGCCACCGCATAGTGGCGATAGGCGGTATCGAAGCGGTAGAGCTCGGTGCTGTAGGCGTGGTAAAGCGCCTCGACGCTCGCGTAGTGGAAGCCGTTGAGATGTTGCTGCCGCAGGGCAAAGAGGTCGATGGCGGCGCTAAGGGCGGCGTAGAGCTGGCGATAGCGGGCCCGGCGCTCGTCGTTCTTGTGGCGCGAGGCCCAGTAGCCGTCCAGGCGCTCGGCGATGATGCCGCGAAACATCTCCAGGTCGCGCACGTCGGCCTGGGGGATGGCCAGGCACAGGTCGACGATGATCTGCTTCTCGACCACCTCGAAGGTCGCCACCTTGGCCAGCCGCTCCAGCGGCACGTCGCGGATCTTGTCCTCGATGCGCAGCGCCTCGGCCACCCAGCCGGAGATCACATCGAAAGCTGGGTAGAAGCGCGAGCTGTCCCGCCAGCGGGAGAGCAACGCTCGCGAGGTGGCCCGGGCATTCACCGAAGCAATAGCATGGCCCTGCGCCCAGTCGGGGATCTCGGAGATGCTCTCGCAGTAGCCGGTGGTGAGAAGACGCAGCATCAGCTGGCCGAGCGGCAGCGGTGCCTCCCCACTCAACTCTGCCTGAGTAGCGGGATACCCTACCTCCAGCTGCAGCGCTCTCACCAGGCTCGGCACCAGGGCGTACTTGGCCATCTCCTCAAGCGAGGAGGGATTGCCTTCCAGCCCCGTCTCCTCGGCCACCGCTTCATCGGCCAGATGGAACAGCAATGTGGCAATATCCGATGCCGGCGCGCCCACGACGGCGGCGCACATGGCCAGGTCCAGACCATCCTCGTCCATCTCCGGCGTGACCAGGCGTTTGAGCGCCTCAATGCGCTTGCGGCTGCCCAGAAATACCTGGCGCTTCGCCAGATGCTCACGTAGCGCATGCCGCGTGAGACCCAGTTCATTGAAGATCATCGACAGCTGATCGGCGTAGAAGCGCCCGGAGTAGAGCTTGATATCCAGCAGCCAGTCATCTTCCGGCGCCGGCTCGGCGTAAGGGAAATAGAGCAGCGTCGGCGTCTCCGGCTCATCCAGCTCAAGGCGCAGCTTCACGCCGAAGGTGGACTGCCCAGCCATGTTGAGGATCTGGACGCCCTCCAGCGATAGCTCATCCAGCGCTTCGGCGAAGTGGCCGGGGGCGTCGTACCAGAAGACCAGGCGGTGGCCATCAGTGAAGAAGGCGCTCTGGAGCCCCTGCTGGAGTTGGTCGAGCTGCATCTAGCCTCCTTGCCGATTGAACACCGTGAGCGGATATCGACCGCAGTATCGCAAACAGGAAAAGACACGGCAGCAGTGTAGTCTTTCTGTTTACAGAAGTAATCCATCAGGCTACACTGCTCCTATGATCAAGACCTTCAAGAACAAGGGCCTGGCGATGCTCTGGGAAACCGGCAAATCCAGGATCGACAAGCGCATGCACAGGCGTCTCTTGATCCGCCTGGCCGTGATCAACGAAGCCACCAGCGTCGAAGACATCAACTTGCCAGGCTATAACTTCCATGGCTTGCAGGGCTTCAACCCCAAGCGCTACACCGTACATGTGAACGGCCCTTGGTGCCTCACCTTTGCATTCGAGGGCGGCAACGCCTACCAAGTTGATTTAGAGCAATACCACTGAGATATGGAATTACTATGGCGATTACCGCAAAGCAAAATCCCAACCACTGCCCGCCGCACCCCGGCGAGGTGATCGATGACATGCTGCAGGATCTGGACTACAGCAAGAGCGCCATCGCGAAAATGTTGGGCATCTCACGTCAGCAGCTGCACGCCATCCTGGCCGCGCGCAAGCCGGTATCACCGGAAGTGGCGGCACGCCTCGGCAAGCTGTTCGGTAACGGCCCCGGGCTATGGCTACGCCTCCAGGCCGCCCACGACGCCTGGCATGCCGAGCGCGAAGTCGACGTCAGCGCGGTTCCCTCGCTGAAAATTGCGGGATGAATCCAGGTTTCAAGATGAATGTTGACTGATTTCCACCGCCGATTCATCCCCGCAATGAATGAAGAAGCACCCTTTGGCGGTACCCGAGGATGTAAGCTCAAACCAGCCTCGCCCTAATTTAATGCTACCATCATCATTTCCCGACCAGGAAAATTCGATGCGCCGGCCATCATCTGAAACACGGTAGTCGATCTGGCCTTCAACAGCGCCAAAGATAAAGTAGCCAAGGCCATTCTCATCGAACCGGAAGTGGCCAGGCTCAATCATATCGACGAAGTCCTGGCCCCACATTTCCATCCAGGTGATGCGCCAACGGCCGATTGGGTTGGTCATAGCGGCTCCTTTTACGTTGCATGTTATTGATTTATTTCATCGACGAATATATCGTGTTCGATGGCATCCTCAATCGCAGAATCAAGTCGCACCAGCAATTCCTCGAAGGACTCGTTAGGCCGTCTGACCAACATCGCAAGACACTCTGCCTCATCACAGGTCAGTGGCACCACAGCGAACAGGACCCACTTTGCCAATGGTTATTTCGCCATTGTTATCAATAAGTTCTTCGATATTTTTTAGCTTCATCAATACTTTCACCGCTTTTTTTAAATCCAGGGCCACAAGAAGAAATTCATACCCTTACCAAAGAAATGCATATTGACAAATATAGCATCTCTTGCTAATAGTTTAATCAGTCACTTTGTGACTAAAATATAAGATAACTCAACATGGAGCAATGGCTTATGGCAGTTAAACACTCCCCACCGAACGGCCCGAGCATCGTACATAAAGGGCAAAAAGGTGGAGTTACCGGGTGCGGATTTAATACCAATGAGAATCCATCTCACTGGACTAATACGAATAGCAAAATTACATGTGACAAAAAAGGCTGCAAAAACTAACTAGAAAAATTTTAGGGCTGAATTTTCAGCCCCTTATTTAAGTCGCATATTGCTAGCCAGCATGTGCGGCTACGTAATGGAGGAGCAGCCGCAATGCAGTAGGCGTCGCCGTGCATGGGTTTTTTAAATTTACCATTGCAAATGAGCCTCTTCTCGCTGGATGGAGCGCGTGAAGGGAGGTCGATTCTCTTTGAGAAATTCGATATCTTCCTCTGAGGGCTCCCCAGTTGGGAGATCCAGCATTTCGAGTGTAATTTCTTCACTTAAGCGGTCCGGAATCTTCATGCTGACGAGCATCCCTGCTAATGAGCATTTTCCGTGTTGACTAACAATACTCAAAATACCGGAAGAAAGTAGTCCGGCAACCACAGGTTGATCCATAGGTAATTTGATAGTGTTCTGTCCCTGAATATAGAACTCTCGTAGAACTGCCTTTTCAGCATGATCTAGACTCCTCAAGCGACTTTTGGAAAGCCTTGAGAGTCTTCGACGTAGATGGGCCTTTTTAATTTTTTTGCTGACCCATATCGTGAATTCAATGACCATGACTGAGCCAGAAAGCACTGAGGTAACACCCATATAGCTGCCGTAGGAGTCTAAAATTCCACTCAAGCGCAGAGCGGCTACTAATTCGGAGGGCAGTAGCAAAGGAATTGTTGATGCAAAAAATATTGCAACGATGAACTTCGTTGGAAGCTTTGCAGCATCCAAGAATTTCGCGATAAACTCCATATGCATCCTTGTGAATTTAATAGATATTATTCTACCGATCCTATGATTGGATGAACGTAGCGGCAAAACCATCAAGAAAATGCAGCTTCGTTTTTATTGCACTACTAATTGATTCCGCTAATATATCAATCTTTGTTAGGCTAGGTATACAGAATTCACCTTCCAAGAAATTTTCCTTTCAGCCACTACGGACTGGCATTGTGGTTTCATTCCGCCTTCTCCCCCGTCACCGCCTTTACTCCCCCCAACAAATCCCCAAACTTCCCGTAGTTCACCTTCACGCCATCATTCAGATCCAGTGGTATAAGCTAGTCGGCATAGTGGCGAAGCTTCTCGTCGAAGGCATTGAGCTCGACCTGCTGCAGCACCTGTCGCTTGATACTTTGCATTATCCTGCTTGCTTATTGATCAAGCTCACAACATCCATCAACCGCGCCTTGAAGGCCTGAAGTGAGGGCATTTCGATGTCTTCCATACGGATAGTGCGATTCTGCACCAGCTCCGCCAACGCCTGGGCTGCCGAGTTGCCATCCAGTACGGCATGCAACTGTTCCTTCAGCGGATTTTTTCCGCGATCATTACCAGATTCCTGCTCAAGCGCAGCGCAGTGCTGATAGGGCGATTCCGGTTTTAAAGCGCACATCAGCCATGCTTCAGATTTAGGTTTGGGCAGCATCGCTACACCATGCTTGAATCCCCCAACATCAAAGCCTTTCAGCATGGAATTATATTTATCCTGCCACTTGCCGCGTCCGGCCGAAGCAGTACCATCCCCATCGCGAAACAATACGGCAATGATGTGGTCGTCCAACTCGGCCGCCAACGCCAACGCCTTTGTGGCAAGCGACCTAGCATTATCATAGTAATACGCTGTTTCTTTTGGTGTTTTTTTGCCAGGCAGGCGCTTTGGTTTCTTTCCTGCTTTGGGCTTGTTCTCAACCAGATACGATTCACTGACATAATTAACCAGTCCGTTTTCCAGATGCGAGAACTCATAACCTTGGCAGTGTTCCACCCACTGGTCCACCATCCATGCCATCGGCCCGGGCTGGAAGGTCTCCGCTTGGCATTGCTCTGCCGCTGGGTAGCACACACCAATATCACCGGGCCCTTCACCGCTCAGCAACAGATGCATCCTTGCCCTCCTGACTAACCCATAACAACTGTAGCGTTTGGATTTCCTTGTCCAGCTCGGTCAGCTGCGTATCAATAAAGGCTTCACCCGGCCCCATGAAGCGCAGTTTCTCCGCCAGCGAGGGGATCTCAAACAGGCGAATAGCTTGTGTGGCTCCGTCAGATTTTTTGTAGAGATAAATCACGCCTTTTTTTGCTATATCATCTTCTAGGTAATTAAGGATTACCGGGCTATGGGTGGTTACCAGAACCTGATGATCGCTGGCGACCAGCGCATCGACGAGGAATTCAACCAGCTCGGGGTTAATGCCGTTTTCTATTTCATCAAATAGTAGAAAGTGCTCATCAGATGACAGCTGAGACAACACCGCCAGTAAACGTAGCATACCGTCGTTGACATGACGCGCCGGTGTCTTCAGGATTTTTCCGGCAAAGCGCTCAGCAATATCAAGCTGTTTCCAGCCGGAGCGCAAGGAGCGGGTATCAATGTCAGTCAAGCGTGGATATACTTTTTGAAGTTGGTCTAATAGCCGCTCACGCTCTTCACTGCCAAGCTCATGTAAATAAGCGGAGAGCTTCTGCCCACCAAGGCCCAGATACCCTGCCGATTCTCGTGTTCGTTGCCGCAAATACTCCGGGGAAAGCAAATCCAATGACCGAATACTTGCAATTTCTTCCTTCAGTACCTGAAGAATTTCACAGATCTGGTTTGACTTGAGCTGAGAGAGTATTGATCCTTGATATTCAAAAATGACGTCAATTTTTCTGGTACGTAAGCCAGCATCGCCTCCATAGGTCAACCAGCATTCGGCATCTTCCACTTTCAAGAGCCGAATGCCATCATGAAACACTTCTTCTGATGTACAACGGAGAGACTGTCTATTAAAACTGGCCGACCATTCAATCAAGTCGCAGCCTGGGAGTTCAACTTGAACAAACAAATCAATATTCTTTTTTGCGGTTAGCCGGGAACCGATATCTCTTTTGTCCCATTGCCGCAGTACGAGCCACTCCCCAAGCTCACCCCGCATCTGTTGGGAGATAAAATCAAGCGCTTGAAGTACGGTTGACTTTCCTGAGCCGTTAAGTCCCACCAAGCAGGTAAAAGGCGCTAACCGAATTTCAAAATCAACCAGTGATTTAAAATTGTCGATGCGGATCTGTTGGATCATACTGATTTCTCCCCGGTGACTGCCTTCACCTCTGATAGCAGATCCCCAAACTTCCCATAGTTCACCTTCACCCCATCATCCAGATCCAGTGAGATCCGCTGGTCGGCATAGTGGCGAAGCTTCTCATCGAAGGCATTGAGCTCGGCTTGCTGCTTATATAGCTTGCCAAGCTCCTTCTCAATGCGCTTGGCTTCGGCAGCGGAGGCGCTGGCTTCCTTGTCCTGTTCTAGCTTCTCGACATAGCCAGCGAGCTTCTCGGTGACCGGGATCACGTAGTCGGTACGCATCTCGGCGAGGGTGCTTTCGTTGTAGCGGTGCAGGTAGACCAGACACTCGAAAGCTTTCTGCTTGCCGGAGCTGTAAAGCCAGTAGATGGGGCGTTTCTTGTAGGTACGCAGGTGGTCCTTGAAGAACTGGGTGCTAAGATAGCGGCGGATGGTGTCCAGCGCGGCTTCACCCTTCTTGGGGTTGATGGCGTGCAGGCAGAGACTCTCGGCAACGAAGTCGAGGTTTTCCTGCAGGTGCTCTTCACCCCAGACTGTGCGAACAAAATCGCGGAAGCGGTTGGTGGCATCGTCGGGGAACCATTCTTGGTCAGTGAGCGGGATGATGGCGTTTTTATCCGGCGCGAAGCTTGGCTCGGGGATTTGGGCCAGGTAATCGCGGACGGTTTCACCCTGATTGGCGAGAATCAGGCCGGGCTTGTCCAGCGAGTAGCGGCCCATCATGCAGCCGATGGAGTAGCTTATAAGTTCCTTGAGGGTGTCGCATTGGAGTAGAGTTTCCAACTCTTCTTCGGAGCGGTTGCGGCCATAGCGGTAATGAGGGTTACAGGTGAGAGTAACTTCATGAAGTGAAATTTCTGGAGTCAACTCATTTCCCAAGTGATTCGAGTTAATGATGTGTCGATTTAGGGTTTCCTCTGCACTGACAACCTCCGATACAACATCTGACCATGAACACCTAGTTATATAATAGACGCTCGCAATGGAAGTCGACTCTAACACTTCCGATACCAGTGGCGACGCGAAAAAATCCCATGAGGTTTCGAATGAATCCCAATCGACCTTGCTATGCTCCACGAGTTTCTCTACCTCACCTACAGGAATACTAGAGGAGGAAAGGGCAGGTATCGACAACAAATCCCCAACGTTTACCGTCATTGATGGGTTGATGATCCATAAAAGTTCCTGCACGACCTTTGAATTCAATACAGCCAAGCCCCTTAAGACCAGATTTGTGCTATCGTCTTTTGCAAAAACAGTAGGCGCAAGTGAGCTGTATTCTTGGTCTAGATCTTTAATTCGAAAGGCGTTTGTGCTGGAAGTGATTTTTGAGCAGGTTATGCCCGTACGCCCCCAATACCTTTCATTATGAAGACCGCCATGGGATGCGTACTCTGATTTTGCAGAGTCAGTCCATTCTACAACTCTTAACTTATTTCCGTACCAACGACGATAGTCACCACCATGGGAAAGTTCTCGCCACACGTTGCCCCTGGATTTTTTTGAAACTTCCCAAAAAAACCGGACAAATCTTTCGTCATTGTGTGTTTTTAAACGCCCGCCAGACTCGTATTTTTCCTTGAGCTTTTCGTCGTCAAAAACCTCCAACAAGTCCTTTGAAATCCAATAAGTAACAGGGCTATTAGGAATTTTTTTGAAATCAGAAGGCTTGGATTCAAAAAACCAACCACATTCTTTGTTTTTAATAGCTTCTCGCGCCTTTTCAGCCTGTATACCTGCGCCTCTAAAGCTGGTTAACTTAATAAACGATGACAGATAATCATATATTGATGATTTCTGCATGAAGTACGCACAGATAGGAACAAAAGCAGACTCGAAAAAGGCGTGATATTGAGGTTGAACTAACCCTAGAAGAGTGTTTTCTCCAATCATTAGCTCTCTGAGTTTTTTAAATGAACTTAAGAACATCCAGGTGAAGGGTGTCATGAAAGCCATAAATCCAGAGTCTTTAGTAAGGCTTATCGAGCGAGCGCACATTATGGCGTAAAGATCAGAACTGGCGAATTTATAATCGCTGACTGCAAATATTTTCAGCTCCTTTGGCATGTTATTACTACCAATATACGGAGGGTTTGCTACCACGGCATCATACCGCTGCGCTAACATACGCGCCTGCTGCACTATCGGCTTTAGCTGCTGGGCAGCGGTCTTCTGCATGGTGTCGCCACTATCAGCAAGCTCAGTGAGCACCTCCAGCAAGGATTTGAGCGGCGCCTCAAAGCTATTCGGCACTTCGATCAGCGAGCCGAAGGTCTTGGCGTCCTGGAAGCGCTCGATCAGGTCGACGATGGCCTTGTAGGTGTTGTCGTTGCTGGAGAGCTCTTTCTGCTCGCCCTCGAACAGGCTCTGGGACTGGCCCTGGTGCCAGTCGCCGGTGAGATTGAGGTTGCGCCACAGGGTGCTGGCATCCAGGTGCTGTGTGCTCTGCAGGGCCATCACGTTCAGTCGAACGCCCCTGCTGAAGATCCGGCGGTCGTCTTCACGGGCCTTCATCAGCAGGGAGAAGCCGGCGAGCTGGGCGGCACGGTCGTCGATATCCAGCCCGAACAGGTTGTTCTCCAGGATCAGCTTGGGGATATCCCGGGAGCGGTAGCCGCGCTCCTCGTAGATGGCCTTCAGCACGTTATAAGCCTCGACCAGGATATGGCCGGAGCCACAGGCGGGGTCGAGCACCTTGATGGTCTCGGGGTCGATGCTGGCCGGAGTGATGGCGTCAAGCTGGGCCTGTACCTCGGGGTCCTGTTCGGCAGGCTCAATGTAGTACGGCATCTCGCCCTTGAGGGGGGAGTCCGGATAGGTCTGCAGCCATTGACGGCCGACGGAGTTCTGTACCAGATACTGGACGATCCAGTTGGGGGTGAACAGCTGGGTGGCGGCGGGGATGTCCTCGCTCTTCACCACCTTGCCGATCACCTCGTCCTTCT
Source organism: Halomonas sp. 11-S5 (assembly GCF_029889825.1). NCBI lineage: Bacteria > Pseudomonadati > Pseudomonadota > Gammaproteobacteria > Oceanospirillales > Halomonadaceae > Halomonas > Halomonas sp. 11-S5. Next base: position 288,950 of record NZ_JARANW010000001.1, read on the forward strand.
TCTCGGCGATGTAGAACTGGTAGAGCCAGCCGATCACCTCAACGTCCTGCCAGTCCTCTTCGGGAATCGCCCCGACCAGCTCGCGGATCAGCGAGTCCGTCTTGGTCAGGTTGTCCGGCAGCAGCAGCTCGCTGGCATCGTCCAGCGGCTCGAACAGGAACGGCATGGCCTCATGCAGGGCGTGACACTGGGCCAGCAGCAGCTCGCGGTAGAGCGCCTCGTCCTGGGTGCCGTCGAGCTTGAGCTCGCGCACCCGGGCGTTATCCAGCCCGGGCAGGTCGATCTCCAGGCAGTCATCGAGGATCTGGAAGCCGCCCTCGTGGGCCGGATGGGAGAGCACCCGCCGGCCATGATCCAGATACCCCTTGAGCTCCATGAAGCGGATCGCACACAGGCGGTTGAACCAGCTATAGGCGGCCTGCTCCATGGCCTGCTCGAAGCCCAGCTGGGTCACCCACCTGGCCAGCGCCTCGCGGGGACCGCGCAGCGCCTTGGGAAAACTGTGGGTCTGGCCATCCAGGGCGCTGATCAGCATCACGTCGCCACGCACCTCGGCGGGCGCCACGTGGCCCTTGGTGATGCCGTAGCGGGCGGCCTGGCGGGTCATGGTCTCGATGAAGCGGGTACGCGCCTTGGGGGCGTACTTCTTGATGTTCCCTGTGTTCATGCTGGATTCCTGATCTTGCGGGTTGCCCTTGGCGGGCAAGGTGTTCTCGCCTGTCCCGTGTCCCAGGACACGGGACAGGCCACTTGATGCATGGGCAGGCGCGTCAAGAGCTTTCGGTCGCTGACGGTGCCATGTACAGCAACGGGCGCCGCCACATCCGCGCTTGTTTGGCAAAGCCCACGGCAGCTATGCTCTTCGCGTATGGACTGGGAGTGCCCGGTCGGCGTCAGGGCCTCGGTGAGATCATCGAGGCCTTTCGCTGTGCGGCATTTACGATGATGTCTCGAAGGTACGCGGTGCGCGTAAGCGGCGCACATGGCCCTCCACATCGTTCTCGGTGGGATCGGCTGTCTCTGGAATTGCTAGGTACCGGACAGGCCGGGTGAGCTTTTCCGCTCTCTGCTCTTCCACGGCCTGCTTGAGCCAGGTATTCACCTGAGATTTCTGCAGTCCCGTATCGGCAACGATCTCATCTACCGTTCTTGGGGACTGGGCAAACCGTTGCAGCTCGCGCAGGAACAGCTGATAAAAATCGATGCCGCCTACTTGCCAGGGTGCCTGACTTGAGCGTGCATCGGGTTCTTGCTCGGCAGGATCCGCGGCTGCATCCATGCTGCCGGTCGCCGTTGCTTCGGGGGCCGCAGTCTGCCCCGCCTCCTCTTCTGTCTGTCCCTCCGGGGTCGGCTCGAAGGCGGATTCCGGTTTGGGCTGCTGCAGGTTTTCCAAGGGTGCGTTCACGGCACCAAAAAGGTCAGCCTGGGGTAGCTCCGCGGTGCTTTCGGAATCGCCATTATCAGCGGGAGATTCTGCAGCGCTGATCGTTTGGTCATCGGCAGACGATTCTGTCACCGACGATGGTTGAGGCAGAGTGAACAGTGCTTGTATCTCTAACTGGTCTACCTCCTGCGCGCACCAATCGCCACCAGCACTGACAAGCTGCTGGTTGCCGGCTTCCGGGTCCTGTGAGGGCTTCACCCAGAGCGTCACCCAGCCCTTCTTGAGGTTCTCTTCCGCGCCTGCCTTGGTGCCGCCACTACTGCCGGAGTGCACCACGACGGCGGCATCTGCAAGGCAGTAGATATACTTGTTGCGACCCATGGCGTTGCCGGCATTGAACCCGGCTTCCGGATAGTAGGGCGAGACCAGCACAAGGCCGCCATTCATCAGCCCTTGGCGCCACTGGCTGGAGGTCGCCGCCTTGAGGAGGCCTTCACTGAGGATTCCAATGACGGGGCCGCCCTCCTGAACCGCCCCTTGCATGGCGGCTTCGTCTATTCCGCGCGCCCCACCGGATACGATCCCTGTAGCGGCTTGAGCGGCTTTCGCTCCCAGCTTGCGCGCATAGGTCAGGTCATCATTACCTGCCTTGCGCGAACCCACTACGGCAAGACCACCGGCGTTGAGAAGCTCAGCATCGCCACAGCCGTAGAGTACGGGGGGAGCAGCATGCTTCAGTCGTTTTTTTAGTCGCCTTGGGTATTCCGGATCGGATCGAGTGATGACCCACAGGCCCGAGCGCTGCCACTTCTCCATGGCCAGCGCCATGCTGCTACCACGCTGCAGCAGGGCCTCAAGCCGGTCACGAGGAATCTTCTCATCACTCCACTTGCCCAGCACCCAAGGCGCGGCATGGCTCAGCAAGTCCCCTGGTGTGTGATTTGTTTCATGCAGCCATTGGGCAAAGCGTCCCCACTCGGTGGGCGTCAATGGTTTGGCCGCCCCCTTGGCAGGCTTGCTGAAGTAGCTGGTAAGCAGGAGAGTTGCCTGTGCGGCTGTCGATAGGGTCATCAATCATTCACCGAACTGGATGCCAGGGCTGTAGGGTAGACAGGCCCCGTGCCAGCACGTTGCAGCAGAGCGGCGATCACGGTCAATGTCCAGCCTGAGTCGACGATATCATCGACCAGCAGCACGGGTTCTCGCGGTAACCCGTTGGCGACTTCGAAGACACCGTCAAGGTTACGGCACTGGTGGAAGCGGTTCTGCTGGCCTTTCTGGGGCTCATTGTGCCTGATCTTGCGTACAGCATCGACGTAAGGCAGCCCCAGCCGGTTGGCCAGCCGCTGGGCGAAATCCGGCACCAGGTGCGGATGATTGAGAGATGGCACGGCACATACCCAGCCGGGGCGGGATTGCGGCTGCCAGCGCTGTTCGATCATCTCGGCCATGGCTTCGACCAAGTCGTCGCCGAACCGGCCCTGATGTTTACCCTGTTTGACCAGCCGCCCCCAGCCGCCGTCATTCCATCGGGACAGAACGCGACCTTCTTGTGCCTGCAGGCCAGAGGGAAGGTTGCCTCGAAAGCCATACTGCTGGAAGGCATTGGCGGCAACCTGCTTTCGTGGCTTGATGGCCATCTCGGCATGGCGCTGGTAGGTCGCTGCCTGATGAATCAGCTGCGGATCGACCTGAGTTGGCACCAGCGACTGGCCCAGACAATTGGTACATCGGCCACAGGGCGCGCTCTGCGGATCGTCCAGGGCTAGGCGCAGAAAGTTCATCAGGCAGCCCGTGGTGTTGATGTAGTCGTTGACCTGCTGCCACTCCCGCTGCCGGATTTCAGTTAGATGCTGAATACGTTGATAGTCTGGCTGATAAGCTACCGGCGTCCGTCGCCACATACTGCCATCTTTCACCACCGGAGCGGGCGACTCCACACTGAGGATTTTCAAGGTCTTGTCGATCTGGCTGCGTCGCAGGTTGGCATGCTGTTCAATCCGAGTAACCGGCAATCCATCAAAACGCGCCAGGGTGTCGAGAACCGTATTGATCTCATGATCCGACGGAAACGCCGAGCGCCGAAAATACTCATGAATATCGTCGTCTTCGTGACCGGCAATCAGCACGCCAAGTGCAGAGTCGATGGCCCGCCCGGCGCGCCCTACCTGCTGGTAGTAGGCAACGATGGAGCCAGGTGCCTGGTAGTGGATAACAAAACCGAGATCCGGCTTGTCGTAGCCCATGCCCAGTGCTCCGGTGGCCACCAGCACCTTGAGCTCATTGCGGAGCAGTCGATCTTCCAGGTACTCGCGATAGCGGTTGTTGTCGGTCAACCCTTGCGCCCGCAGCCATTCGGGCGGGCTGACATCGCCGTAGTAGGCGCTAGCCTCGATGCCACCACGCTGAAGCCAGTCGGCTACCTGCTCGGCGTCTCGGGTGGTGAGGGTATAGATGATGCCGGTGCCCGGGAGCGTCGGGACCACCTGAGCCAGCCAGGCGAGGCGAGAGGCCTGATCCGGTAATATCATCGCCTGCAGTGCCAGGCTCTCACGCCCCAGCGGGCCACGCTGGATCAGAATATCTCCCATCTGGGTGCGAATGTCGTCGATGACCCTGTCGTTGGCGGTCGCTGTGGTGCCCAGCACCGGCACCCCAGGTGGGAGCTGCCGTAGGATGCCGACGATACGCCGATAGTCGGGACGGAAGTCATGGCCCCAGTCGGAGATGCAGTGCGCCTCATCGACCACTAGCAGCCCGATATGATCGGCGATTGGCATCAGCACGGTTCGCACGAATTCATCGCTGGCCAACCGCTCAGGAGATATCAGCAGGCAGTCAACCTGGCCGGAAATCAAAGCCTTCTTGACGACCTCAACTTCTTCACGGCTATTGGTAGAGTTCATCGTCTCTGCCCGTATGCCCAAGCGTTTAGCCGACTCGATCTGGTTGCGCATCAGGGCCAGCAGCGGCGAGATGATGATGGTGACGCCAAAGCCGCGGTCACGCAGGATCCGTGTGCTGATGAAATAGACCGAGCTCTTGCCCCAGCCGGTGCGCTGAACCACCAGCAGCTTTCGCCCTTGATTCACCAGTGCATCAATCGCTTCCCACTGCCCCGGGCGAAAAGAGGCGGAATTATCGTCCAGCGCGGTCTTGAGAAGCTGTTCGGCGTGTTGCCTATCCATAACATTTGCTCCTAGAGATCATATGTCTCATCGCAGACGAATCCGCTTGTTCGCCTTGATCGCCCCTTCCAGCTCGCTCTTGAGCACATCGAGGAAGGCATCGACCTCCTGCTGGCTCTCCAGGTAGACCCCTTCATGGGTGCGGCTGAGCACCTGGCTGACGCTGACGTTGGCCACCGGCTTGGGCGCGGCGACCGGGGCGGGCTCGCGGACTTCACCGGGCGGTGTGCTGGTATCGCCGTTGCCGCCTCCCTGGGGTGAGCCGCCCTCGCCGGCAGGCTTGGCATCCCGGTCCGGCTTGCCGCCGTTATCCGCTTTCTGGCGTGCAACGCGCTGGCGTTCGGCTTCGGCTTCCTGCTCGCGGTGGAGCTGGTCGAGGCTCTCCTGCTCGCGGTCGTTGGCGGTATCACCCTGCAGCAGGTAGATCTGGGCGATGCTGGGTGCGGCTTCGATATCCTGCTTGAGCAGCTGCAGCGGGCGCAGCAGGCGGTTGCTGAGCTCCGACGTGCCGATGCCGCTCTTGACGATCTCGGCGCTGACTCGGGCGATGCGTTTGTCGATCAGACCGATGGCGTGCTCGCGCTTCTGCTCCAGCAGCTGGGTGTTGATCTCATCGACGGTGTGGATCAGCCCGGCGACCTTCTGCAGCATGGCGTAGGGCGCCTCGGAGGCGTAGATGCGGTCCAGCTCGCTTAGCGCCGCCTTCGCCTCGGGTTCCTTTTCCAGCGCCGGGCGGTTGGGGGCGAAGCGGGTCAGCGACTGGTCCAGCTGCTTCCAGGTGGTGAGCTGCTTGGTGAAGAACTCGTGGAGGTCACGGTACTCCTCTTCGAGATCAAGCAGAGCCTCCTGCTGGTCGGCCACCGCCTTGAAGAAGTCGAAGCTGTCGTCGATGCGCAGGAGGCGCTCGACCTCCTTGAGGGTGCTGTCGATGGTGGCACGCCCAGGGAAGCGGCCCACCTCGGTCTTGCTGCGGTAGGCCTCCAGGTCCTTCTTCCAAGTGCTGAACTGCTCGACGTAGAAGGCGTAGAGCTCGGTCTCGCTGGAGGGCCCGAGCTTGGTGAACAGGTCCTTGGTGAGGTTGCGCACCTGGCACAGCACGGCATCGTCGGTCTGGCGCTTCTTCTGGATCCACACCTCGCCACGCCGACGGCTGTTGTTGAGCAGATCGAAGGCTTCCTTGCCGGGCAATGCCGGGCCGGCTGTGTGGAAGGTGAGCCGCCCCGCGGCATACAGCCGCCCAAGAATCAGCAGGGTCTCCTCCACCGGCCAGCCGAAGGGCCGGTTGTTGAAGCGCTCCAGCAGCGGGTTGAGGGGTACAGGCTCGCCGCCGTGAAGGCCGATATACGTTTCCACCTCGCGCACCGCCTGGGGGTTGCCTTCCTCGCCGTCGAGCTCGATGGCCTGCTGACCGATGTCGTCGGCGGTCATCACGGCGAGCAGCTCGCGCATGGGGTCGGGGGTGAGCACCTGCAGGTAGCCGAGCTTGCTGTAGGTGTTCTCCAGCAGGTACTGGCAGGCGTCGTCGAGGCGGGTGTTGAGGTTGCTGCGGTTGATGTCGAGTTTCTGGCCCAAGGCGTAAACGTCGGCATCCAGCAGCATGTCTTCCAGGCGCACCAGCAGGTGCTTGCGGCGCTCCTGGTTCTCGCGACCACGGTCGGCGAGGATGCGCTCCACGCTGTTGTCGCCGGAGGCAGCGTTCATGCGGATGAACTTCTCGGTCTTGAGGAAGGTGCGCAGGTCGTCGAAGAAGGCCTTGTTGTCGCCGAGGCGAATCAGCACCTGGCCCTGGTTCTCGTTGCTGCGGTGAATGCAGCCCGCCTCGCCGTTCTGGACCGAGTAGCTCTGGGTGTAATCGATATCCAGCGGCGAGACCACCTCGACGCGCAGCTGGCTCTGGAAGCGGCCGTCGATGGTGTGGCCGTCCAGGTAGCGGCCGATGGTGTAGTCGGTCTTGTTGAGCGGGTAGCGGTACTTGTTGCGGTCGCGCAGGCGGTCCTTGTAGATCATCTCGGCCAGCAGCTTGTTCTCGTCGCTGCTGGTGATCTCGGTGGCCTTGATCTTGCGCGTGATGTCGCGCTCCTCGTTGGTGAGGAAGAGGTACTCCTCGCCGTTGCGGGTGACCAGGCTCTCCTTCTCCAGTCGCGCCACGGTGCCCTCCAGGCGCTCGCGGATCGCCAGGCGGTCGTCGTCGATGCGGGTGATGGAGAGCGTCACCAGGTTGTCGAGGGTGCCCTTGACCAGGTCCACGTAGCGGATCATGAACAGGGTACGCAGAATCTCGACGTCGAAGTCATCCAGCGCGGCGTTCTCGCTGGCCTGGTCGATGGTGCGCTTGACCGCGGTGTCGAGGAAGCCCTCCACGGCGCGGTAGAAGCTGTGCATCGGCACCAGGGCGCCGATCTCCTGATCCCCCACCGCCTTGGCGGCCATCTGGAAGGCATCGAGCATGGAGCGCTCGCCGTAGGCCAGGTGCGCCCCGGTGGCGCCGACCTTGCGGATCTCCTCGAAGACCTTCTGGACCAGCTGGAAGTGGTACGGCACGAAGGGGTAGTTGGCGACGAAGCTCTCCACACCGTCGACGTTCCGGAGCGTGGGGCCGGAGCGGTCGAAGGTGAGCTGGTTGCGCAGCACCGCGCCCTTGGCCTCGAACACCTGGGCCAACTCGCCGCTGGCCTCCGGGGTCTTGGCCAGCAGGCGCTTGCGGATCACCTCGTCGGAGTTGGAGCTGGAGAGCGACAGGCGGGTCTTGAAGCGCCCGGCGATCTTGGAGAAGTCGTTGGCCTTGGCGGCGGTCATCTCGCCGAGCACCGCGTCCATATCGGCCTGGGAGGTAACCACGATCCAGGCACGGCCGCCGCAGATGGTGCCGAGGTTCTCGGTGAGGGTCTGCAGGGTGAGCATCAGCCGGGTATTGCTGCCGATGAACTGGCCGACCTCGTCGACCATGAAGACGATGCGCTGGCTGGGGGATTTCGCGTCCAGGTACTCCTTTACCCAGCGGCAGAAGTTCTCCACCGAGACGCTGAACGTCTCCTCGGAATCCTCGAACCACTTGTGGGCCGCCTCCGGGGAGAGGTCCAGCGCCTGGCTGATCGCCTGCTCGATGTCGTCCTGGTAGAACTGGAAGCCGTCGCGCTCCTCATCCCAGACCATGCCACTGGCCTCATGGAAGGCCGCCTTGAAGCGCTCCAGCACGCCGCGCTGGGCCAGGTGGCGCTCCATGTGAGCGATATGCGGGTGGTCGCCGCTGAAGCCCTGGTACTCATTGAACACCCGCAGGAAGACGTTGAGGATCGGGTTGCCGCCGTGGTTGGAGCTCGCCTTGCTGTCGATGTTGAACAGGATGACGTCCGCCGGCTGCTGTACCGCTTTGGTGACGTCGGCGCGGATCATCGGGTCGTGGAGCTTGTGCTCGTCGAAGAACTCGGCGGCGCGGCGGTGGTTGCCGGCCTCGTCCTCGGCCTCGATGTTGGCCAGCAGGTACGATAGCGCCTTGAGGAAGTGCGACTTACCCGAGCCGAAGAAGCCCGAGACCCAGACCCCGACCCGGTTGGCGATAGAGGGGTCGCTGAGATCGGTGATATAGGAGTCGAAGAAGGCACGGAAGTGCTTCTCCAGCTCGTTGGTCACCACGTACTCGTCGAGCTCCTGGTAGACCGTCTCGCGGTCCTTCTGGTCGGCCTTCACCACCCCGTTGATGGGGCGGTTCAGGGGTTTCTGGAAGAGTTCCTGGATACGCATGTCCGATCGATTCCTTAACGGGCAACGCCTCGCTCCCGTGGCGGGGCAAGGCGATCAACAAAGCGGCTGCCAGGGCAGCAAGGCTGCCGGCTGGCCATCAGGGCACCAGCGAAAAGGCGCGGTAGTAGTGATTGCTGGCGATCTGGTTGAACAGGGTCAGGCTCTGGCCGTCGTAGCTGCCGGGATAGAAGAGCACCAAGGGCTTGTGGCCGAGGCGACCGTGCAGCGCATTGAGCAAACTGTGGGCACGCATCACCGGCCAGACGCTACCCACGCCTGACAGCAGAATGATATCGGGGTCTTCCGACAGGGCGTGTCGGATCAGGAAAGGAGCGAACTTGTCCATGTGCAGCGGGCCACGCAGCGCCTTGAGCAGCGCCGCATCGCCCTTGGTCTGCTGCATGGCGATGGCCTTGTCGAGAAAGCCACGCGCCTGGAGATAGTCGCGCATCACGCGCAACAGGTTGACGTGGTCGACCGTCAGCTCGCTGTGCTGACGCGACAGCACCCCCTCCAGGAAGGTGAGGTACTCGCGAACCTGTAGTTCGTGCTCGGGGGGATAGTCGAAAACCCAGAAACCGATCTCGTTGCCCAGGCCCTGGCCGGAGAGAAAGGCCGGGCTGGTGATCTTCTCGGCGACCTGGTTGAGGCGATCCTTCAGGTGAGGATCTTCGTGGTGGGACGGCCCCTGCGTGAGCGGTGACATACGGCTCTCATCCTTGCGTCCGGTGTCGTTCTTCTCGTTATGACCATACTACGTGCCGCGGCCTGTGGGTGCGTCGTCGAGCGTTCAGGCACGCTACCGCCCAACCCGGGTCCATGGCGTTCAACGCGGCCCCAGGGCACTCAGGCAGTCCAGCAGCCGGATCAGGTGGTGGCGTTCCAGCAGATCATCCACCTCCGGCCGAAGCATAAGCGGCCGTAACGTTCGGTTACGACTGTCAGTCATTAAGCCTACTTCGCATAGCATGCGAAAGGCCACCTGGCCCATCTTTCGTCTAGAGGAAGCGGTCCAGCCGATGATGGCCGGATCGCGGAAGGCACGGTCGGCGAGGAAGTCGTCCCACTGGTAGAGCTCAAGCCGCTCGGCCTGCGTCACGAAGGCATCGGCCACCACCGTCTCCAGGAACTCCACCAGCAGCAGGTTGCGCGCCAGGGCCGCACAGAACGCCACCTGGGTGGCCAGTTGGTCGTCGCCGTCATGCAGCGTCTGCCAGAACGGAAGCGGGAGCTTCTCAAGGCGCTTGCGGATCGCTTGGGCCATACGCTTGGCCGATGCGGGCCGCGCCTTCTGTAGGCGGTTCTCGTCGTAGATAGCCACCTGCCAGGTAGCGTTATCGGCGCCGGCCAGCAGCAGCTCCGCCACTATGCGGCTTTCGCGAACCATCAACGAGCCGCCGATGAGGTCTGAGTCGTAGTGGAAGGTCGTGGAATATGGCATTGGGCCAAGACACTTGCAGCAGCTGGAGGCGGAGCCACATGGTGGCGGCATGCCTGCACAAGCGCAACGACTTTGCCGTTGGTATATATACGATAATGAGCGAAGCGCTCAGAAACACACCGCCTCGAAGTGAAGTGGTCCAATTGGAGCGGACAGTCGGGTCACGGGACTCAAGGCCGGCGCGCCAGTGGATGGACGGGCCGGCCTGCGTGGAGGGCTCAGTAGCGGCCGAGCAGCGATTCCAGCTTGAAGGTGCTGGAGGAGAGCTCGCCGTAGCTCATCACCGGTGTCTCCGGTGCCAAGGCGGACGGCCAGGCCTGCATCGCCTCGTCATAGGCCGCCATCAGCTCCTCGTAGGTCGCTTCGTCGCTGGCCTTGAAGAGTTCAGCCTGTTGTTCGAGCAGCGCCTTGGCGGTCAGCATGAAGCCACGCCCGTCCTGATACTCCAGCACATTGACGAACTGGCCTTCGTCCACGGCTTCCTCGTATTCGTGCATGGCCTGGCGCAACAGGGTCAGCTGGACACGGCTCTGGAAGGCCACATCTTCCCGCAGTTCACCATCGACATCCTGCATGGCGGCATCGATAGCCTCGATGGCGGCCATGAAGGCATCGGCTTGCGCCCCCCATTCGCCGCCCTCGCGGGCCTGGTCGACCAGGGCCTGAAGCGTATCCTCGAACGACGCAACGCCACGGGTCTCGAAGGCCGGCTCCAGGGGCTCGTAGTGCTCCTGGAGGGGATGGCCGAAGTGCGGCTGGGAGGCGGTCTGTGCACCTTCCTGGTAGAGCTCGCGAGCGACGGCCAGATGGCCCTTCATCATGGCCAGGTTGGTGTAGTAGACACCGGGGTTGCTGGCGTCGATGCCATGGCCCGCTTCACCTCCTTCGCCACCTTCACCTCCTTCGCCACCTTCGCCACCTTCACCGCCAGCGGAAGCATTCAGGTAGGCAAACAACGCGAAGGGATCCGCCGCGGTGCTGCCTTCACCGCCTTCACCGCCTTCACCGCCTTCGGAATGATGGCCGCCTTCGCCGCCTTCGGAATGATGGCCGCCTTCGCCGCCTTCGGAATGATGGCCGGCTTCGCCGCCCTCGCCACCTTCACCACCATCACCGCTTTCGGAATGGTCGGCGTGGGCGAGTATCAGGCTGTCAGGCTCCTGGGTGGAGTCGTCCGGAACCTGGGTATCGGCCCAGCTGGCCGCGCCGGAGCCCAGCAGAACGGAGGCGCCGACGCCAACCCAAAGCTTGGTGCGAGTGCTGTTAGACATGCAGACTTCCTTAATATAGGGATTGCGAGAACTCTCGACCGTGCAGGCCGGAGGGTCACGCCCTATTATTGACGGGCGCACGAGACTAATGCAAATAGTTCGCAAATGTTTATAATTGGCAATCTCCTTCCCAACTGGAGCGCCCACTGTGATTCTTTGCATCGATCAGGTCATCCCCACGGAGCTGCTGTCGCGAGTTCAGGCCACCCTGGCCGACACCGCCTACCGGGATGGGCGGGAAACCGCCGGCTGGCATGCCCGCACCGTCAAGCAGAACGAGCAGGCCGATGGCCGCCAACCCGAGGTGATCGCCCTGCGTGAGGAGCTGACATCGGCGCTGCAGCGCCACCCGCTGTTCCAGATGGCCGCTCGCCCCCGACGCATGAAACCGCTGATGTTCAGCCGCTACCAGGAGGGCATGAGCTACGGTAACCATGTTGATGATGCGGTCATGGCCACCCCCGAGGGGGCGATGCGCACCGACCTGTCCTTCACCCTCTTCCTCAACGACCCGGACAGCTACGAGGGCGGTGAGCTGCTGATCGACTCGACCGCCGGGGAGCAGACCTACAAGCTGCCCGCCGGTGCCTTGATCCTCTACCCCTCCTCGACCCTGCACCGAGTCGAGCCCGTCACCCAAGGCGAACGGCTGGCCGCGGTGGGCTGGGCCCAGAGCCAGGTGCGCGAACCACAGCAGCGGGAGATCCTCTTCGACCTGGATACCACTCGCCGCCAGGAATTCGAGGCCAACGGCAAGACCCGCACCTTTGACATGCTGTCGAAGAGCCTGGCTAACCTGCTGCGCATGTGGGCGGAGGTCTGACAGGCGTGCTCAATTCCGCCGCGCTTCCCGCGGCGACAGGCCATAGCGGGCCTTGAAGGCCCGGGAGAAGGTGGAGCCGGAGCTGAAGCCGCAGGCCAGCCCCACCGCGAGGACATCCCTGTCCGTCTCGGCGAGCAGGTGCCGGGCGCGCTCCAGCCGCAGCTTCAGGTACCACGCACGGGGGGAAGTGCCGAGATGCTGCTCGAAGAGGCGCTGTAGCTGGCGCAGGGAGACACCGCTGCGGCTGGCCACCTCGGCCAGCGACAGTGGCAGCTGCTGATGCCGCTCCATCAGGGAAACCGCCTCCACCAGGCGGCGGTGATGGATCCCCAGGCGCCTGGCCAGCGACATGCGCTGCTGGTCGCTGCGGGTGCGGATCCGCTCGTGGATCAGCTGCTCCGAGACATCGACCGCCAGTCGCGAGCCGTGGCGACGGGCGATCACCTCCAGAGCCATGTCCATGGCCGCCGTGCCGCCGGCACAGGAGAAGCGCCGCCGCCCCAGCTCGTAAAGCTCGTCGGAAGTCTCGATGCCCGGGAAGCGCTCCTGGAAGGCCGGCAGACTTTCCCAATGCAGGGTGACGCGCTCGCCCTCCAGCAGGCCCGCCTCCGCCAACAGGAAACCGCCGGTATCGAGGCCACCCAGCACGCAGCCAGCCTGATCCAGGCGATGCAACCAGGCCATCAGGGGCCGGCTCAGGCTGTCCTCGGGACCGAAACCGCTGCATACCGCCAGGGAGGGCAGCTGATGCACCTCACCGATGGCGCGGTCGACCAACAGCGTCATGCCGTTGGAGGCCGTGACCGGCTCGCCGTCCTCACTGATCAGCGTCCAGTCGAATAGTGGGCGCCCGGTGATCCGGTTGGCGATCCTCAGCGGCTCCACCGCCGAGAAAAACGCCATCATCGAGAAGCGCGGCAGCAGCAAAAATCCTATGGCTTCGGGCAACAGCCCCTGATAGTCCAGGCGCAAGGTGTGTCTCCTCCTTCAGCGTCAAGTCAGACAGGCTAGAATGATCCTCAGGCTTCCCCACACGAGGTATCCCCCGTGTCCCGCAACGAGAGAACCATCCTGGCCTTCGACCAGGCCGGCAACGAGTATTTCATCGACATATTTGTCAGCGTCCGGGATCTCACTGACCTGCAGCACGCCGGGGCGACCCGCAGCGGCCTCCCCGCCTTCCGAACCCGCGAGGGCCACTCGGTCACTCACCTCGGCGGGGGCGAGTTCGCCGTGATGGTGCCCGGCGAGGAAGAAGCGATCACCGTCAGGACGCAGGATCCCGAGTTCGTATAAGGACGCCCGTGGAGATCGGCGCAAGGAGCCACCGAATGATCCGCCTCCGACCCTACCAGCCCGAGGACTGGCCGGCCCTGTGGGCCATTCTCGAACCGGTCTTCCGGGCCGGTGAGACCTATGCGGTGCCCCGCGACATCAGCGAGCAGGATGCCCATCGCACCTGGATCGAACTGCCCCGGGCCGTGCGCGTGGCCGTCGATGACGCGGGACGGATCACCGGCACCTACACCCTCAAGGCCAACCAGCCCGGGCCCGGGGACCATGTCTGCAACTGCGGCTACCTGGTCGCCGACCACGCCCGCGGCCAGGGTATCGCCGGCGAGATGTGCACGCACTCCCTGGCCCTGGCACGGGAAATGGGCTTTCTCGCCATGCAGTACAACCTGGTGGTCGCCAGCAACGCGGTGGCCATCCGGCTATGGCAGAAGCATGGCTTCACGATCATCGGCACCCTCCCCCGGGCCTTCCGTCACCCCGCGCGGGGCCTGACGGACGCCCATGTGATGTACCGTCTGCTGTGAGGCGCGCCGGCGCCCCGTTTGACCGCCGGCACTAGCCTCGGGCATGCTCACCAAGTGACTGACTCACCGAAGGAAAAATGACAATGAAAGGTTTCGCACGCCACACGCTGGCACTCGCCGTCTCGCTGGCCATGACCGCCGGCGCCAACGCCTCCGAGTTCGCCGACATGGATCCTGTCACCCTGCGCCTGGCCCACGTGGTCAACGAGCAGGACGGTTTCCATATCGCCGCCATGAAGTTCGAGGAACTGGTGGAAGAGCGCACCGAGGGCAAGGTGGACATCGAGCTCTACCCCAACGCCAGCCTCGGTGACGAGCGCACCCTGCTCGAGGGCATGCAGATCGGCACCGTCGACATGGGCGTGATCACCAACGGGCCGGTGGCCAACTTCGTCGAGGAGATGGCGGTTTTCGAGCTGCCTTTCCTCTTCCCCTCCCCGGAGGCCGCCTACGCGGTGCTCGATGGCCCGATCGGCCAGGAGCTGCTCGACAGGCTGGCGGAGGTCAACCTCAAGGGCCTGGCCTACGCCGAACGCGGTTTCCGCAACCTGACCAACAGCGAGCGTGCCGTGACCTCGCCCGAGGACATCGACGGCCTGCGCATCCGCGTGATGGAGAACCCGGTCTACGTGGACACCTTCCGCGAGCTGGGCGCCAACGCGGTGCCGATGGCCTGGACCGAAGCGCTGACCGCCATGCAGCAGGGCACCATCGATGGCCAGGAGAACCCGGTCAACGTCATCCACTCCTTCAAGCTCTACGAGACCCAGGACCACATGACGCTGTCGCGCCATACCTATGCTCCGGCGATCTTCGTGATGGGCATGCCCGCCTGGAACACGCTGCCGGAGGCCGCGCAGACGGTGCTGAAGCAGGCCGCCCAGGAAGCCGCCGAGCACGAGCGCCGGATGAACGCCGAGATGCAGTCCGAACAGCTGGCCGAGCTGCGCGAGGCGGGCATGCAGATCGTCGAGGAGCCCGATATCGCCGCCTTCCAGGAGGCCGTGGCCCCCGTCTACGAGAAGTACGGCGAGCAGTTCGGCGATACCCTGCCGCGCATCCAGGAGGCGCTGAAGTAAGTGCCTCCCCTCGCCCATTCCCTGCTGCGACCGCTGCGGTGGAGTGAGCGCGCCCTCGACGCCGTCATCGCTCCCGTGGTCTTCACGGCGATGGCGGCGTTGATCGGTGTGATCACCCTGCAGATCGTCTCGCGGGTCTTCTTCACCGCGGTGGGCTGGACCGAGGAAGTGGCCCGCTTCCTGCTGGTGTGGATCACCTTCCTCGCCGCCACCCTGGCCTTTCGGCGCGGCCGGCATATCGCCGTGACCTTCGTGGTGGACGCGCTCCCCGGCCTCCCCCGGCGCCTCGCGCGCATCGCCGCCCTGCTGGTGGCGCTGGGCTTCCTGGCGGCGCTGGTGATCATCGGGGTTGAGTACATGCAGGTGCAGAGCTTCCAGAAGTCCGCCTCGCTGCGCCTCTCCATGACCTGGGTCTATGCGGTCATGCCGCTGGCATCGGCGATCATGGCCTGGTTTGCGCTGGTGGATATCGTCGCCCTGGCGCTGGGCGAGTCATCTCCTGACACCCCACCGGACGCCGAGGAACCCGCCGCATGACCGCCCTGCTCTTCGTGCTGTTCCTGGTCTTCATGCTGCTCGGCGTGCCCATCGCCCTAGCCATCGGCGCCAGCGCCCTGGTGGCGCTCCATGCCCAGGACGTACCACTGATGGTGGTGCCCCAGCAGATGTTCCAGGGCATCAACTCCTTCGCCCTGGTGGCGGTGCCGATGTTCATCCTCGCCGGCGACCTGATGGCCCAGGGCAAGGTGAGCGAGAAACTGGTGGCCTTCGCCGATTCGCTGTTCGGCTTCCTCAAGGGCGGCCTCTCCATCGTCTCGGTGGGCGCCGGCATGTTCTTCGCCGCCATCTCCGGCTCCGGAGCCGCCACCACCGCCGCGGTGGGCGCGAGCCTGGTGCCCGAACTGCGCAAGAAGGGCTACGAGCCCGCCTCGGCGGCCAGCCTGATCGCCGCCAGCGGCACCATCGGGGTGGTGATTCCGCCCTCGGTGCCGATGATCATCTATGCGGTGATCGCCCAGCAGTCGGTGTCCAAGCTGTTCCTCAGCGGCATCCTGCCGGGTATCGCCATGGGCCTGGGGCTTGCCACCATCGCCATCGTCCAGGCCTACCGGCGCAACTACCCGCGCGGCACGGCCTTCTCGCCGGCCACCATCTGGCGCACCTTCAGGAGCGCGAGCTGGGGCCTCGCGACCCCGGTGATCATCCTCGGCGGCATCTTTTCCGGCGTGTTCACGCCCAGCGAGGCGGCCGTGGTGGCGGTCAACTACGCCCTGCTGGTGTCGCTTTTCGTCTACCGCGACCTGAGCCTCGCCGAGGTCTACCGCATCCTGATCCGCTCGGCGATCACCACCTCGGTGATCATGCTGGTGATCGCCACCTCGGCAGTACTCAGCTGGACGCTCTCCAGCTGGCAGGTCCCCGGCGCCATCGCCCAGGCGGTGCTGTCGCTGTCCACCGACCCCTATGTGATCATGCTGCTGGTGGTGGCGGTGATCCTGCTCACCGGGGTGTTCATCGAGACGGCCAGTGCGCTGATCATCCTCACCCCGGTGTTGCTGCCGCTGGTCACCCGGCTGGGCATCGATCCCATCCACTTCGGCCTGATCATCGTGGTGGGGCTGGCCATCGGCATGATCACCCCGCCGGTGGCGATCAACCTCTATGTGGCCTCCTCGGTCACCCGACTGCCACTGGAGCGCATCACCCACGCCATCATTCCTTACCTGCTGGGACTGGTCGCCGTACTGCTGCTGGTGGTCTATGTGCCGATCCTGCTGGGCCTCTCCGGCTAGGGTCACCCAGGCAGCGAGATCACCCAACCGCTAGATCACCACTACAGGGAGTTCCCGATGCATCGATGGATAGCGCCTGTCGCCGGCCTGCTCGCCATGGCCCTGCTGGCCGGCTGCACCACCTACACCTGGGAAGACGGCCGCCGGGAAACCGTGTGGGGCGTACCCGCCGAGGACGAGACCAAGACCCGCGAGGAGCGCCAGGCCGAGGGCGTCGAGTACCGCGAGCCCGGCGAGATTCTCGAATGACGCCTCTGCCAGGTGCCGGTGCTATGAGCGGCGAAATACCAGGCTGAGATTGTTGGCCGGCATCTCCACCACCTTGTCGAGCATCAGTCCATGGCGCTCGGCTTCGACCGTGACGTCGTCAAGGTCACGGATGCCCCAGCGCGGGTCGCGGGCCCGGAGGTCTGCATCGAAAGCGGCATTGCTGGGCGCCGTAGGGCGCCCCTCTCGTCTGAACGGCCCGTAGAGGTAGAGCACGCCGCCGGGCACCAGAGAGCCACCGGCCCCTGCCATCAGCGCCTCGGTGACCGCCCAGGGCGAGATATGCAGCAGGTTGATGGCCACCACGGCCTCGAAGCGCTCCGCCGGCCAGTCGTCGGTCACGTCCAACTGCCGGGGCTCACGCAGGTTCGCCAGCCCCGCGGCCTCCCGCCAGGCGGCGATGGAGGCCAGTGCGCGAGGATTGGGGTCGCTGGGCTGCCAGGTCCAGCCGGGGACGGCGCCGGCAAGGTGCATGGCGTGCTCGCCACTGCCGCTGGCCAGTTCCAGCACCCGGGCACGTTCGGGCAGTACCTGCCGGAGGACCTCGAGGATCGGCTGTCGATTGCGAGCCGCGGCGGGGCTCTGCAGGCGTGGGTCGTTCATGGCTCTCCTCATGGCGGCCGCGGCTACTTCCTGCCCCGGGGCTTGCGGGAGGGGCCGGCGGCCTTCGGGCGGCCCCCCTTCGACGGCTTGGCCCCCGGTTTCTGATACCTGGGCGTCTTGCCGGCCGACGCCGGCTTGGCACCGTGGGACTTGCCATGTGCCTCCTTGCCGCCTGCCTTGCGCTTGGCGACCTTGCCCGCTGTGGCCTTCCCGCCCTCGCCGCGACGGCTCCTGCCAGGCTTTCCGGCACCCGACTTGCCGGCGCCGGCCCTGGCGCCCTTGCCCGCCTGGCGTCGGGCCGACCGGCGGCCGGGCGCCTGGGCTTCCGAGGAGGAGTGTTCGGTCATGGCGAGGATCGTCGCCACCTCTTTTGCCGTCAGGTCCCGCCAGTCCCCCGTCGCCAGCCCGTCGAGGGACACGTTCATGATGCGGATCCGCTCGAGCTTCACGACCTCGTAGCCGAACACCTCGCACATGCGGCGGATCTGGCGGTTGAGCCCCTGTACCAGGGTAATATTGAAGACGAAGCGGGACTCCTTGACCACCCGGCACTTTTTGGTGACCTCGCCGAGGATCGGTACGCCCGCGCCCATGCCGACAATGAAGTCATCGGTGATCGGCTTGTTGACGGTGACCCGGTACTCCTTCTCGTGCTGGTTGCTCGCCCTCAGGATGCGGTTGACCAGGTCACCGTTGTTGGTCAGGAAGATCAGCCCCTGGGAATCCTTGTCCAGCCGGCCGATGGGAAAGATCCGCGCGCCGTGCTTGACGAAGTCGACGATATTGGCCTTCTCGACGGGATCCGTGGTGCTGACGATGCCCACCGGCTTGTTGAGGGCGATGAACACCAGATCCTCTTCCTCAAGCGCCAGGGGCTCGACGACCCGGCCGTTGACCTTGACCACGCTGCTCGGGAACACCTGGTCACCGGGGGTGGCGCGCCGGCCGTCGATCCGCACGTTGCCCTGCTCGATGTAGCGGTCGGCTTCTCGCCTCGAGCACAGCCCGCTCTCGCTGATGTACTTGTTGATCCGTTTCGAGAGGGTCTGGGCCATGGGACGCGTCCGGGACGGGGAGGAAGGGGCCGAGGTGGCACGGCACGTAGCCGGGCAGTGTAAGGTGTGTACCGCCTCACGACCAGTGAGCCGGCCCCCGCTCCCCCGGCCTTCTTGTCCCGGGCGACAGGGACGTGTCGGGAGGATCTTGCCCGGGATCACTGCACTGCAGCATACAGTGTGCTACATCTGTACGGGTCTACTCTCCCGGCACGGAGGTAAGAGATGCCCAAGCATGCCCCCGAGGCTCGCCGTCACTGGCATGCCATGACCCCCGAGGAGGCCCTCGGGCAACTCGACACGACCCGCGAGGGACTAGGCGAAGAGGAAGCCAGGGTCCGCCTGGAGCGTCATGGACCGAACCGGCTCCAGCAGGCCAAGGGCCGGCCGGCCTGGAGGCGCCTGCTCGATCAGTTCAACAACATCCTGATGCTGATCCTGCTGGTCGCGGCCGCGGCGAGCCTCGGTCTCGGCCATACGCTGGACGCCATCGCCATCCTCGGCGTGGTACTGATCATCGCGCTGATCGGCTTCATCCAGGAGGGCAAGGCCGAGCAGGCCCTGGACAGCATCCGCGACATGCTTTCCCCGCGGGCCCAGGTGGTGCGCGGCGGCAAGCGACGGGAGATCCCGGCCGAGGAGCTGGTGCCGGGCGACATCGTGCTGGTGGAGAGCGGCGATCGGGTACCCGCCGACCTGCGCCTGCTCGAGGCCAGACGGCTGCGCGACGAGGAGGCGGCGCTGACCGGGGAGTCCACCCCGGTGGACAAGGCGGTCGCCGCCGTGGACGAGGCGACCGACCTGGCCGAGCGGGTCTGCATGGCCTATGCCGGCACCCTCGTGGTCCAGGGCAATGCCCGAGGGCTGGTGGTCGAAACCGGCGATCACACCGAGATCGGCCGCATCTCCGAGATGTTGCGCGGTGTCGAGACGCTCAGGACGCCCCTGCTGCGCCAGCTCGACCGCGCCGGTCGGGTCCTGGCGCTGTTCATCATGGGGGCGGCGGTGCTCACCGCGGCCTTCGGCGTGCTGGTCCATGGCGAGTCCGCCAGCAACATGTTCATGGCCGCCGTGGGCCTGGCCGTGGCCGCCATCCCCGAGGGCATGCCGGCCATCGTCACCATCGGCCTCGCCCTGGGGGTGCAGGCCATGGCCCGCCAGCACGCCATCATCCGCCGGCTGCCCGCGGTGGAGACCCTGGGCTCGATCTCCACCATCTTCTCCGACAAGACCGGCACCCTGACGCGTAACGAGATGACCGCCCGTGCGATCTGCCTGCCCGAGGGCGAAGTGCGTATCGATGGCACGGGCTTCGAGCCCGAAGGCGCCTTCCACCGGGTTCGCGATGGCGAGCCGCTCGATGCGCCCCTGGACCTCGACGACCATCATGCCCTTCGCCACTTCCTGAAGGTCGGCGTGCTGTGCAACAACGCCGAGCTCGCCCGGGACGAGGGACGCTGGCGGATCCACGGCGATCCCACCGAGGGCGCCCTGGTGGTGGCGGCCGCCAAGGCCGGCCTGAAGGCGGGCGAGCTGCGCGGTGACCACGACCGCCATGATGCCATTCCCTTCGAGTCCGAACGCAAGTACATGGCCACCCTCCATAGGATGGACGGCGAGCCCTACCTGCTGGTCAAGGGCGCACCGGACCGGCTGCTGCAGATGTGCCACCGGGTACGCACCGAGTCGGGCGAGGCCGACCTCGATCGTAGCGACTGGGAGGCGCGTATCCAGGCCCTTTCCGAACGCGGCCTGCGGGTGCTCGCCCTGGCCGAGAAGCGCGCCGACGGCATCACCGACCTGACCGACGCCCATGCCGAGGATGGCCTGGTGCTGCTGGGCCTGGTGGGCCTGCAAGACCCGCCCCGGGACGAGGCCATCGAAGCGGTGAAGGACTGCCTCGCGGCGGGCATCCGTCCGGTGATGGTCACCGGCGACCATGCCGTCACCGCCCGTGCCATCGCCGAGCAGCTGGGCTTCGCCCACACCGACCGCGCCCTGAGCGGGCACGAGATCGAGGCCATGTCCGACGCCGAGCTCGAGGACATCATCCTCGACGTGGACGTCTATGCCCGCGCCTCACCGGAGCACAAGCTGCGCCTGGTCACCGCCATGCAGGCGAAGGGCGGCGTCTGTGCCATGACCGGTGACGGGGTCAACGACGGCCCGGCGCTGAAGCGCGCCGACGTCGGCGTGGCCATGGGCATCCAGGGCACCGAGGCCGCCAAGGAGGCCGCCGAGATGGTGCTCGCCGACGACAACTTCGCCACCATCGTTCGTGCCATCCGCGAGGGGCGCAAGGTCTATGACAACATCCGCAAGACCATCACCTTCCTGTTGCCCACCAATGGCGCCCAGGGGCTGGCCATCATGCTCGCCGTGCTGGCCGGCAGCCTGCTGCCGGTCACCCCGCTGCAGGCGCTGTGGGTCAATATGGTGGTGGCGGTGACCCTGGGCCTGGCGCTGGCGTTCGAGGCCGGTGAGCGGGACCTGATGCACCGCGCCCCCCGGGACCCCGCCGCCCCGCTGCTCGACCTCTTCCTGCTGTGGCGGGTGGTGTTCGTCTCGGTGCTGCTGCTGCTCGGGGTGTTCGGGGTCTTCTCGTGGATCTTCAATGGTCAGAACGCCAGTATCGAGCTGGCCCGCTCCGGTGCCGTCAACATGCTGGTCACCGGCTGCGCGGCCTACCTGATCAACAGCCGCTACCTGACCCGCCACTCGCTCTCCTTCGAGGGGCTGTTCGGCAGCCGGCCAGTGTGGATCGCCATCGCCTTGGCGATGGCGCTGCAGTTCGCCTGGACCTACCTGCCCTTCATGCAGCTGGTGTTCGGCAGCGCCGCCCTGGGGCTCGGCCACTGGCTGGCGATCCTGGCCGTCAGCGTGGCGATCTTCCTGGTGGTGGAGCTGGAGAAGTGGGTGCTGCGCCGTCTCCATGGCGGGCATGGCGGGAGCGAAGGCGCCAGCGAAGCGCGTCAAGAGCACGCCGAGGTGCGCTGAGCGGTGGCGCGGCCGGGCTCACCTGCGTCGCTTGGTCCGCGCGGTGGCCTCGGCGGTCGTGGGGTCTTCGGGCCAGGGATGTTTCGGATAGCGACCGCGCATCTCGCGACGCACGTCCGCATAGCCATTGACCCAGAAGCTGGCCAGGTCGGCGGTGACCTGCAGCGGGCGACGCGCCGGCGAGAGCAGGTGCAGTAGCACCGCCTCGCGGCCGTCGGCCACCCGCGGAGAGGCCTGCCAGCCGAAGCACTCCTGAAGCTTCACCGCCAGCACCGGCGGCTTGTCCGTCAGGCACGGCGTGTAGTCGACCCGATGGCTGGCGCCACTGGGCACCGCCAGGTGCAGCGGTGCCAGCGCATCGAGCCGCGAGCGCAGCGTCCAGTCGAGGCCGTCGAGCAGGAGGCGCGCCAGCGGCAGGCGCTCGACGGCCTCCAGCCGGGTGATACCGTCGAGATGCGGGCCCAGCCACGCCTCGAGCGTTTCCAGCAGGGCCGCTTCCGACCAGTCGGGCCACGCCTCGCCCAGGACGCGGCGCAGCAGCGCCACCCTGCCCTGCAGCTGTCTCAGTTCGTCGTCCTGCGGCAACCCTCGGCGACGCAGTGCCTCGAGCAGCGCGCGGCGCACCGCCTCCGGCGGCAGCCTGCCCAGCGGCTTCCTCTCCAGCACCACCGCCCCCAGGCCACGCACCTGCTCGCCCACCAGGCGCCCCTGATCGTCGGACCACTCGAGGCGTGCCCGCCACTCGCGGGTCTGTGGATAGAGCGCTTCGAGCCGCGCTCGAGAAAGCGCCACGGCGCGGAAGATGCGCGCCCCGCTGGCCTGGCCGTCCAGCTCGGCGGCCACCAGCAGGTCGGCATGGGCCAGGGGGTGGCGCTCGGGAAGGGTCGCCAGCCCTCCGCCGGCCAGACGGAAGCGCCCCGGTTCGAGCCGTTGCGCCACCCGTTCCGGATAGGCCAGCGCCAGCAGCTCGCCCAGCGGGGCTAGGCGGGTCACCCGGAGTGCCACGCCGGCGATGCGTGCCAGGCGCTCGGCGTCGCGCAGCCACTGGTGATGCGCCCGGGGTTCGCGCAGCCTGGCCTGCAGCGCCCGCTCGAGGTCGCGCTCCCCATCCAGGCCGCGTCCCTCGAGCAGTGCCACCAGGGCACAGGCCAGGGGACGGGCCGCCAGCGCGACGGAGCGCTCCAGCATCACCGCCAGGCGCGGGTGGGTCGGCCAGCGCACGCAGGCACGCCCCAACGCGGTGAGGAGGAACGTTTCCTCCAGCACGCCCAGCCGACACAGCAGGTCACGACCGGCGGCCAGCGCCGCGGCAGGCGGTGGCGTCACCCAGGCCAGTCGATTCGGATCACTGAGGCCCCAGCGCGCCAGCTCGAAGGCCAGCGGCGCCAGGTCCGCC
Source organism: Halomonas sp. 11-S5 (assembly GCF_029889825.1). NCBI lineage: Bacteria > Pseudomonadati > Pseudomonadota > Gammaproteobacteria > Oceanospirillales > Halomonadaceae > Halomonas > Halomonas sp. 11-S5. The sequence goes on from NZ_JARANW010000001.1 coordinate 311,808, forward strand.
TGACGAATCTCGGGCTCGCCGTGGGGAATGAGCGGCTGCTCCTCGGCCCATAACCGCACACAGAGGCCAGGCCCCTGGCGACCGGCACGGCCGCGACGCTGGTCGGCGCTGGCCCGGTTGACGCGGCGCGTCTCCAGCCGGGTGAGTCCGCTGCGCGGCTGGAACACCGGCACCCGCTCCAGGCCGGCATCCACCACCAGGCGTACGCCGTCCACCGTGACGCTCGACTCGGCGATCGCCGTGGCCAGTACCACCCGCCGTCGCCCCTCGGGATCGGGACGCAGGGCGCGCCGCTGGGCCTCGAGGGGCAGGCGGCCGTGCAGTTCCATGACGGCAAGCTGTGGCGCGCGGTCGCCAAGCGCCCGCGCCAGCCGACGGATCTCCGCCACCCCGGGCAGGATCACCAAGGCATCGCCGGCCTGCTGTTCAAGGGCCTCGAGCAGCGCCCGGGCCTGCTGGGCCGCCGCGTCTTGGCGACCGCTCAGCGACCGGTAGCGGGTCTCGACGGGAAAGCTCCGCCCCGGGCAGTCGACCACCGGCGTGGCCTCGCCCAGCACGCCCAGCAGGGCCTCGACGTCGAGGGTCGCGGACATCACCAGCAGGCGCAGCTCCTCGCGCAGCCCCTGCTGGGCATCGAGGGTCAGTGCCAGGCCCAGGTCTGCCTCCAGGCTGCGCTCGTGGAACTCGTCGAAGATCACCCCGGCCACGCCCTCGAGCATCGGATCCTCCTGGAGCATGCGGGTCAGCACCCCCTGGGTCACCACCTCCAGGCGGGTCGAGGGCCCGACGCGACTCTCCCCGCGCATCCGGTAGCCGACGGTCTCCCCCGCCCGCTCACCGAGCTGTTCGGCCATGAAACCGGCGGCCAGGCGCGCCGCCACCCGCCGCGGCTCCAGCAACAGCAGCCTGCCGCCCTGGCACCAGGAGGCCTCGAGCAGCGCCAGCGGCACCCGGGTGGTCTTGCCCGCCCCGGGTTCTGCCACCAGCAGGGCGCGCGGGTGCCTCTCGAGGGCATCGAGGATGGCGTCGAGGCGGGAATCGATGGGCAGCGTCATGGCGGGCTCAGGCGGCAGGCTCGGCATCCCGGGAGCGTATGCCACATCCCTTGAGGATCACCCGAGTGAGGAAGGTGGTGATCTCCTCGACGTCGGCATCGCTGAGGGCATCACGGCCCGTGATGCCCAGCACCTGGGCCTCGAAGTCGGCGTAGTGCTGGGTGGCCGACCAGATCAGGAAGATCAGCCACACCGGGTCGACGGGATCCATCAGACCGCGCTCGGCCCACTGCTCGAATATCCGCGCCCGGGCCTGGACCCAGTCGCGCAGCTCGCCGCGCAGGTACTCCTGGAGAAAGGGCGCACCGCCGAGGATCTCGGCGGCGAACAGGCGCGAGCCCTCCGGATGACGCCGTGACAGCTGCATCTTGCTGCGGATGAAGGCCTCCAGCACCTCGGCGGGGTCATCCTCCACCGAGATGTCGTCGAGCAGGGCATTCCAACGCTCCATCATCCGCTCCAGCAGCCGCACATAGAGGCCGCGCTTGCTGCCCATGTAGTAGAGCACGTTGGACTTGGGCAGGCCGGCCTGCTCGGCAATCGCCTGGAGACTCGCCCCCCGGTAGCCGTGACGGGCGAAGACCCGCTCGGCCGCGGCCAGGATCTCGCGCTCGTTGCGCCGGCGGGTCACCCCGTTAGCCTCGCCCGGTTCTCTCGCCCCCCGCTCGGCGGGCGCGCTCCCCTCTGTCATCGGCCACCTCACTGCCCCATGGCGGATCAAAGCCAAGGATAGTGCCCCACCCCCGTGCGAGGTGCAAACGGGCTTGAAAAGCACAAGAACCTGGACCAAGCTGGAAACATTCTGACCGAATGGTCAGAAAATAAGTCTCCCGGCCCAAGGCGCTCACGCGTCTACGCATCCACGCCAACAATAGAGACAAGGCGATGATCGACTTCCTGCTCAATGGGCAGCCCCGCCACTGCATGGCCTCGCCCGATACCAGCGTGCTCGAGCTGCTGCGCGACTCGCTCGGCCAGACCGGCACCAAGGAGGGCTGCGCCTCCGGCGACTGCGGCGCCTGCACGGTGGCCATCGGCGAGGCCGGCCCCGACGGCCGCCTTCACTACCACAGCGCCAATGCCTGCATCACTCCGGCCCATCAGCTCCAGGGACGCGCGCTGGCCACCGTGGAGGGCCTGGCCCGGGGTAACACCCTCCACCCCGCCCAGGCGGCCATGGTCGAGTGCCACGGCAGCCAGTGCGGCTTCTGCACCCCGGGCATCGTGATGTCGCTGTTCACGCTCTATGAAGACCAGCACGCGGACGGTACCACGCCCCCGGCGCCGCTGACCTCGCAGCGCCTGGAGGCCGCGCTGGGCGGCAACCTCTGCCGCTGCACCGGCTACCGGCCGATCCGCGACGCGGCGCTCTCCATGGGCGACTACCCCCATCAGCGCCCCGAATGGCTGGATCTGGCGGTCGACGCCGTCCCCGAGGCGGCCGGCGACCGCGACGTTGCTTTCGTCCAGCCCGCCACCCTGGCCGAGCTGATCGCCGAACGCGAGGCACACCCCGAGGCGCCCATCGTCGCCGGCGGTACCGACCTCTGGCTCGAGGTGACCCAGCGCCTTGCACGCTTCGTGCGGGTAGTGGACGTCACCCGGGTCGCCGAGCTCAAGGCTATCGAGGAGACGACCCTGGCGGATGGCCGCGAGGGGTGGTGGATCGGCGGTGCCGTGACCTACTCGCGCCTGGAGCCGCTGCTGGCCGAACACTACCCGGCCTTTGCCCACCTGCTGCATCGCCTGGGCTCCGCCCAGGTGCGCAACCGCGGCACCCTGGGCGGCAACATCGCCAACGCCTCGCCGATCGGCGACACCCCGCCGGTGCTGCTGGCCCTGGGCGCCCGGCTGTGGCTGGCGGGCCCCGGTGAAGGTGCGGGAATGGCCGAGCGTGAGCTGCCGCTCGACGACGTCTTCCTCGGCTACAAGAAAACCGAGCTGCGCGAGGGCGAGGTGATCCGGGCGATCTTCCTGCCCCGTCCCGAGCCGAGCCGACACCTCAGGGTCTGGAAGCTGTCCAAGCGTCGTGAGGATGACATTTCGGCGGTACTCGGCGCCTTCGGCTGGCGCCTGGAGGATGGCCTGCTGTGCGACGTCCGCCTGGCGTTCGGGGGCATGGCGGCGACGCCGAAACGGGCCGCCGCGGCCGAGGCCGCCCTCGAGGGCCAGCCGCCGTCCCCCGCCGCCTTCCAGGCCGCCAGGCTCGCTCTCGCGGAGGACTTCCAGCCGATGAGCGACGTGCGCGGCAGCGCCCACTATCGCCGGCTCTGTGCCGCCAATCTACTCGAACGCCTGCGCCTGGTCATGGCACAGGAGTCGACCGACGCTCCCCGGGAGGTGATGCTCCATGCGTACGCTCACTAAGCTGGATGCTCCGTCCAGGGCGACGAACGACCTCGATGACACCACGACACGAGTGCGCGAGGAGCAGCAGGGTCGCATCAAGGGCGACGGACCCATGGCACGGGACACGGAACCCCTCAAGACCCAGGCCCCCGCGGCCAGCGGCGTTGCCGGCAGCGCCCGCGCCCACGAGAGCGCGGTCAAGCACGTCACCGGTCGCGCCGCCTATATCGACGATATCGCCGCCCCCGCCGATGCCCTCCACCTGGCCCTGGGGCTCTCGCCGGTGGCCCATGGTCGCCTGACTCGCCTTGACCTGGCGGCGGTGCGTGCGATGCCCGGCGTGGTGGACGTGGTCGCCTTTGCCGATGTGCCGGGGCACACCGATATCGGCCCGGTCTTCCCCGGCGACCCGATCTTCGTCGAGTACGAGATCAGCTACGCCGGCCAGGTGCTCTTCGCGGTGGCGGCCGAGACCCATCGCGCCGCCCGGGAAGCGGGCATGGCGGCGCTCGTGGAGATCGACGAGCAACCGGCGAGCCTCGACCCGGTGGCCGCCGCCGAGCGCGGCGAGGCCGTGCGCCCCACCCATGTCCAGCAGAGCGGCGACTGGCAGCGCTCGCTGGCGGACGCGGCCCATGTCATCGAGGGCGAGCAGTTCGTCGGCAGCCAGGAGCACTTCTACCTGGAGGGCCAGGCCTGCCTGGTCCAGCCCACCGAGGACGAGGGGGTGATCGTCCATACCTCCAACCAGCACCCCAGCGAGACCCAGAAGCTGGTCGCCGAGGTGCTGGGCATCCCCTTCCACGCGGTGACCGTGGAGGTACGTCGGATGGGCGGCGGCTTCGGCGGCAAGGAGACCCAGGCCTCGCCCTGGGCCTGCATCGCCGCGCTGGTGGCCCGGCGCACCGGGCGCACCACCCGCCTGCGCCTGCCCCGCGCCGAGGACATGCGCGTCACCGGCAAGCGCCATCCCTTTCACAACCGCTACCGGCTGGGCGTGGACGCGGCGGGCGTGATCCAGGGCGGCGAGTTCACCCTGATCGGCGACTGCGGCTATTCCCCGGATCTCTCGGACGCCATCGTCGACCGGGCCATGTTCCACGCCGACAACGCCTACTCCCTGGGCGAGGCGCGTGTCGCCGGCCACCGGGCCCGCACCCACACCGCCTCCAACACCGCCTTCCGCGGCTTCGGCGGCCCCCAGGGCATGATGGTGATCGAGGCGGCGATGGATGACATCGCCAGACGCCTCGGCGAGGACCCGCTGACGATCCGCAAGCGCAACCTCTATCGCCCCGGGCGCGAGACCACCCACTACGGCCAGACCGTCGAGCAGGTCGCCCTGCTGCACCATGTCGTCGAACGGCTCGAGGCGAGCAGCGACTACTGGGCACGCCGCCGGGACATCACCGACTTCAACGCACAGAGCCCGGTGATCCGCCGTGGCCTGGCGCTGACGCCGGTGAAGTTCGGCATCTCCTTCACCGCCAAGCACCTCAACCAGGCCGGTGCCCTGCTGCACGTCTATACCGACGGCAGCGTGATGATCAATCACGGCGGCACCGAGATGGGCCAGGGCCTGCACACCAAGATCTGCCAGGTGGTGGCCCGCGAACTGGCGCTGGACCTCGACACGGTACGCATCACCGCCACCCGCACCGACAAGGTGCCCAACACCTCGCCCACCGCCGCTTCCAGCGGCGCCGACCTCAACGGCATGGCGGCTCGCGATGCCTGCCTGAGCCTCAAGGCGCGGCTGTTCGACTTCGCCAGCGAGCACCTTTATCCAGATCAGGACCTGGAACGCGAGGGCATGCGCCTGGAGGCCGGTCATCTGGTGGCCGGCACCGGCGAGAGCGAGCGGCGCATCCCCTGGGGCGAGCTGGTCCAGGCCGCCTATCTCGGGCGGGTGTCGCTCTCCGAGAAGGGTTTCTACGCCACGCCGCTGATCCACTACGACCGCACCACCGGCCAGGGGCGCCCCTTCTACTACTTCGCTTATGGTGCGGCGGTCAGCGAGGTCAGCGTCGACACCCTGACCGGCGAGTATCAGGTGGACCGAGTCGACATCCTGCATGACGTGGGCGACTCCCTGAATCCGGCCATCGACATCGGCCAGGTGGAGGGTGGCTTCATCCAGGGCATGGGCTGGCTGACCAGCGAGGAGCTCAGGTGGAACGACGCCGGCCAACTGATCTCCGACGGGCCGGCCACCTACAAGATTCCCACCTTCGGCGACCTGCCAGAGATCTTTAACGTCGAGCTGCTCGAGGGGCACCCCAACTCCATGGCCAGCATCTATCGCTCCAAGGCGGTGGGCGAGCCGCCCTTCATGCTCGGCATCTCGGTGTGGGCGGCGCTGCGCGATGCCCTCGCGAGCCTGGCCGACTACCGCGAGGCGCCACAGCTCGACACCCCGGCCACGCCGGAGCGGGTACTGCTGGCCGCCGAAGCGCTGCGCCACCGCGGGGAGTCGACGCCATGAGCATGCAGGCGGAGAGCTGGCATGCTGCGCTGCACCGGCTGCAGCGCGAAGGCCTGCCCCATGTCCTGGCCACCCAGGTGACCAGCGCCGGTTCCACGCCCCGGGAGCCCGGGGCGCGCATGGTGATCACCGCCGATGCGGTCTACGACACCCTGGGCGGCGGCACCTTCGAGTGGCAGACCATCGCGGCGGCCCGCCGACGCCTGGCAGGCCCCGATGGCGAGTGCGAGGCCGGCATGAGCCTGGAGGCCTTCAGCCTGGGCGGGCGCAGCGGCCAGTGCTGCGGCGGCTTCGTCAACGTGCTGCTCGAGGTCTTTCCCGGCAGCACCACCACGCTGGCGGTCTTCGGCGCCGGTCATGTGGGCCGGGAACTGGTGCGTCTGGCCGCCCCGCTGCCCTGGCGAGTGCGGTGGCACGACAGCCGGGCGGACGCCTTCCCCGCCTGGGCGTCGGACCAGCCGCGCCTCGCCTGTCACCCTGCCCCCGACCCGGCCGAGGCCGTGGCCGCCCTGCCGCCCGGCGTCCACGCCCTGGTGCTGACCCATGACCACGCCGAGGACCGCGCCCTGGTGGATGCCCTGCTCGCCCGCGGCGACACGGCCTCGCTGGGCCTGATCGGCTCGAGGAGCAAGTGGGCCAGTTTCCGCGCCCGGTTGCGCGAGGCCGGACATGGCGAGGAGGCGCTCGCCGGCGTGCGCTGCCCCATCGGCACCGCGGCGGGCCGGAATCAGGGTGAAAAGCGGGGCGGCGACAAGACGCCCTACGCCATCGCCATCGCCGCCATCGCCGAGCTGCTGCCGCTGATCGAGTCGCCCGAGCGAGGCGATCAGCGCGGCCTAGACCCGGCCGAGTTGCGCAGCATGCTCACCGATGAGCCCCACAAATAGGGAAGGAACCAGGGGCGCCGGGGGGAGGCCGAAGAGGAGGTCCTACGCCATGGATGGCGTCGGTAGCGTACAGGGAGGTATTCACAGCGCTTCCTCGCAGGCCTGCCCCCGTGTCAGCCCCGGTGTGACGAATAACGATGAGCCCTGACGAGATGACCCATAACGATTCGCGCGTGCTGCGCGCCGAACTGCTGAGCTTCGATGCCGACCCCGGCGAGGCCGATACCCCCGCCGAGGGCAGCGTGCGCCACCACCCGGATGGCGCCCTGTGGATCGAGGACGGCCACATCCGCGCGGTGGGCGACCATGCGCGCCTGGCCCCCGAGCTCCCCGACGGGATCGAGGTGATCGACCATCGCGGCAAGCTGATCATGCCTGGCTTTATCGACAGCCACGTGCACTACGTGCAGCTGGAGATCATGGCCTCGTACGGCCGACAGCTGCTCGACTGGCTGGGCGACTACACCTTCCCCGAGGAGTGTCGCTTCGCGGCGCGGGAGCATGCGGAGGCGCTGTCGGAGGCCTTCCTCGACGAGATGCTGAGGGTCGGCACCACCACCGCCCAGGTGTTCTGCTCGAGCCACCCGGTCTCCGTCGATGCCTTCTTCTCGGCCAGCCGCCGACGCGGGCTGCGCATGCTGGCCGGCAAGGTGCTGATGGACCGCCATGCCCCCGACGCGCTCTGCGACGACACCCTCGGCGGCATCCGCGACACCGAGCGGCTGATCGGCGACTGGCACGGCAAGGGGCGGTTGGGCTACAGCCTGACCCCGCGCTTCGCCCCCACCTCCAGCCGGGCCCAGCTGGACGCCACCGGGGGCCTGATGCGCAACGACCCGAGCCTGTGGCTGCAGACCCACCTGGCCGAGAACACCGGCGAGCTCGACTGGGTCGCACAGCTCTTCCCCGACAGCCGCGACTACCTGTCGGTCTACGAGGAGTCGGGCCTGGTGGGCCCACGCAGCACCTTCGCCCACGGCATCCACCTGGACCAGGCGATGCGCGGCCGGCTCGCCGACCGGGGGGCGAACCTCGCCTTCTGCCCGAGCTCCAACCTCTTCCTCGGCAGCGGCCTCTTCGACCGCCTGGCGGCCCGCGAGATGGGCCTCAACATCACCTACGCCAGCGACGTGGGCGGCGGCACCGACCTCTCCGGCCTGGCCACGCTGAAGGCCGCCTACCAGGTGGGCCAGCTGCGCGGCCAGCCGCTCACCGCCTGGCAGGGCTTCTACGGGCTGACGTTGGGCAACGCCCGGGCGCTGTCGCTGGACGGCCACATCGGCCGCCTCGCCCCGGGCATGGAGGCCGACCTGGTGGTGCTCGACCCGGCCGCCACCCCGCTGCTGTCACGGCGCACGGCCCGCAGCCACTCGCTTGCCGAGACGCTCTTCGCGCTGATGATGCTGGGCGACGATCGCTGCGTGGCCGAGACCTGGGCCGGCGGACACCTCCAACATCAGCGGGACCGCTGATCAGCGATCCCCATGGCCGCCGCGCTTATCAAGGAAAATGACGTCCGGGAGCCCTTCGAAGTGATCATCCGACGTCACCAGTACTGATTCGGAAAAACTCGCCGTGGCATAGATGATCGCGTCGGCGAAGGAGAGTCGATGCTCTAGAGCCAGGTCGGCGGCGAGCAGGGCGATGGCGCCATCGAATGTTACTACCCTGGCACTCTCCGTGGCGGCGATGACCTCAAGTGCCCGTGGCTCGCCCACCTCCCGCTTGACCCACTTGTAAAGCTCGAACTGCACGGCAGTTGGTACCACCAGTGCTTAGGAGCCTGTCGGACTTAACGCTGATCTACTGCGAGAACCGGTCTTTCGGCCAACTTCATTCGATCTGATTCGTTAAATAGCGGGCTATTCGCCTCATCAGATCGATAAA